>NZ_JBEPLH010000010.1:0-332772 GCF_040545135.1 Burkholderia sp. 572 | reverse complement strand
GAAGAACCGCCGCCGGAAGAACCGCCGCCGGAAGAACCGCCGCCGGAAGAACCGCCGCCGGAAGAACCGCCGCCGGAAGAACCGCCGCCGGAAGAACCGCCGCCGGAAGAGCCACCACCGGAAGAGCCACCGCTGGAAGAACCCCCGCCGGAAGAACCAGCACCGGAAGAACCACCACCGGAAGAACCACCACCGGAAGAACCACCACCGGAAGAACCACCACCGGAAGAACCACCGCCGGAAGACCCACCGCCGGAAGAGCCACCGCCGGAAGAACCCCCACCGGAAGACCCTCCCGAACCACCGTTACCAGACGCGTTGCCACCGCGGCCCGAGCCACCCGTACCGCTCGTACCGCTGGATGTTCCGCTCGTCGTTCCGCCGACGCCGGCAGGTCCGACGGTACCGTTCCCGTTGTTGCCGCTGCCGCCGCCATTGCCATTTCCGCTACCGGGGCTGCTGCCGCTGCCATTGCCGGTCGCACCAGCGCCATTCCCGCCGGCGCGCCCACCGGCGAAGACGTGCACCGAGCACGCAGCCGGATTCGCTGCGCACGGCGAAGCGTCGTCGACCAGCATCATGACGGCGTCCGCGCCGGCAACGGCATCGGGCGCGGAGTCCGGTGTCGCGTCCTGTGCGACGGCATACGAGCAGCAGCACGCGAACGCGGCTGCGGCGAACAAGGTTGCGCGATGGCACCGTCCCGTCGTGCGGAACGGTCGTTTCGTCTTGAGCATCATGGCCTCCCCATGCGCGCGATGCCTCGTCGCCGCGCGGCAATCTACGTGTAGTGCAGGGGGCCGGTAAAGGTTCGTAGTCCTGTCGGCAGCCGATCGCCTTCGGGCCGGCGCTGGACGCCAGCCTCGATCGCGGAGCGGCATGCGGGCCCGCCGTGCGAAGCCCTATCTGCCAGATCCGTGCCATCGGCCGCTTGAGCCCGTGGCTCAAGGCGCGCGCAGCGCGCGACGGCGCATGCAACGTCTTTGGTAGGAGTTTTGTTTCCGGAATGAAACGTCTGAGCTAAGTTCAGCGCGCGGGCGCATCGGCCGCGCGCTGCCAGCGGTGGAACAGGATCGATGCGATCCAGCAGACGAGGAACAGGGCGACGATGCCGTAGCCAATCGAGCCGAAGCGCTCGCCGACCGCATCGAGCGCGTCGCGCACGGGGCCCGTCAGCGACAGCTTATCGGCCAGCAGGCCGGCTGCCTCGATCCCGCCGATCGCCAGCGCGACGGCCGCCGACACGAACGTGATGCTCGCGTTGTAGAGCAGCTTGCGCTGCGGATCGTCCATCGCCCAGCCATACGCGTGAATCATCAGCACGTTATCGGTCGAGTCGATCAGCGTCATGCCGGCGGTGAAAAGCGCGGGAAACAGCATGACCGTATAGACCGGCAGCCCCTGGCTCGCCTGTGTGGCCGCGATCGCGAGCAGGCCGATTTCGGTTGCAGTATCGAAACCGAGCCCGAACAGCACGCCGACCGGATACATGTGCCAGCTCTTCGACACGAACCGGAACAGCGGACGCAGCAGCCGGGACACGAGCCCGGCCGGGCGGTGTACATGCGCCGCATCGTGCGCGTGCCCATGCCCGTGCGCGCCGCGATAGCGCCGCCACACGTCGCGCAGGATCGCCAGGTTCACGCACGCGAGCACGAGCAGGAAGGTGGCCGACACCGCCGTGCCGATCGTGCCGCCGATCTCGCGGAACGCATCGAACCGGTCGCGCAGCGCGAATGCCGTCAGCGCGATGCCGAGCGTCGCGGCGATCACGATCGTCGAATGGCCGAGCGAGAAGAACAGCCCGACGCTCACCGGACGCTGGCCGTCCTGCATCAGCTTGCGCGTCGCAACGTCGATCGCGGCGATGTGATCGGCGTCGACCGCGTGACGCAGCCCGAGCCCGTAAGCGATCGCCGCGGTGCCGAGCAGCAGCGGATGATCGCGCAACACGGCGAGCGCCCACAGCCAGACGGCGGCGTTCGCGGCGATCAGGCCGGCATAGAGGATCAGCAGGCGGCGCAGGGCAGGGGTGGGCGGCATCGGGACGTTCCATCTGACGATTCGCGCTGCATTGTGGCACGCGAAAAAAATACCGGTCGTGCCGATCAAAAAAGCCGCGTGCACGGTGTGCACGAATGAAAAAAGGCCCGTCCGGTTCCGGACGGGCCTTGCTGCGTGCGACAGCGCGAGATCGCGCCGCGCTTACTTCACTTTCGCGCTGATCACGCCTTCCGATACGTTGGCCGGCGTTTCCGCGTACTGCTTGAACTCCATCGTGTAGGTCGCGCGGCCCTGCGTGGCCGAACGCAGCGACGTCGAATAGCCGAACATCTCCGCGAGCGGCACCTCGGCGCGCACGAGCTTGCCGCCGCCGCCCGCGATGTCTTCCATCCCCTGCACGATGCCGCGACGGCTCGACAGGTCGCCCATCACGTTGCCCATGAACTCCTCGGGCGTCTCGACCTCGACCGCCATCATCGGCTCGAGCAGCACCGGCTTCGCGCGGCGCATCGCTTCCTTGAACGCCATCGAGCCGGCCATCCGGAACGCGTTTTCGTTCGAGTCGACGTCGTGGTACGAGCCGAACGTCAGGTGCACCTTCACGTCGACGACCGGGTAGCCCGCGAGCACGCCGCTCTTCAGCGTTTCGGTGATGCCCTTGTCGACGGCCGGGATGAATTCACGCGGAATCACGCCGCCCTTGATCTCGTCGAGGAACTCGTAGCCCTTGCCGGGGTTCGGCTCGAGCGTGATCACCGCATGGCCGTACTGACCGCGGCCACCCGACTGCTTGACGAACTTGCCCTCGACGTCGGACGCCGTCGTGCGCACCGTCTCGCGATACGCGACCTGCGGCTTGCCGACCGTCGCTTCGACGCCGAATTCACGCTTCATCCGGTCGACCAGGATTTCGAGGTGAAGCTCGCCCATCCCTGAAATGATCGTCTGGCCGGACTCTTCGTCGGTCTGCACGCGGAACGACGGATCTTCCTGCGCGAGACGGTTCAGCGCGAGGCCCATCTTTTCCTGGTCGGCCTTCGTCTTCGGCTCGACGGCCTGCGAGATCACCGGTTCCGGGAATTCCATCTTCTCGAGGATGATCGGCTTCGCCGGATCGCACAGCGTGTCGCCGGTGGTCGCTTCCTTCAGGCCGACGGCCGCCGCGATGTCGCCCGCGCGCACTTCCTTGATTTCCTTGCGCTCGTTCGCGTGCATCTGCAGGATCCGGCCGAGCCGTTCCTTCTTGTCCTTGGTCGCGTTCAGCACCGTGTCGCCCGATTCGACGACGCCCGAATACACACGGAAGAAGATCAGCTGGCCGACGAACGGGTCGGTCATGATCTTGAACGCGAGCGACGAGAACGGCTCGTCGTCGCTCGGATGACGTTCCGCCGGCTTTTCCGGATCGTGGAAGTCGTGGCCGAGGATCGCGGGCACGTCGACGGGCGACGGCAGGTAGTCGATCACCGCGTCGAGCATCGCCTGCACGCCCTTATTCTTGAACGCGCTGCCGCACAGCATCGGCACGATCTCGTTCGCGATCGTGCGCTTGCGCAGCGCGGCCTTGATCTCGTCCTCGGTCAGCGATTCATGGTCGTGCAGGTACTTCTCGAGCAGTTCCTCGCTCGCTTCCGCCGCGGCCTCGACCATCTTCTCGCGCCATTCGTGCGCGAGCTCGACGAGGTTCGCGGGGATGTCCTCGTACGTGAACTTCACGCCCTGGCTTTCGTCGTCCCACACGATCGCCTTCATCTTCACGAGGTCGACGACGCCCTGGAAATGATCCTCCGCGCCGATCGGAATCTGGATCGGCACGGCGACGCCTTTCAGGCGCTCGCCGATCTGCCGCTGCACGCGGAAGAAATCGGCGCCGATGCGGTCCATCTTGTTGACGAACGCGATGCGCGGCACCTTGTACTTGTTGGCCTGGCGCCAGACGGTTTCGGACTGCGGCTGCACGCCGCCGACCGAGTCGTAGACCATGCACGCGCCGTCGAGCACGCGCATCGAGCGCTCGACTTCAATCGTGAAGTCGACGTGCCCGGGCGTGTCGATGATGTTGATCCGGTGCTCCGGATAGTTGCCGGCCATGCCCTTCCAGAAGGCCGTGGTCGCGGCCGACGTGATCGTGATGCCGCGTTCCTGCTCCTGCTCCATCCAGTCCATCGTGGCCGCGCCGTCGTGCACTTCACCGATCTTGTGGCTCACGCCGGTGTAAAACAGGATGCGCTCGGTCGTCGTGGTCTTGCCGGCATCGATGTGAGCACTGATCCCGATATTGCGATAGCGCTCGATGGGGGTTTTGCGGGGCACGTGAACCTCCTTAGGTTCGGATCGTAAGCGGGCCGGCTGGGCCGGCCCGGGCTGGACTAGCGAGATTTAAAGGATAGCGCTTGTCCGTGGCTTTTGCAGATGCGGGCAGTGTTGGCCGAATCAAGGCGGGCGCCGCCGCCGGCAGGCGAAAAAAAAGCCGGCGCGCAACGGGCGGCCGGCTTGGGTCGGTACGCGGCGCGGCGCGGCGCGGCGCGGCGTGACGTGACGTGACGTGACGTGACGTGACGCGGGGCGGGGCGGGTCGGCGGCGCGGCGATATCCGTTACTGGGCTTGCGGCAGCCCTTCGAGCTTCATCCCGGGCTTGATGCCCTTCGCCGCGAACCAGCCCTTGCTCATTTCGAGAGCATAGACGCCGTTGTTGCGCGGGCAGTGGTTGTCGGTCGTCTCGGCCTTCATCTCGTCGATGTCGGTGATCGTGCCGTCCGCGCGGATGAACGCGATCGACAGCGGGATCAGCGTGTTCTTCATCCAGAAGCAGTGCACCGCGTTCTCGTTGAACACGAACAGCATGCCTTCGTTCGGCGCGAGCTGCGAACGGTACATCAGCCCCTGTTCGCGGTCGGGGTCGTTCGCGGCGACGGCCGCGTCGATCACGTACATGCCGGCGCGCAGCTTCACGCGCGGGAATTCGCTCGGCTGCTTGGCGCCGGGCGGTACTTGCGCGCTGGCGGCCTGCATGCCGAGCGCGAGGACGGCGAGCGCGGCGGGAAACACGGCGGCGCGCGCAAGGCGGCCGAGCGACGAGCGCAGGGGGAATTGCACAGCAAGGCTCCTATCTGGAAAACAAGACCCGCATGGTACGCGATGCGCGCCGGCGGGCACATAAAAGAAAAAGGCAGATCGCCTCGCGGTGATCTGCCTTTCAACGCCGTAAGAACGGCAAGACTGCGTGTTCTTGACTGCGTTATTACAGCAAGCTTACTTAGTTCGAAGCAGCTGCCGGTGCTGCTGCGTCGCTTGCTGCAGCCTTCTTCGATGCCTTGTGGTGCTTCTTGGCTGCGTGGTGCTTCTTAGCAGCGTGCTTAGCCGGTGCCGAAGCAGCTTCAGCAGCAGCCGGAGCAGCTTCCGGAGCCGATGCTTGTGCGAAAGCAGCCGTTGCGAAGAGGCCAGCGACCAGAGCGGCGATCAGTTTGTTCATGTTGTGTTCCTCAGCTTTAGTTAATTAACCAAATGACCCGGCAATAGGAGTCATGTCGTCTAACGGTGCCATCCACCTTTCGGTTGACAGACGCTTCGAGAAATTTCTCATTGCGCTGCGGGCGCCGAATCGTATTCGATAAAAACGTCGCTTTCGTGACGCAAACACGGTTCGGCTGCCAATGCCGGATAGCTAAGGTTGGCATCTGCGTGGTTTAACGCGCGATCTTCGCGGGCGGTTGACGAAAAAGATGACGAAAAATTCGCCCGTCCCGAATTC
Organism: Burkholderia sp. 572; assembly: GCF_040545135.1. Taxonomy (NCBI): domain Bacteria; kingdom Pseudomonadati; phylum Pseudomonadota; class Betaproteobacteria; order Burkholderiales; family Burkholderiaceae; genus Burkholderia; species Burkholderia sp. 572. Next base: position 327,016 of record NZ_JBEPLH010000010.1, on the reverse strand, counting down.
GTCATCCGGCGGGCGCGAAACCGTCCCACGGCGCGCGCGGCGGCAGCGCGATTGTTTCTCCCGGTGCAATGTCGAGTGCGAATATATCCAGTGCACCGATGCCGACGCGTACCAGGCGCAACGTCGGGAAGCCGACGGCCGCCGTCATCCGGCGCACCTGCCGGTTCTTGCCTTCGGTGATCGCGAGTTCGATCCATGTCGTCGGGATCGCGGCGCGGTAGCGGATCGGCGGGTTGCGCGGCCACAGCGCGTCGGGCGGTTCGATGAATTCGGCGCGGCATGGCCGCGTCACGTAGTCGCCGAGGTCGACGCCGCGCGCGAGCGCCTTCAGGTCGGCGGCGCCCGGCGCGCCCTCGACCTGTGCCCAGTAGCGCTTCACGAGCTTGTGGCGCGGCTCGGCGATGCGCGCCTGCAGCGCGCCGTCGTCGGTGAGCAGCAGCAACCCCTCGCTGTCCGCGTCGAGCCGGCCGGCCGCGTAGACGCCGGGCGTTTTTACCCAGTCGCCGAGCGACGGGCGCGTCTCGTGCGCGGAAAACTGGCAAATCGTGCCGAACGGCTTGTTGAGGGCGATCAGGTTCATGGCGGGTCGTCCACCCGGCGCGCCGCGGGAGGCGGGGGCGGGCGGTCTATGGCAAATGGCGGAATCTTAATGCATAATACGGAACGCCAAGTCCTCTGTCTTATATAAGACATAAGTGGGGTCTTGATACGCAGTGCCGCGCTTCATGCCGAAGTGCCCGGTTGGGGCGCTAGAATAGCGGCTCGCTGTTGCCGTCACGGGGTGGCCATGCCGCGCCCCCGCCGCGCGCGCAGCTTCGACCAGCATCACCTGCTCAGCCACGTCACTGGAGTCGATCATGCCGTATCAGCACATCAAGGTTCCGGAAGGCGGTGACAAGATCACCGTCAACAAGGACTTCTCGCTCAACGTTTCCGATCAGCCGATCATTCCCTATATCGAAGGCGACGGTACGGGCTTCGATATCACGCCGGTCATGATCAAGGTTGTCGACGCGGCGGTCGCGCATGCCTACAAGGGCAAGCGCAAGATCCACTGGATGGAGATCTTCGCGGGCGAGAAGGCGACGAAGGTGTACGGCCCGGACGTGTGGCTCCCGGACGAAACGCTGCAGGTGCTCAAGGAATACGTGGTGTCGATCAAGGGGCCGCTCACGACCCCGGTCGGCGGCGGCATCCGTTCGCTGAACGTCGCGCTGCGCCAGGAACTCGACCTGTACGTGTGTCTGCGCCCGGTGCAGTACTTCAAGGGCGTGCCGTCGCCGGTGCGCGAGCCGCAAAAGATCGACATGGTGATCTTCCGCGAGAACTCGGAAGACATCTACGCGGGCATCGAATGGGCCGCGGGCTCCGAGCAGGCGAAGAAGGTCATCAAGTTCCTGCAGGACGAGATGGGCGTGAAGAAGATCCGCTTCCCGGAAACCTCGGGGATCGGCGTCAAGCCCGTGTCGACCGAAGGCACCGAGCGTCTCGTGCGCAAGGCGATCCAGTACGCGATCGACAACGATCGCAAGTCGGTCACGCTGGTGCACAAGGGCAACATCATGAAGTTCACGGAAGGCCTGTTCCGTGACGCCGGCTACGCGCTGGCGCAGAAGGAATTCGGCGGCGAGCTGATCGACGGCGGCCCGTGGATGCGCGTGAAGAACCCGAAGACGGGCAACGAGATCGTCATCAAGGATTCGATCGCCGATGCGTTCCTGCAGCAGATCCTGCTGCGCCCGGCCGAATACGACGTGATCGCCACGCTGAACCTGAACGGCGACTACATCTCCGACGCACTGGCCGCGCAGGTCGGCGGCATCGGGATCGCGCCGGGCGCGAACCTGTCGGATTCGGTCGCGATGTTCGAGGCGACGCACGGCACGGCACCGAAGTACGCGGGCAAGGATTACGTGAACCCGGGTTCCGAGATCCTGTCGGCGGAAATGATGCTGCGCCACCTCGGCTGGACGGAAGCAGCCGACACGATCATCGCCGCGATGGAGAAGTCGATCCTGCAGAAGCGCGTCACGTACGACTTCGCGCGCCTGATGGAAGGTGCGACGCAGGTGTCGTGCTCGGGCTTCGGTGAAGTGCTGATCGAGAACATGTAAGTCCCCTTCCGGGGTGGGCCGGCAGGTGCCGGCCGCCCCGGCGCTGACTGCCGGCGCCGGAGCGTTTCGTGGATGGCAGGTTTGTTGGCAGGGCGGTCCGGCAAGCGGGCCGCGGCGCCGCGATGCGGCCCGGAGGCCCTGCAAGGTAGAACATGACGGCCCTTGCAACACCACCGCCCGGCTGAGCCGGCGCGCCCCTTTCGCGACCGACCCGGTCGCTCCCCGCCGGTTACCGCCGGCGCTCCTCAGTCCAAATTTTCACGTAGCAACGCATCGACCATGTCCACTTCGCCCAAGATCATCTACACCCTCACCGACGAAGCGCCCGCGCTCGCGACCTATTCGCTGCTGCCGATCGTCAAGGCCTTCACGCGTTCGTCCGGCGTCGCCGTCGAAACGCGCGACATCTCGCTCGCCGGCCGCATCGTCGCGGCATTCGCAGACGTCCTGCCGCCCGAGCAGAAGGGTTCCGACGATCTGGCCGAACTGGGCCAGCTCACGCTGAAGCCGGAAGCGAACATCATCAAGCTGCCGAACATCAGCGCATCGGTGCCGCAGCTCAAGGCCGCGATCGCCGAACTGCAGGCGCAGGGCTACACGCTGCCGGCCTATCCGGAAGATCCGTCGACGGACGAAGAGAAGGCCGTCAAGGCCCGCTACGACAAGATCAAGGGCAGCGCGGTGAACCCGGTGCTGCGCGAAGGCAACTCCGACCGCCGCGCGCCGCTGTCGGTCAAGAACTACGCACGCAAGCATCCGCACAAGATGGGCGCGTGGAAAGCCACGTCGAAGGCGCACGTCGCGCACATGAGCGAAGGCGACTTCTACGGCAGCGAGAAGTCGGCGCTGATCGCCGAAGCCGGCAGCGTGAAGATCGAACTCACGACGACCGACGGCGCGAAGAAGGTGCTGAAGGAAAAGACGGCCGTGAAGGCGGGTGAAGTCATCGACGCATCGGTGATGAGCCGCAACGCGCTGCGCAGCTTCATCGAAGCGCAGATCGCCGACGCGAAGGCGCAGGACGTGCTGTTCTCGGTGCACCTGAAGGCGACCATGATGAAGGTCTCGGACCCGATCCTGTTCGGTCACTTCGTGTCGGTGTTCTACCGCGACGCGCTTGCGAAACACGCGGACGTGCTGGCGCAGGCCGGCTTCAACCCGAACAACGGGATCGGCGACCTGTACGCGCGCCTGAAGGACCTGCCGGCCGACACGCGCGAAGCGATCGAAGCCGACATCAAGGCCGAATACGCGGTGCGTCCGCGCCTTGCGATGGTCAACTCGGACAAGGGCATCACGAACCTGCACGTGCCGAGCGACGTGATCGTCGACGCATCGATGCCGGCGATGATCCGCGATTCGGGCGGCATGTGGGGCCCGGACGGCCAGCTGTACGACGCGAAGGCCGTGATTCCGGATCGTTGCTACGCCGGTGTCTACCAGGCCGTGATCGAGGACTGCAAGCAGCACGGCGCGTTCGATCCGGTCACGATGGGCAGCGTGCCGAACGTGGGCCTGATGGCGCAGGCGGCTGAAGAATACGGTTCGCACGACAAGACGTTCCTGATCCCGGCGGATGGCGTCGTGCGCGTCACCGACGAAGCGGGCAACGTGCTGCTCGAGCATGCGGTGGAGTCGGGCGACATCTGGCGCATGTGCCAGACGAAGGACGCACCGGTGCAGGACTGGGTCAAGCTCGCGGTCAACCGCGCGCGCGCGACCGGCGCACCGGCCGTGTTCTGGCTCGATCCGGCACGCGCGCACGACGCGCAGATCATCGCGAAGGTCGAGCGTTACCTGAAGGACCACGACACGAACGGCCTCGACATCCGCGTGATGACGCCGGTCGACGCGACGCGCTTCTCGCTCGAGCGCATCCGTGCGGGCAAGGACACGATCTCGGTCACCGGCAACGTGCTGCGCGACTACCTGACCGACCTGTTCCCGATCATGGAACTCGGCACCAGCGCGAAGATGCTGTCGATCGTGCCGCTGATGGCCGGCGGCGGGATGTTCGAAACGGGTGCGGGCGGCTCCGCGCCGAAGCACGTGCAGCAGTTCGTCGAGGAAGGCTTCCTGCGCTGGGATTCGCTCGGCGAATTCCTCGCGCTCGCGGCATCGCTCGAACACCTCGGCAACGCGTACCAGAACCCGAAGGCGCTCGTGCTCGCGAAGACGCTCGACCAGGCGACCGGCAAGTTCCTGGACGAGAACAAGTCGCCGGCGCGCAAGGTCGGCGGCCTCGACAACCGCGGCAGCCACTTCTACCTGTGCCTGTACTGGGCGCAGGCGCTGGCCGAGCAGACCGAGGACGCGGCGCTGAAGGTGCAGTTCGAAGGCGTGGCGAAGTCGTTGTCCGACAACGAAGCGCGCATTCTGGAAGAGCTGGCTGCCGCGCAGGGCAAGGCGCAGGCCATCGGCGGCTACTATCGTCCGAACGTCGACCTGACGAGCCAGGCGATGCGCCCGAGCGCGACGCTGAACGCCATCGTCGACGCGGTTGCCTGACGCGGGCCGCGCGATCGCGCGAGTTGAAGCAAGTGACGGCGGGGCGGGCCTGGCTGCCCCCCGCCCGTTACAAGAAAAAAACGCCCCGGTCGCCCGGGGCGTTTTTTGTTGCAGGCTTGCCATTCAGACGTGAACGATTTCCCATTCGGCGATTTCGTGCGGCACTTCGAGCGTTGCCGTGTCCAGTTCGGACAGTTGCTCGCAGTCGCCGCGGGAGATGTGGTCGGCCGCCACTTCGGGGCACGAGAATGCGCCGAGCAGGGCGTTGCCGAACGTCGCTTCCCAGCCACCGTTACCCGGCAGGATGTAGAACGACCCGAGCGCTGAACCAAAGCGAAATCCCTTCATTTCCGTTCTCCCTTTCTGATCACAAGCGATTCTGTTGTGCCGCCTGCCGGTTCGACCGGCTGTGGCCCGACTGGCTGCTTGCGCCGCGTTCCTTATCGAACGTCGTGGCGAAGCGTCAGTGCATGGGACAAAGTCTACGTCCGCGACCCGGTTGGATGGTGCATGTCGAACGGCTCCACTAAACAAAAATTCTCTTTCAAAAACAAATATTTGCATTCGTCGTTTTGTATTGCGGAACGTTTTTCGGCATCGCGAAACGGGAAATTTGTGCCCTGCACCACGAATTTTTACAACGCAGAGAGTTGTTCCGCATCGTGAAATATTGGCGGGTTTGCGAACCGGCGACGCGGCCGGTGCTGGGGCGTGGCTGAACGGCAGGCGCCGGGCGGCCGCCTGGAGACTGCATGGGGCGGGCGGCCTGTGGTGCTGGGGGAGCGAGTGAAGGGCTGCGGATCGCCGATCGACGATGCCGGTCGATGCGTGCTGAATCCAGCGCGGCGTTGTCGAGTCTGCGGCGTATCGCCGCCCGTCCGGCGGCAACGCGTCTCGATATGAGCCTGCGGTTATGATGACGCGGGCATCAGGATTGGCGTCGCGCATCGGCGCTTCAGCCGGCCGGCGCGGGCGTCGCGGCGGCCGTGCGACGCGTTATGGATAACGAGGAACGATTTGATGATACGGAGAACCTTCCTGTCGCGCGCCATCGGTATCGCGGCCGCGTCGCTGTTCGCCCGCGCGGCGTGGGCGCAGCATGCCGGTCACGCCGGCATGGCCGGCATGGACTCGATGGACGACATGCCTGGCATGTCGGACATGTCAGGAATGGCGGGTCACGGGCAGCACGGCAAGTCCGCGCCGGCCGCGCTCGCTGCCGCCGACGCGCTGCCGGCCGGCGCGCCGCTCGCGGCGCTGCGTACGCTCGCGAACGAAAGCCGCGATCCCGGCACGTTCCGGGCCACGCTGGTGGCCCAGCCGGTGGCGCGCCCGATGCTGCACGGTGCGCGGCCGACCACGTTCTGGCAGTTCGGCGCGGGCACGCAGGGCCCAGTCGTTGGTCCGCTGATCGACGTGTGCGAGGGCGACACGGTCGAGATCAAGTTCGTGAACAAGCTGCCGCAACCGTCGACGATCCACTGGCACGGCCTGCCGGTGCCGCCCGACCAGGACGGCAACCCGTCCGATCCCGTCGCGCCCGGCGCGTCGCGCGTGTACCGCTTCACGCTGCCGAAGGGGAGCGCCGGTACCTACTGGTACCACCCGCACCCGCACATGATGACGGCCGAGCAGGTGTTTCGCGGGCTCGCCGGCCCGTTCGTCGTGCGCGCCGCGGACGATCCGCTGGCGGGCTGGCCCGAGCGCAACCTGTTCGTGTCGGACCTGAAGCTTGCGCGCGACGGCACGATTGCACCGAACGACATGATGGACTGGATGAACGGCCGCGAAGGCCAGTTCGTGCTGGTCAACGGCGCGCGCCGGCCGCGGATCGATGTTGCGGGCGACGAGCGCTGGCGCGTGTGGAATGCGTGCAGCGCGCGCTACTTGCGGGTCGCGTTCGACGACGGCCGTGCATTCGAGCACGCTGGCACCGACGGCGGGCTGTTCGACGCGCCGCGCCGTGTCACGTCGCTGCTGATCGCGCCGGGCGAACGTGCGGAGCTGCTGGTGCGCGCCGGCGATCGCGCGTCGCGCGCGGTGCTGCAGGCGGCCGAATACGACCGCCGCAAGATGTCGATGTCGCACGATGACGGGCACGGCAGCCTGCCGGCCGATCCGGCACTGGCGCTGGCCGACGTCGCGTTTTCGCCGGCCACCGCGCGCGTGCTGCCGACGACATTGCGTGCGGTGCCGTCGTTGGGCGAGCCGGTTGCGCACAAGGAGGTCGCGTTCGGCGAGGAGATGGATATGGACGCGATGATGAAGGGGGGCGCGCACGGCCGCCCGGCGGGCATGCGCTTCACGATCAACGGCGACACCTACGCGCCGCACCGTGCAACGCTGACGAGCCGCGCTGGCGACGTCGAGCGCTGGACGATCCGCAACGGCACTGACATGGATCACCCGTTCCACCTGCACGGCACGCAGTTCCAGGTGATCGAACGGGCATCGGGCGGTTCACGTACGAGCGAACCGTTCCGTGCATGGCGCGATACCGTGAACGTGCGCAGCGGCGAAACCGTGACGATTCTCGTCACGCAAGACATGCGCGGAGAGCGCATGTTTCATTGCCACATTCTCGAACACGAGGATCTCGGCATGATGGGTACGCTGAAGGTCGTGTAACGAAGTGACGATTATGTTTCACGTGCCGGATGAGTATCCGATCTGCGTGTGTGACAAGACAATACGTGTTCAATTATCGGGATTGAACGAAAAGGCCGGCCAATCGATAATCGATTGGCCGGCCTCGAAAAAAAAGAAACCCGGCGCAATGCGCCGGGTTTCTTCGTCTGATATCCGGTGCCTTATACGGCCTGGATGTTCGACGCTTGCTTGCCCTTCGGCCCTTGGACGACGTCAAAGCTCACCTTCTGGCCTTCCTTCAGCGTCTTGAAGCCATTCATGGTGATAGCCGAGAAGTGCGCAAACAGATCCTCACCGCCCTCATCGGGAGTGATGAAACCGAAGCCCTTCGCGTCGTTGAACCACTTAACGATACCAGTTGCCATTTCCTACTTCCCCTGTCACACAGTCGCTGCTACTTACCACGAGCACGCTCGAAAAGCTAAACGACCGGAAAATGCAGCCGTTCCCCCCTCACAAGCTCACCTCGGCCTCTTTCAACTTGCCGACCGGCAAATTGAAAAAAGTGCCAGCTTGATTGTTGGCGCTCTTTATTGGAGTGTCAAGTGGAATTTTTAGACGTTTAGAGGGACGTTGTAAAGAACCCATTTTCAGGGTTTTTCCGGCTTTGCTTGGCGGCACGCGGCCAAGCGCGAGGACTTGAAAAGCCGCATAATCGGCTCATATACCAGGCTCGAGTGACACGCGTTCGAGTCGTCCCGGCTTGTGGGATACTGGATGCGGACACGACGTTCCGGTGCGGTTCCCCCTGACGGTTCGTGTTCCGCGCCACGCGTGAAAGCCGGCACCGCAGCCGGCTTTCGTATGGCACGAAGAAGATTGCGTGTTCCGGGATTCCGGGGAGGGCGCCGGCCGGTCGGTCGGGTAATGGCAGGATTGCGGGCCTGTCCGAGTTGTTTAGAATGGGTGTATGGCGATTATCCCGGACAAGCAGGACAGCACCGTCCTGGAACGCAAGCAGCAGAAGCTCAAGCCGCCTTCGATGTACAAGGTGGTGCTGCTGAACGACGACTTCACGCCGATGGAATTCGTCGTGATGGTGGTCCAGGAGTATTTCAAGAAGGATCGCGAGACGGCCACGCAGATCATGCTGAAGGTCCATCGCGAAGGGCGAGGGGTTTGTGGGGTCTATACGCGGGACATCGCGTCGACCAAGGTTGAGCAAGTCGTTACCCATGCGCGGCAGGCCGGGCATCCGCTGCAGTGCGTGATGGAGGAAGCATGATTGCCCAGGAATTGGAAGTCAGCCTGCACATGGCGTTCATGGAAGCACGCCAGGCGCGCCATGAGTTCATAACGGTCGAGCATTTGCTGCTGGCCCTGCTGGATAATCCGACGGCAGCCGAGGTGTTGCGCGCGTGCGCGGCCAACATCGAGGACTTGCGTCAGAACCTGCGCAATTTCATCCACGACAACACACCTACCGTCCCGGGTACCGACGATGTCGATACCCAGCCGACGCTCGGTTTCCAGCGCGTGATCCAGCGCGCGATCATGCACGTCCAGTCGACGTCGAACGGCAAGAAGGAAGTCACCGGTGCTAACGTGCTGGTCGCGATCTTCGGCGAGAAGGATTCGCATGCCGTCTACTACCTGCAGCAGCAGGGCGTCACGCGCCTGGACGTCGTGAACTTCATTTCGCACGGCATCGCGAAGACCAACGGCGGCGAAGCCGCGAAGTCGGCCGACGCGAGCGCGGAAAGCGAAGACGCGAACGCGCAGAAGGAAACGCCGCTCGCGCAATTCACGCAGAACCTGAACCAGATGGCGAAGGACGGCCGCATCGATCCGCTGATCGGTCGCGAGCCCGAAGTCGAGCGCGTGGTCCAGGTGCTGTGCCGTCGCCGCAAGAACAATCCGCTGCTCGTCGGCGAGGCCGGCGTCGGCAAGACTGCGATCGCGGAAGGGCTCGCCTATCGCATCACGCGTGGCGAAGTGCCGGACATTCTCGCGAACGCGCAGGTCTATTCGCTCGACATGGGCGCGCTGCTCGCCGGCACCAAGTACCGCGGCGATTTCGAGCAACGTCTGAAGACGGTGCTGAAGGAGCTGAAGGAGCGTCCGCACGCGATCCTGTTCATCGACGAAATTCATACGCTGATCGGCGCGGGCGCCGCGTCGGGCGGCACGCTCGACGCGTCGAACCTGCTGAAGCCGGCGCTGTCGTCGGGCACGCTCAAGTGCATCGGCGCGACCACGTTCACCGAATATCGCGGCATCTTCGAGAAGGATGCGGCGCTGTCGCGGCGCTTCCAGAAGGTCGACGTGAGCGAGCCGACCGTCGAGCAGACGGTCGCGATCCTGCGCGGGCTGAAGTCGCGCTTCGAGGAGCATCACGGCGTCAAGTATTCGTCGGGCGCACTGTCGGCCGCGGCCGAACTGTCGGCGCGCTTCATTACCGACCGTCACCTGCCGGACAAGGCGATCGACGTGATCGACGAGGCAGGCGCCGCCCAGCGCATCCTGCCGAAGTCGAAGCAGAAGAAGACGATCGGCAAGAGCGAGATCGAGGAAATCATCTCGAAGATCGCGCGCGTGCCGCCGCAGAGCGTGTCGCAGGACGATCGCAGCAAGCTGCAGACGCTCGACCGCGACCTGAAGAGCGTCGTGTTCGGCCAGGATCCGGCGATCGATGCGCTCGCGGCCTCGATCAAGATGGCACGCGCGGGCCTCGGCAAGATGGACAAGCCGATCGGCGCGTTCCTGTTCTCCGGCCCGACGGGTGTCGGCAAGACCGAAGTGGCGCGCCAGCTCGCGTTCACGCTCGGCATCGAGCTGATCCGCTTCGACATGTCGGAATACATGGAGCGTCACGCGGTGAGCCGCCTGATCGGCGCGCCGCCGGGCTACGTCGGGTTCGACCAGGGCGGCTTGCTGACCGAAGCCGTCACGAAGAAGCCGCACTGCGTGCTGCTGCTCGACGAAATCGAGAAGGCGCATCCGGACATCTTCAACGTGCTGCTGCAGGTGATGGACCACGGCACGCTGACGGACAACAACGGCCGCAAGGCGGATTTCCGCAACGTCATCATCATCATGACGACGAACGCGGGCGCCGAGTCGATGCAGAAGGCGACGATCGGCTTCACGACGCGCCGCGAGACGGGCGACGAGATGACCGACATCAAGCGCCTGTTCACGCCGGAGTTCCGCAACCGCCTGGATTCGATCATCAGCTTCCGCTCGCTCGATGAGGAAATCATCATGCGCGTGGTCGACAAGTTCCTGATCCAGCTCGAGGAACAGCTGCACGAGAAGAAGGTCGACGCGCTCTTCACCGACGCGTTGCGCAAGCATCTCGCGAAGCACGGCTTCGACCCGCTGATGGGCGCGCGGCCGATGCAGCGGCTGATCCAGGACACGATCCGGCGCGCGCTGGCCGACGAGCTGCTGTTCGGCAAGCTCGTCAACGGCGGCCACGTGACGGTCGATGTCGACGAAAACGACAAGGTGCAGTTGTCGTTCGACAAGCTGGCGAATCCGCCGCACAAGCCGAACGAAGAGACGGTCGAAGTCGAGTAAGCGATAATTCGTTGTTCATGCGAACGGCGCGGGAAGTTCTCCGCGCCGTTTCGTTTTATCCGGCGCCGGCGGCGCAATGGTGGTGCAGGGGAGTGGCAAGGCAGTGACACAACAACAACGGTCGTTCGACAACATCGTCGCGCGCGAACAAGGGTTGCGCCATGCGCTGACGTCGGGGCAGATGGCGATGATCGCGATCGGCGGCGCGATCGGCACGGGCCTGTTCCTCGGCAGCGGGTTCGCGATCGGGCTCGCCGGCCCGAGCGTGCTGGTCTCGTATGCGATCGGCGCGCTGATCGCGCTGCTGCTGATGGGCGCGCTCGCGGAAATGACGGTCGCGCATCCGACCGCCGGCTCGTTCGGCGCGTATGCCGAGCACTACGTCGGCCCCCTCGCCGGCTTCCTGGTGCGCTATGCGTACTGGTTCGCGGTGGTGTTCGCGATCGGTACCGAGATCAGCGCGATCGCCGTGTTCATGAAGTACTGGTTCCCGGCCGTGCCCGGCTGGTACTGGGTGATCGGCTTCTCCGCGCTGCTGATCGCCGTGAATCTCGCGAGCGTCACGCTGTACGGCACGGTCGAATACGCATTCTCGCTGCTGAAGATCGCGGCGATCGTCGTGTTCATCGTGCTCGGCGCGTATCTCGTGTGGTCGGCGCCGGTCGCATCCGGCATCGGTTTCGCCAACTACACCGCGCACGGCGGCTTCATGCCGAAGGGGCCGTGGGGCACCTGGGTCGCGGTGATCGTCGCGATCTTCAGCTACATGAGCATCGAAGCCGTCGCGATCGCGGCCGGCGAGGCACGCGATCCGCAGCACGCGGTCACGCGCGCATTCCGCTCGACCGTGTTCCGGCTCGTCCTGTTCTATCTGCTGACGCTGTCGCTGATGCTCGCAATCGTGCCGTGGACGCAGGCCGGCACCGACGAAAGCCCGTTCGTGAAGGTGATGGCCGCGACCCACGTGCCGTACGCGGCGGGCGTGATCAACTTCGTGTTGCTGATCGCGGCGCTGTCGGCGATGAACAGCCAGCTTTACGTGACGACGCGGATGATGTTCAGCCTGTCGCGCGCGCGGCTCGCGCCCGCGGTGTTCGGCCGGCTCGGCACGAACGGCGTGCCGCGCGCGGCGCTGTGGATCTCGACCAGCGGCGTCGCGGTCGCGGCCGTGCTGGTCGCGCTCGCGCCCGACACCGCGTTCACGGTGATGATGGCGATCGCGATGTTCGGCGCGCTGTTCACGTGGCTGATGATCTTCGTCACGCACCTGCGCTTCCGTTCGCGGTATCGCGGCCCCGCGCTCGCGTTCCGGATGTGGGGGCACCCGTTCGGCAGCCTGCTCGGTGCGGGGCTCGTCGCGGCGATCCTGTTCACGACCGCGTTCACGCGCGAATTCCGGATGACGATGGTGGTCGGCGTCGTGTTCGTCGTGCTGCTCACGCTCGCGTACGCGCTGCATTACCGGCACGAACACGCTCGTTGACGGTGCCGGCGCGGCCGCCCGCGCCGTTTTTTCCGGTCGCTAAGGTTCCGTTAAGCCCGCGGCGACTACATTCGATCCTGCCTGCAAGGCGGGCGCGGCATGCGCCGGCTCGCCGCTTTCCTGCAAAAAAGGGTGCGAATGAACAAACTTCCCGAAATCACGCTCGCGTTCTGGATCATGAAGATCTGCGCGACGACACTCGGCGAAACCGGCGGCGACCTGTTGTCGATGACGCTGAACGTCGGCTATGCGGCGAGCTCGATCCTGCTGTTCGGTTTCTTTCTCGTGACGCTGGGTGCGCAGCTCAGGACGACGCGTTATCGCCCGGCGATCTACTGGGCCGTGATCGTCGCGACGAGCACGGCCGGCACGACGATGTCCGATTTCATGGATCGCACGCTCGGCCTCGGCTATGCGGCCGGCTCGTCGATCCTGGTCGCGATCCTGCTGGCCATCTTCGCCGTGTGGCGCCTCAGCGGCGAATCGCTGTCGGTCGACCTGATCCGCACGCGCAAGGTCGAGCTGCTGTACTGGATCGCGATCCTGTTCTCGAACACGCTGGGCACCGCGCTCGGCGACTTCCTCGCGGACAGCTCGGGGCTCGGTTTCGGCGGCGGCGCGCTGCTGATCGGCGGGTTGCTCGCGGCGATCGTGCTTGCGCACTATTTCACGCGGATCTCGGGCGTGCTGCTGTTCTGGGCCGCGTTCGTGCTCACGCGGCCGTTCGGTGCGACGGTCGGCGATCTGCTGACGAAGCCGGTTGCGAAGGGTGGCCTCGCGCTCGGAACGGTTGGTTCGTCGGCGGTGCTGCTCGGCGTGCTGGTCGCACTGGTGATCTACGCGATCGTCGCCCAGGCGCGGCAGCGCGACCTCGCGCCCGCGCGGATCGCGCAACCCGTCGAAGAGTGACGCCGACGGAAAGGAAAAAGGGGCCGTGAGGCCCCTTTGTCATTGCGCCGTTCAGTGCCGCCCGGTGCTGCCGAAGCCGCCCTCGCCGCGATCGCTTTCCGCGAAGTCGTCGACGATGTTGAACTGCGCCTGCACGACCGGCACGATCACGAGCTGGGCGAGCCGTTCGAACGGATTCAGCACGAACTCGGTCTGGCCGCGGTTCCACGTCGAGACCATCAACTGGCCCTGGTAGTCGGAATCGATCAGGCCGACGAGGTTGCCGAGCACGATGCCGTGCTTGTGGCCGAGGCCCGAGCGCGGCAGGATCAGCGCTGCGTAGCCCGGATCGGCGAGGTGGATCGCGAGGCCCGTCGGCACGAGCGTCGTTTCGCCCGGCTGGAGCGTCACCGGCGCGTCGAGGCACGCACGCAGGTCGAGGCCCGCGCTGCCGGTGGTCGCGTAGGCGGGCAGGTAGTCGCGCATGCGCGCGTCGAGAATCTTCAGGTCGAGTTTCATGCGGTCGTCGGGTGAGGCGGGAAGGGCGCGGCGGCGGCCGCCGCGCGGGAGATCAGATCAGGCGGTTGTCGGGTAGGCGTTTCGCGATTTCCGCGACGAGCGTGTGCGCGAGTTCGTCTTTCGGTGCGCGCGGCAGGCGCGTGAGGCCGGTGGCCTCGAACAGCACGACTTCGTTGTCGTCGCGGCCGAACGTCAGCGGGCCGAGGTTGCCGACGAGCAGCGGCACGTTCTTGCGTTTGCGCTTCTCGTCGCCGTGCACGTCGAGGTCGCCGCTTTCGGCTGCGAACCCGACGCAGTACGGCGGATCGGGCAGCGCCGCGACGGACGCGAGGATGTCCGGGTTCTCGACGAACGCGAGTGCGGGCATCTTGCGGTCGGCCGTCTTCTTCATCTTGTGCTCGGCCGGCTGGGCGACGCGCCAGTCGGCGACCGCGGCCACCGCGATGAAGATGTCGGCGTCGTTCACGGCATGCATCACCGCGTCGTACATCTGCTGGGCCGTCTGCACGTCCTGCCGGTAGACGCCCCACGGCGTGTCGAGCGCGACCGGCCCCGCGACGAGATGCACGTCGGCGCCGGCCTGCTGCGCGGCGCGCGCGAGCGCGAAGCCCATCTTGCCGCTCGAGCGGTTCGTGAGGCCGCGTACCGGGTCGAGCGGTTCGAACGTCGGGCCGGCCGTGATCAGCACGCGCCGGTGCGCGAGCACCTTCGGCGCGAAGTGCGCGACGATCGCTTCATAGATCGCCTCGGGCTCGAGCATGCGGCCGTCGCCGACTTCGCCGCACGCCTGCGCACCCGAATCCGGGCCGAGCACCGACACGCCGTCCGCGCGCAGTTGCGCGGCGTTGCGTTGCGTGGCCGGGTTCTGCCACATCTGGCGGTTCATCGCGGGGACGACGAGCAGTGGGCAATCGCGCGCGACGCACAGCGTCGACAGCAGGTCGTCCGCGAACCCGTGCGCGAGCTTCGCGAGGAAATCCGTCGACGCGGGCGCGATCACGATCGCGTCGGCTTCGCGCGACAGGTCGATGTGCGCCATGTTGTTGTCGATGCGCGCGTCCCACTGGCTCGTATAGACGGGCCGGCCCGACAGCGCCTGCATCGTGACGGGCGTGATGAACTGGGTGGCGGCTTCGGTCATCGCGACCTGCACGGTCGCGCCTGCCTTCACGAGCAGCCGCGTGAGCTCGGCGATCTTGTAGCAGGCGATGCCGCCCGTCAGGCCGAGAACGAGGTGTTTTCCTGCGAGTTCTGCTTGTGCCAACTCAGGCCTCCAAGGGTCGAACGGAACGGCCGGCGCGAAGCCGGCCGTCGACGCCGAGTATGCGCGCTTAGCGCGAGCCGCGCACGCGACGCAGTTCGTCGTAGATCAGCAGCACCGCGCCGATCGTGATCGCGGAATCGGCGAGGTTGAACGCCGGGAAGTGCCAGGCGCCGAGGTGGAAATCGAGGAAGTCGATCACGTGGCCGTAGACGAGCCGGTCGATCACGTTGCCGAGCGCGCCGCCGAGGATCAGCGCGAGCGACACGCTGAACAGCCGCTGGTGGCCGTGGCGCTTCAGCAGGAAGCAGATCACGAGCGTCGCGCCGATGCCGAGCGCGGTGAACGCCCAGCGCTGCCAGCCGCTCGCGGTCGACAGGAAGCCGAACGCGGCGCCGCGGTTGTACACCAGCACGAGGTTGAAGAACGACGTCAGCGCATGCTGCGCGCCGTACACGAACGTTTTCAGGATCGCGATCTTCGACAGCTGGTCGAACAGGATCACGATCAGCGAAATGCCGAGCCAGGGCGCAAGCGCGCCGCTGGCCGGTTTCGAGAGGGTTTTCGCCATATTCAAGCAGCGCTCCGGATTTCGCCGTTTTCGAACAGGTTGGAGAAGCAGCGGCCGCACAGCGTCGGGTGATCGGCGTGCGCGCCGACATCTTCGCGGTAGTGCCAGCAGCGTTCGCACTTCTGGTACTTCGACGCTGCGACGTCGACGCTTTCCTGCGCTTCGTCGTCGACCTTGACGACCGTCGCGGCCGACGTGATCAGCACGAACTTGAGATCATCGCCGAGGCTCGTGAGCGCGTCGTAGCGTGCGCCGCTCGCATGCACGGCGACTTCGGCCTGCAGCGACGAACCGATGCGGTTCGCGGTGCGCGCTTCCTCGAGCGCCTTCGTCACGTTGCCGCGCACATCGCGCAGCAGCGCCCACTTCTCGATCAGCGCGGCCGAGCCGGCGACTTCCGGATACGCGTAGTAGGTTTCCGTGAAGATCGTGTCGCTGGCCGGCTGGAACACCTTCCACGCTTCTTCCGCCGTGAACGACAGGAACGGCGCGAGCACGCGCAGCAGGCCGTGCGTGAGGTGGTACAGCGCGGTCTGCGCGGAGCGGCGCGCGCGCGAATCGGCCGCGCTCGTGTACAGGCGGTCCTTCAGCACGTCGAGGTAGAAGCCGCCGAGATCTTCCGAGCAGTACGTCTGCAGCTTCGCGACGACCGGGTGGAATTCGTACTTCTCGTAGTGGCCGAGCAGTTCCGTCTGCAGTTGCTGCGAGAACGCGACCGCATAACGGTCGATCTCGAGCCATTCGTCGACGGGCACCGCGTGCTGCGCGAAGTCGAAGTCCGACAGGTTCGCGAGCAGGAAGCGCAGCGTGTTGCGGATGCGGCGGTAGCCTTCGGTCACGCGCTTCAGGATTTCCTCGGAGATCGCGAGCTCGCCCGAATAGTCGGTCGATGCGATCCACAGGCGGATGATTTCCGCGCCGAGGCGGTTCGCGACTTCATGCGGATCGATGCCGTTGCCGAGCGACTTGCTCATCTTGCGGCCTTCGCCGTCGACCGTGAAGCCGTGCGTGAGCAGGCCCTTGTACGGCGCGCGGCCGTCGATCATCGATGCGGTCAAGAGCGACGAGTGGAACCAGCCGCGGTGCTGGTCCGAGCCTTCGAGGTAGAGGTCGGCCGGGAACTGCAGCTGATCCTTGTGCGAGCCGCGCAGCACGTGCCAGTGCGTCGTGCCCGAGTCGAACCACACGTCGAGCGTGTCGCGGTTCTTTTCGTACAGGTTCGCGTCGTCGCCGATCAGCTCGCGCGGGTCGAGCGTCTGCCAGGCCTCGATACCCGACTGCTCGACGCGCTTCGCGACTTCCTCGAGCAGCTCGAGCGTGCGCGGGTGCAGCTCGCCGGTTTCCTTGTGCACGAAGAACGCCATCGGCACGCCCCATTGGCGCTGGCGCGACAGCGTCCAGTCGGGACGGTTCGCGATCATGCTGAACAGGCGCTGCTTGCCCCACGACGGGTAGAACGCGGTGGCGTCGATGCCTTCGAGCGCGGTTTCGCGCAGCGTCTTGCCGCCGTCGCGCGGCGTCACGTCCATGCCGGCGAACCACTGCGACGTCGCGCGGTAAATGATCGCCGTCTTGTGACGCCAGCAGTGCATGTAGCTGTGCTTGTAGTGCTCGCTGCGCAGCAGCGAGCCGGCCTCGCGCAGCGCGTCGACGACCTTCGGGTTCGCGTCCCAGATCGACAGGCCGCCGAACAGCGGCAGCGATTCGATGTAACGACCGTCGCCCATCACCGGGTTGATGATGTCCGAGTCGGTCATCCCGTGCGCCTTGCACGACTGGAAGTCCTCGATGCCGTACGCGGGCGACGAGTGCACGACGCCGGTACCGGTGTCGGTCGTCACGTAGTCGCCGAGGTAGACGGGCGCGGTGCGCTTGTAGCCGGGGTGGGCCGATGCGAGCGGGTGGTGGAAGCGCAGGTTCGCGAGCTTCACGCCCGGCGCGGTCGCGACGACGCGGCCGGTCAGCTTGAAGTCGGTCATGCAGGCTTCGACACGTTCTTCCGCGATGATCAGCAGCCCGCGCTCGGTGTCGACCAGCGCGTAGACGATTTCCGGATGGAGGTTCAGCGCCTGGTTCGCGGGGATCGTCCACGGCGTGGTGGTCCAGATCACGATGCCGCCCTCGGCGCGCGGCAGCGCCGGCAGGCCGAACGCCTGCGCGGTCTTTTCCGGTTCCGCGAACGCGAACATCACGTCGATCGTCGGGTCGGTGCGGTCCTTGTACTCGACTTCCGCTTCCGCGAGCGCCGAGCCGCAGTCGAAGCACCAGTTCACCGGCTTCAGCCCGCGATACACGTAGCCCTTTTCGATGATCTTGCCGAGCGCGCGGATCTCTTCCGCCTCGTTGACGAAGTTCATCGTCTTGTACGGATTGGCCCAGTCGCCGAGCACGCCGAGACGCTTGAAGCCGACCTTCTGCTTCTCGATCTGCTCGGTCGCGTACGCGCGCGCCTTGCTCATCACTTCGGCCGCCGGCAGCGACTTGCCGAACTGCTTCTCGATCTGGATCTCGATCGGCATCCCGTGGCAATCCCAGCCGGGCACGTACGGCGCGTCGAAGCCGGCCATGTTGCGCGACTTGACGACGATGTCCTTCAGGATCTTGTTGACGGCGTGGCCGAGGTGGATGTCGCCGTTCGCATACGGCGGGCCGTCGTGCAGGATGAACTTCGGCCGGCCCTTTCTGGCCGCGCGGATCTTCTCGTAGAGGCCGCGCTCTTCCCATTCCTTGACCCACTGCGGCTCGCGCTTGGGCAGGTCGCCGCGCATCGGGAACGGCGTGTCGAGCAGGTTGACCGGATACTTGGCCTGCGGTTTCGAATCGGCTTTCTTGTTGCTCATGATGGGATCGCTATCTAAATCGGGAGACGCGCGAGCGTCGTGAATCGGGGATGCGCGCGAGTGAGCGGCGCGAGGGTGCGGCGCCAGGCGCCGCCGTCCGGATCAGCTAATTCGGTCGGTGGCCGACGTCGAGAAGCCCGTGGCGCGGCTGCCCGGCGCACGGTCGCGCTCGATGAAGTACGCGCGCGCATTCGCGACGTCCAGCGCGATCGCGCGCGACAGCGCCTCGAGATCGTCGAATTTCGCCTCGTCGCGCAGCTTCTTCAGGAATTCGACGCGGATGAGTTTGCCGTACGCGTCGCCGTGCCAGTCGAGCAGGTGGACCTCGAGCAGCACGCGGCCGGAATCGTCGACGGTCGGGCGCAGCCCGAGGCTCGCGACGCCCGGCAGCGGGGTGGGGCCGAGGCCGTGCACCTGCACGACGAAGATGCCCGCGAGCGCCGGACGCTTGTGCGCGATCGGGAGGTTCAGCGTCGGGAAGCCGAGGTCGCGGCCGAGCTTCAGCCCGTGCGCGACGTGGCCGCTGATCGCATAGCCGTGGCCGAGCGCCTGCGCGGCCGCGTCGAGATCGCCCGCGGCGAGCGCGGCGCGCACGCCCGAGCTGGAGATGCGCGTGCCGTCGCTGCCCGCGACCGTACCCATTTGCTCGACCTCGAAGCCGTACTGTTCGCCAGCTGCCTTCAGCGTGTCGAAGGTGCCCGCGCGCTTCGCGCCGTAGCAGAAATCGTCGCCGACCATCATCCAGCGCGTGTGCAGCCCGCCGACCAGCGTGCGTTCGACGAACGCCTGCGGCGACTGGCTCGCGAACGTGTGATTGAAGTGCTCGACGACGACGCGGTCGACACCGTGGTCGCGCAGCGCCTCGAGCTTGTCGCGCAGCATCGCGATGCGCGGCGGCGCGCCGGCGGGATTGAAGAATTCTCGCGGGTGCGGCTCGAACGTCATCACGCACACGGGCAGGCCGCGCGCGTCCGCTGCCGCGCGCACGCGCGCGAGCAGGGCCTGGTGGCCGCGATGGACACCGTCGAAGTTGCCGATCGTCAGCGCGCACGGGGCGCGGCTCTCGGCGTTGGGCAGGCCGCGGAAGACTTTCACGATAGCGGATGCAGCGTCGGGGAATGGGCGGTGGGATGCCGCAAAGCAGAAGATTATAAACGTTCGGGCGGGCCGGCGGCCGAGAAGGCGGGAAAGGCGGGGGCGAATGGTAAAATTCGCGGATGAAAAAACTCGTGATCCTGATTTCCGGTCGCGGCAGCAACATGGAGGCCATCGTCCGCGCGTGCGCGCAGGAACGCTGGCCGGCCGAGATTGCCGCCGTGATCGCCAACCGGCCCGACGCGGCCGGACTGGCTTTTGCCGCGTCGCACGGGGTGGCGACGGCGGTGGTCGACCACCGCTCGTTCGACGGCCGCGACAGCTTCGACGCGGCGCTCGCCGCCGAGATCGACCGGTTCGCGCCCGATCTTGTCGTCCTCGCCGGCTTCATGCGCATCCTCACGCCCGCATTCGTCAGACGATACGAAGGCCGGTTGCTGAACATCCATCCGTCGCTGCTGCCGAGCTTCAAGGGCATCCACACGCATCAGCAGGCGCTCGACGCGGGTGTCGCGCTGCATGGCGCGAGCGTCCATTTCGTCATCCCCGAGCTCGACAGCGGCGCGATCGTCGCGCAGGGCGCGGTGCCCGTGCGCGCGGGCGACGACGCGGCGGCGCTCGCGCAGCGCGTGCTGGCGGTCGAGCATGTGCTGTATCCGCGCGCGGTGCGCTGGTTCATCGAGGGCCGTTTGCGCCTCGAGAACGGCCGCGCAGTGGTGGCGCCGGAAGAGGCGCGCTGGATTTTCGCGGATCAACCGCATACCGAAACGAGTGAGGGCGTATGAAGCTGCACGGATTCCTGATCGGCCAGACCGAGACTTTGCTGGCCGAGGTGCTGAAGTTCGCCGGCCCCGCCGACGCGACGACGAGCCGGTTCTTCCGCGCGCACCCGAAGCTCGGGCACGCGGAGCGCGGCGTGATCGCCGAGGCGGTGTTCGCGGTGCTGCGCCGGAAAATGGAGTTTTCGCACCTCGCCGAGAGCGGCACCGGTACGCCGGCACGACGCCTCACGCTGCTCGGCCTGATGCAGACGGTCGGCCGCAATGCGCTGAAGCCGTTCCTGTCGGACACCGAGTCGGCCTGGCTCGAGCACGTGTCGAAAATCGACCCGGCGAGCCTGCCCGTGCGCATTCGCACGAACCTGCCCGACTGGATTCACCAGGCGCTGTCGGCCCGTTTCGACGCCGACGAGCTCGCGCAGCTTGCCGCCGCGCTGAACTATCCGGCGCCGCTCGACTTGCGCGCCAACGCGCAGAAGGCGAGCCGCGACCAGGTCATCGACGGGCTGCGCGCGAGCGGCATCGACGCGGGCGCGACGCCGTTCGCACCGTTCGGCGTGCGCGTGGTCGGCAAGCCGGCGCTGACGCGCCTGAAGCTGTTCGAGGAAGGCGCGATCGAGGTGCAGGACGAAGGCAGCCAGCTGCTGTGTTCGCTGGTCGCGCCGCGCCGCGGCGAGATGGTTGTCGATTTCTGCGCGGGCGCGGGCGGCAAGACGCTCGCGCTGGGCGCGATGATGCGCTCGACCGGACGCCTCTATGCGTTCGACGTGTCGGAGAAGCGCCTCGCGAAGCTGAAGCCGCGCCTCGCACGCAGCGGGCTGTCGAACGTGAACCCGGTGCTGATCGACAGCGAGCACGATGCGAAGATCAAGCGGCTCGCCGGCAAGATCGACCGCGTGCTGGTCGACGCGCCGTGCAGCGGCCTCGGCACGCTGCGCCGCAATCCGGACCTGAAGTGGCGCCAGACGCGCACCGCGATCGATGAACTCACGCCGAAGCAGGCGTCGATCCTCGCGAGCGCCGCGCGCCTGGTGAAGAAGGGCGGCCGGCTCGTCTACGCTACCTGCAGCGTGCTCGACGCCGAGAACGAACGCATCGTCGAGCAGTTCCTGGCCGACCATCCCGAGTTCGTGCTGGTGCCGGCGCAGAAGGTGCTGGATGACCAGCGCATCGCGCTCGAGACCGGCGACTACCTGTCGTTGTGGCCGCACCGTCACGCAACCGACGGTTTCTTCGCCGCCGTCCTCGAACGGCGCGCTGCGCAGTAACGACCGCCCGGACTGACGATGGAAAATCTGCAGAGCCGCCTGCTGTCGCATCGGCTGGAATCGGTCATTCGCGACTTCCACCAGCCGGTGATGATCTGGCAGGCGGCGATCCTCGTCGGCGCGCTGTGTTTCGCATGGGTGACCGCGCGCTTCGTGCACGGCCGCATCGATGCACGCCGCCGGGCGGCCGGCCGCGCACCCGGCGCGGGCGCGCAAAGCCTGAAGCGCGCGCTGTTCCCGTTGTTCGGCAGCGTCTTCGTCGGCGCCGCGCAGCTCGCGTTCGACCCGTTCATGTCGACGTCGCTGCTGTCGCTGGCGCTCGTGCCGCTGTTCGGCATCGGGCTGATCTACGTGCTGTTCTTTTTTGCGCGGCGCGTGTTCGCGCGCGACGGCCACACGCATGCGTGGCTGTCGATCGTCGAGAAGATCGTGTCGACCGTCGTGTGGGCCGCGATGGTGCTGACCGTGCTGGGCATTCAGCGCGACGTGCTGGGCTGGCTCGACAGCGTGCAGTTCCGCGTCGCCAACGCGCACCTCACGCTGCTGTCGGTGATTTCCGGCGCGCTGTGGGTATGCGTGACGCTGATGGTCGCGATGTGGCTGGGCTCGGTGCTCGAGGATCGCCTCACGCGCGCAAGCACGCTCGACGCGAACCTGAAGGTCGTGCTGTCGCGGGTCGGCCGCGCGCTGCTGGTATTCGCGGCGATCCTGATCGGGCTGTCGCTGGTCGGCATCGACGTGACGGTGCTCGGCGTGTTCGGCGGCGCGGTGGGTGTCGGCCTCGGTTTCGGGCTGCAGAAGATCGCCAGCAACTACGTGTCGGGCTTCATCATCCTGCTCGACCGCTCGCTGCGGCTCGGCGACGCGATCAGCGTCGGCGGGCTGCAGGGCGTCGTCACGCAGATTCGCACGCGCTACACGGTCGTGCGCGGCCTCGACGGCAACGAGACGCTGATTCCGAACGAGAAGCTGATCACCGACGTCGTGCAGAACCAGTCGTCGTACCTGACGCGCGGCTACGCGAAGGTTGCGGTGCAGGTCGCGTACACCAGCGATGTCGAGCACGCGCTCGTGTTGCTCGCCGATGCGGCCAGGGATGTGCCGCGCGTGCTGGCGGAGCCGGCTCCGACCCCGTATCTGGTGAGTTTCGGTGCGGACGGGATCGACCTGGAGCTCGGTTTCTGGATCGAGGATTCGGCGAAAGGCACGTCCGGCGTGCGTTCGACCGTGAACCGCAATATCTGGCGGCTGTTCAGCGAGCACGGGATTTCGATCCCGTTCCCGCAGCGCGAAGTGCGGGTCGTGGGGCTGCCCGACGGCTTTTCTGCCGCCGGCGTGGCGGCCGGCAACGGCGCGGCGGACGGGCGGGCGCCGGCTGCGTAGCGCAAGCCGGTCGCCAAATGTATCGGCCCCGCGGTCGGAACCGGATCGCGCGCCGTTCCAAGTCCGCCCATGGACTGCGCCTGTTGCGTCAGGGCAAGAAAATGTTCATTTTTTACAAAGACTTGGAACGGTTGAAGTAAAATTCTGGTCTACACGCGGTATGCTTTCATTTTTCTGACGCTTGGCGCGGGCCGGCGTCGCTCTCATCACGGGTAACTGCCTTGTTGAATTCCCTGCTCGATTTTCTTTCCCACGGGCTCCTGCATTTTTCGTGGTGGCAGGTCGCGCTGTTCGCGCTCGCCGTCACGCACGTCACGATTATCGGCGTGACGGTCTACCTGCACCGCTGCCAGGCGCATCGCGCACTCGAGCTGCATCCGATCGCGAGCCACTTCTTCCGCCTCTGGCTGTGGATGACGACCGGCATGCTGACGGGCCAGTGGGCCGCGATTCACCGCAAGCACCATGCGAAGTGCGAGACCGAGGAAGATCCGCACAGCCCGCAGACGCGCGGCATCTGGAAGGTGTTCCTTGAGGGCGCCGAGCTGTACCGCGCGGAAGCGAAGAATGAAGAGACGATGCGCAAGTTCAGCCACGGCACGCCGAACGACTGGATCGAACGCAACATCTACTCGAAGTACCCGATCCTCGGCGTGAGCCTGATGATGGTGATCGACGTCGCGCTGTTCGGCGTGCTCGGCCTGACCGTCTGGGCCGTGCAGATGGTCTGGATTCCGTTCTGGGCGGCTGGCGTCGTCAACGGCTTCGGTCACTTCTGGGGTTATCGCAACTTCAACTCGGCCGACGCGAGCACGAACCTGTTCCCGTGGGGCATCGTGATCGGCGGCGAAGAGCTGCACAACAACCACCACACGTTCGCGACGTCGGCGAAGCTGTCGAACAAGTGGTACGAGTTCGACATCGGCTGGATGTACATCCGCATCATGTCGGCATTCGGTCTCGCGAAGGTGAAGAAGGTCGCACCGACGCCGCGTCTGAACAAGCCGAAGACGGTGCTCGACCAGGAAACGCTGCAGGCCGTGCTGTCGAACCGCTACGAAGTGATGGCGCGCTACGGCAAGGCCGTGAAGCGCGCATACCGCCAGGAGCTCGCGCACCTGAAGGAAATCGGCGGCGAGAAGTACCAGCTGATGCGCGGTGCGCGCAAGTGGTTCCACAAGGATGCCGACGGCCTCGACGAGCCGCAGAAGAAGCTGCTGCCGGAAATCTTCGCGAACAGCCAGAAGCTGCACACGTACTTCCAGCTCCGCCAGGATCTGGCCGCGATCTGGGATCGTTCGACCGCGTCGCGCGAACAGCTTCTCGCACAATTGCAGGATTGGTGCCATCGCGCAGAACAAAGCGGCATCAAGGCGCTGCAGGAATTCGCGACGCGCCTGCGCCGCTACGCCTGATTCGAAATCGATTAGAATCTAAGGACGTCAAAAACCCCGCGTTGGCGGGGTTTTTTATTTGGGCTTCCGGTTTTTGAAGGTGATCGGCAGGGCCGGATTTGTATGAGGCTTGGGGCAGCGGCGAATGGTTGCCCCGGGGCGAGCACAGGGGTGAGGCCGGAGGGGGCGCCAAGGCGCTGATGCTGGTCGACCGCGAAGCATGGATCGAAGTAAGCGCCAAAGCACTAACTTGGATCGACCGCGAAGCATGGATCGAAGTAAGCGCTAAAGCACTAACTTGGATCGACTGCGAAGCATGGATCGAAGTAAGCGCCAAAGCGCTAACTTGGATCGACCGCGAAGCATGGGATCCAAGTAAGCGCTAAAGCGCTAACTTGGATCGACAGGAGATATGGAGATGCAATCGACGATCAAACCCGTCGAATACGATCGGCCCGTCGCAGCAGGGACCGTGTGCGGCGTGGGGCAGGCATGGGCCAAGGTGCCCGACGCACCGTCCGCCGAAGAGCGCGCTGCACTGAAGGCACGTATCAAGGCGCTGCTCGTGCGTGAAAAGGCCGTCCTGGTCGCGCACTACTACGTCGACGCCGAATTGCAGGAACTGGCCGACGAAACGGGCGGCTGTGTCGCCGACTCGCTCGAAATGGCCCGCTTCGGCCGCGATCACGACGCGCAGACGCTGGTCGTCGCCGGCGTGCGCTTCATGGGCGAAACCGCGAAGATCCTGAGCCCGAACAAGCGGATCCTGATGCCCGACCTCGATGCGACCTGCTCGCTCGACCTCGGCTGCCCGGCCGACGAATTCTCGGCGTTCTGCGATGCGCATCCCGACCGTACCGTCGTCGTCTACGCGAATACCAGCGCCGCCGTGAAGGCGCGCGCGGACTGGATGGTCACGTCGTCGATCGGCCTCGAGATCGTGTCCGACCTGCATGCGCGCGGCGAGAAGATCATCTGGGCACCGGATCGCCATCTCGGCAGCTACATCCAGAAGAAAACCGGCGCGGACATGCTGTTGTGGCAAGGCTCGTGCCTCGTCCACGACGAGTTCAAGGGCATCGAACTCGACCTGCTGCGCGCCGAGTATCCGGACGCGAAGGTGCTCGTCCACCCCGAATCGCCGGAAAATGTCGTCGCACAGGCGGACGTCGTAGGCTCGACGACGCAATTGATCGACGCAGCCGTGAAGTTCGACGCGACGCGCTTCATCGTCGCGACCGATCTCGGCATCCTGCACAAGATGCAGCTTGCGGCGCCCGGCAAGACCTTCATCGCCGCACCGACGGCCGGCAACAGCGCAACCTGCAAGAGCTGCGCACATTGCCCGTGGATGGCGATGAACGGCCTCGCGAACCTCGCCGACGTGCTCGAACGCGGTCACAACGAGATCTTCGTCGATCCCGCGATCGGCGAGCGTGCACGTCTGCCGATCGACCGGATGCTCGATTTCGCAGCGGCGCACAAGAAGCGCGTGCAGGCGAGCGGCGATCTGCAGCGCGACCAGCAACTGTTTGCGAACGTGGGGGCTGCATGACGAACGCAGCCGTATCCCCGCTGTTCGACGTCGTCCGCGAGCAATACGGCGCGGCATTCGACGATGCGATCGCGCGCAACGTGGCCGATGCGATCGCGGAAGACGTCGGCGCGGGCGACCAGACCGGGCGGCTCGTGCCGGCCGACGGGCGTCGCCGGGCGCGCATCATCGTGCGCGAGGACGCCGTGCTGTGCGGTGTACCGTGGTTCGAGGCCGTGATTGCACGAATCGATCCGGCGATCGTCGTGCAATGGCGCTATCGCGAAGGCGACCGGATGACGCCCGATTCGACCGTCTGCGAACTCGAAGGGCCGGCGCGTGCACTGCTGACGGCCGAGCGCAACGGACTGAACTTCCTGCAATTGCTGTCGGGTGTCGCGACTGCGACGCGTCGTTACGTCGAGCGCGTCGAAGGCACGCGCGCGAAGATCCTCGACACGCGCAAGACGCTGCCGGGCCTGCGGCTCGCGCAGAAATACGCTGTGCGTGTCGGCGGCGGCGAGAACCAGCGTCTCGCGCTGTATGACGGCATCCTGATCAAGGAGAACCACATCGCAGCGGCAGGCGGTGTCGGCGAGGCACTCGACGCGGCGTTCGCGCTGGAGTCGGGCGTGCCCGTGCAGGTCGAAGTCGAGACGCTCGCGCAACTCGATACGGCGCTCGCGCATCGCGCGCAGTCGGTGCTGCTCGACAACTTCACGCTCGACATGATGCGTGAAGCGGTGCGTGTCGCGAACGGCAAGGCTGTGCTCGAAGTGTCGGGCGGCGTCAATTTCGATACGGTGCGTGCGTTCGCGGAAACGGGTGTCGACCGTATCTCGATCGGCGCGCTGACGAAGGACGTGCGCGCGACGGACTATTCGATGCGTATCGTTGACTGACCGCGCGACATACCGTCTGACAAAAAAAGCCGCTGGCGCGCAAACGCCAGCGGCTTTTTTCGTGGGCCGCAGCCGGGAACGGTGTGGCGGTCAGCGGCGCGAGCGGGGCGTGAGCACGCTCGGCAGCGCCTTCGGCAGCGTGTGCGGCCAGTCGCGGCTGTAGTGCAGCCCGCGGCTTTCGCGGCGCGAGTACGCGCTTTTCACGATCAGTGTCGCCACGTCGACGAGATTGCGCAGTTCGAGCAGGTCGCGCGTCACGCGGAAGTTCGCGTAGTACTCCTGGATCTCGTCGCGCAGCAGCGACAGCCGGTGCTTCGCGCGTTCGAGACGCTTGTCGGTACGCACGATGCCGACGTAGTTCCACATCAGGCGGCGCAGCTCGTCCCAGTTGTGCGCAACGACGACTTCCTCGTCCGCATCCGACACGCGGCTTTCGTCCCACGCGGGCAGCGTGGCAGGCGTTTCGGCATCGAAGCCGGCCGCCTCGATCGCCTCGGCCGCCGCGCGGCCGATCACGAGACATTCGAGCAGCGAGTTGCTCGCGAGCCGGTTCGCACCGTGGAGCCCGGTGTACGACGTTTCGCCGACCGCATACAGGCCCGCGAGATCGGTGCGCCCCGCGAGATCGGTGACGACGCCGCCGCACGTGTAGTGGGCGGCCGGCACGACGGGAATCGGCTGCTTCGCGATATCGATGCCGAATTCGAGGCAGCGCGCGTGGATCGTCGGGAAGTGCTCGCGCAGGAATGCTTCCGGCTGGTGGCTGATGTCGAGATACACGCAGTCGATCCCGCGCTTCTTGATCTCGAAGTCGATCGCGCGTGCGACGATGTCGCGCGGTGCGAGTTCGGCGCGCGGATCGTGCGCGGGCATGAAGCGCGTACCGTCGGGCAGCTTCAGCAGGCCGCCTTCGCCGCGCACGGCTTCCGAGATCAGGAACGACTTTGCATAGGGATGGAACAGGCAGGTCGGGTGGAACTGGATGAATTCCATGTTGGACACGCGGCAGCCCGCGCGCCACGCCATCGCGATGCCGTCGCCGGTCGCGGTGTCGGGGTTCGTCGTGTACAGGTAGACCTTGCCGGCGCCGCCGGTCGCGAGCACCGTATGCGGCGCCTCGATCGTGATCGTGCGGTCGTTGTCGACGTCGAGCGCATACAGGCCGTGACAGCGGCGGCCGGGCAGGCCGAGGCGGTCCGACGTGATCAGGTCGATCGCGTGGTGGTTTTCGAAGAACGTAATGTTCGGATGCTGGCGCGCCCGCGCCGACAGCGTCGCGAGCACCGCGTGGCCGGTCGCGTCGGCCGCGTGGATGATCCGGCGGTGGCTGTGACCGCCTTCGCGCGTGAGGTGGAAGCCGAGCTCGGCTGCGTCGTCCTTCGTGAACGGCACGCCCTGGGAGATCAGCCATTCGATCGCTTCGCGGCCGTGCTCGACGATGTAGCGCGTCGCGCCTTCGTCGCACAGCCCGCCGCCGGCGACCAGCGTGTCGTCGACGTGGTTCTCGATGCTGTCCGCCGAATCGAGGACGGCCGCGATGCCGCCTTGCGCGTTATCGCTTGCCCCCTCCATCATCGAACGTTTCGCGATCAGCGCGACACGTCGCGTGCTGGCCAGGTTGAGTGCGACCGACAGCCCTGCCAGGCCGCTGCCGACGATCGCCACGTCGAATTTCATGCTGCATCTCCATCGTTACGCTTTTGATCTTGTGCGTTCCGGCGGCCGCAGCCGCGGAAAGGGGAGAGCATACCGCGTCGCGCCGGAGCGTGCGCGCAAAACAAAAAGCCCCGCATGTGCGGGGCTTTTCGGTCGCCGTCAGGCTGGCAGAAACCGGAGATTACTTGATCTTGGTTTCTTTGTATTCCACATGCTTGCGGACGACGGGATCGAACTTCTTGATCGCCATCTTTTCCGGCATGTTGCGCTTGTTCTTCGTGGTCGTGTAGAAGTGACCCGTACCAGCGGTCGACTCGAGCTTGATCTTGTCGCGTGCGCCTTTTGCCATGATTGTGCTCCTTGGGCTTAGGCTTCGCCGCGTGCGCGCAGGTCAGCGAGCACGGAATCGATGCCGTTCTTGTCGATCAGGCGCAGGCCGGCGTTCGAGACGCGCAGGCGCACCCAGCGGTTTTCGCTCTCCACCCAGAACCGGCGGTTTTGCAGGTTCGGCAGGAAGCGGCGCTTCGTCTTGTTGTTGGCGTGGGAAACGTTGTTGCCGCTCATCGGCGCTTTCCCAGTTACTTGGCATACGCGTGCCATGAGAGCACTCCTAATACGCTAAATTCGGGGTTCGATCGCCGATGAAGGTTCCATCGTACCGCCACGTGATCCATGGCTGCACTCAGAACGCCGAAGCCCTTACAGACAAGGCCCTTCGATGGCTAGAACTGGTTGGAAAAAAGACAGACGGCGATTCTAGCAGAAAAAGTTCAGAAAAATCAAACCTAATTTCGCATCGCCGTTGCGGCGCCCTTAGGCGGGCCGCAACGGCACAGTCTACAGCCAACCGGCCCGTGCGAACGAAAAAGTATCACTGGTGCCGATGACGACGTGATCGAGCAGCTGAACGTCGACGAGCGCGAGCGCGTCGTGCAGCACGCGGGTCAGGCGCCGATCCTCCGCGCTCGGCTGTACCGCGCCGGACGGATGGTTGTGCGCGACGATCAGCGCCGCGGCGTTGTGCACCATCGCGCGGCGCACGATCTCGCGCGGGTAGACGGCCATGCGCGTCAGCGAGCCGCGCGTGATTTCCTCGGTGTCGATCAGGCCATGGCGCGCGTCGAGGTAGACCGCGGCGAACACTTCGTGCGGGCGCGCACCGATCTTCATCCGCAGATAGTCCTCGACCGCGCCGGGCGAATCGATCAGCCTCTTCTCGCGCGCTTTCTCCTTCAGCACGCGCCGCGCGATCTCGGTGACCGCAACCAGCCGCGCGGAGCGCGCGGGGCCGATGCCGGGGTGCGCCTCGAAATCGTCGGCGGTTGCCTCGAGCAGCCCGCGCAACGTCTTGAACTGCCCGACCAGCGCGCGGGCCGTGACGAACACGTCGTGCCCCGGCTTGCCGGTGCCGAGCAGCAGGGCGATCAGTTCGTCGTCGGTCAGCGCGGCCGACCCGCGCTCCAGCAATCGCTCGCGCGGCCGCTCGGGCCGCCAGTCGCGCGGGCGGCGCTTGCGCCGGCGGATCGGGAGGCCGCGGCCGGGCGGAGCGGCAGGCAGATCGGCGGTGTCGCGGCATTCGACGGGCGGCGGGGTGAGGCAGGGTGACAGCATGCTCGAACTCCATTGGCGGCGGGCGGTGTGCGCGACGTCGTCGCACTTTCCGCCTTGCGCGCTCAGGTGACTTACAATATTGGCTTTGCGCCGGGCCTTTCGGCCGTATCGGGCGCCGACCGAACGAGTAATTCATGAGCCTCATCGATCTATCCGAAGTGAAGCCCGGTTCCCACGTCACGTTGCATTACCGGCTGGCACTGGCCGACGGCGCCGACATCGTCAACACCTTCACCGACAAGCCGGCCACGCTGCTGCTCGGCGCGGGGCAACTGGCGCCGTCGCTGGAACAGATTCTGATCGGGCTCAGGGTCGGCGACCATTCGACTTTTCAGCTAACGCCCGAACAGGGGTTCGGTCCCCGCAATCCCGACATGCTCCAGCGCGTCACGCTGTCGACGCTGCGCGAGAACGGGATGGTCGGCGACGATTTCACGCCGGGCGAACTGATCGAGTTCAATGCGCCGGACGGCGGCCGGTACGCGGGGGTGCTGAAGGAAGTCAGCGAGACCTCGGCACTGTTCGACTTCAATCATCCGCTCGCGGGCCAAGCGCTCACGTTCGAAGTGAAAATCATCGGAATCCTGTAATCATGAGCACCACCGATACGCTGTCCGGGCAGACCGTCGCAGCCGACGCCGAAATCCTGCTGGCCCAGCCGCGCGGTTTCTGCGCGGGTGTCGATCGCGCGATCGAGATCGTCGAGCGCGCAATCGCGATGCACGGTGCGCCGATCTACGTTCGTCACGAAATCGTCCACAACAAGTACGTGGTCGAGGATCTGAAGAAGAAAGGCGCGATCTTCGTCGAGGAACTCGAGGAAGTGCCGGCCGGCAATACCGTGATCTTCAGTGCGCACGGCGTGTCGAAGGCCGTGCGCGACGAGGCCGACGTGCGCGGGTTGCGCATTTACGACGCAACCTGCCCGCTCGTCACGAAGGTGCACGTCGAAGTGGCGAAGATGCGCCAGGACGGCGTCGACATCGTGATGATCGGCCACAAGGGCCATCCGGAAGTCGAAGGTACGATGGGTCAGGTCGAGCGCGGCATGCATCTCGTCGAGAGCGTCGAGGACGTGCAGAAGCTCGAGCTCGCCGATCCCGAGCGCATCGCGCTCGTCACGCAGACGACGCTGTCCGTCGACGATGCAGCCGAGATCATCGGCGCGTTGAAGGCCAAGTATCCGAAAATCCGCGAGCCGAAGAAGCAGGACATCTGCTACGCGACGCAGAACCGCCAGGACGCAGTGAAGTTCATGGCGCCGCAGTGCGACGTCGTGATCGTCGTCGGCAGCCCGAACAGCTCGAATTCGAGCCGCCTGCGCGAAGTGGCCGAGAAGCGCGGCGTGGACGCTTATATGGTCGATGCACCCGACCAGATCGACCCGGCATGGGTCGCGGGCAAGCGCCGCATCGGCGTGACGGCCGGCGCGTCGGCACCCGAAGTGCTCGCCCAGGCCGTGATCGCGCGCCTGCGCGAGCTCGGTGTGCGCAACGTCCGCGCGCTCGAAGGCATCGAGGAAAACGTGTCGTTTCCGCTGCCGCGCGGGTTGAACCTGCCGCCCGCCGCCTGATTGACGCAGCGCACCTGCGGACACACCGAAGCGCGCCTCCCGGCGCGCTTTTTTTTACCCGTCGGAATTGCAATCGCAACCATTCTCCGCATTCATGGTGCAACCGGGTTGCTCCTGTCGTTTTCAAGCGTCTCTCAAAATTGGTTGCAATGCAGGAAAACCCCATCGAATCAGGATTATTGGCGTCCTATAAATGGAGTTACAATGCGCCCGTTTTCAGGCCTGAATGGCTTTGAAATCGGGTTTTGGCAAGGCGCGGGAGACCATTCGATGCATGTGAAGTTGGCTTACGCCGTGTCCGTCGCCGCACCGGTTGCAATGCTTGCCGGCTGCAGCAAAAAGAGCGACGGCGGGGCGGGGAGGGAGGCTGCGGTGTTCGCGGCACCGCCGGCCAGCGGCGTGCGCGTCGCCGGAACCGTTCGTGCGGCACCGTTCGCGTGCCGCATCGGGCAATTGGGCAAGGACAAGGAAAACGGGGCACGTTTGGCGATCGAGGAAATCAACGCGCTTGGCCTGGCGAACGGTCAGGCAGCGGGCACGCAGGTTGCAATGCAGCAAGCCGCCGGTCGTGGCGTGACAGCGACCGTGCGCGCCGATCGACGCAGGCCGGCCATGGTGCCCGGCGCTGTGGGCAGCGTGCCGATGTCGCCGGCCCCCTTTCATTTCGATTCGACGAAACAGCGCGTTGCCGCGAGCAATGGTGTCGCGGCGCGCGGCCTGATTCGTACGATGGATTCCGACGCAGTCCTGACGAATGTCGGGCGCGGCGTTCGCGGTGCCTCGCGGGGCGGCGCGATACGGAATCCGATCTGCCCGGATGCGGGGCTCGCCTCGCACCGGACGGGAAAAGGCACGGATGCCGGGCAACCGGACGATGGCCGTCTCGGCATGCTGCCCTACGACTTCAAGGAGGCCACGAACACCGTCCTCGATGTCGTGACGATTTAGCGACGGGACTCATGACGGCACCGGAACAGTGCGGTGCCGTTTCTGTATCCGCTCCGGCGGCAAGTCCGGCCGTACAGGCCGGGCGGCGCGCGCCGGGACGATCCACCCTTACCGGTATCGACTAGTACCCGCAGTGTCGCCGAGAAGGCGCGATTCCTCGCTTACCCGCGGGGCGCACCGTCCTCCGGCAGCACGGGCCAAGGAGCTTTAAATGGATATTTTCGTCCAGCAGGTTCTCAACGGGCTGGTGCTCGGCAGTGTCTACGCCATCATCGCGTTGGGCTACACGATGGTGTACGGCATTCTCGGCATCATCAACTTCGCGCACGGCGACGTGCTGATGATCGGCGCGATGGTCGCCTTGTCGGCCATCACCGTGCTGCAGAACCATTTCCCCGGACTCGGCAACGTCGCGACGCTGACGATCGGCCTGGGCATCGCCGCCGTCGTCTGTGCGTTCGTCGGCTTCACGATCGAGCGGGTCGCATACCGGCCGCTGCGCCGCGCACCGCGCCTCGCCCCGCTGATCACCGCGATCGGCGTGTCGATCCTGCTGCAGACCGCCGCGATGATCATCTGGTCGCGCAACCCGCTGCCGTTCCCCCAATTGCTGCCGACCGATCCGATCAACGTGATCAAGGCGACCGACACGACGCCCGGCGCCGTGATCTCGGTTACTGAAATCGTGATCATCGCGGTGGCGTTTATCGTGATGGGCGGCCTGCTGCTGCTCGTGCACAAGACCAAGCTCGGCCGCGCGATGCGCGCGATCGCCGAAAGCCCGAACACCGCGAGCCTGATGGGCGTGAACCCGAACTTCGTGATCTCGGCGACGTTCATGATCGGCTCCGCGCTTGCCGCGCTGGCCGGCGTGATGATCGCGTCCGAATACGGCAACGTGCACTTCTACATGGGCTTCATCCCCGGCATGAAGGCATTCACGGCCGCGGTGCTGGGCGGGATCGGCAACCTCGGCGGCGCAATGGTCGGCGGCGTGCTGCTCGGCCTGATCGAGCAGCTCGGGGCCGGCTACATCGGCAACCTCACGGGCGGTGTTTTCGGCAGTAACTACCAGGACGTGTTCGCCTTCGTCGTGCTGATCATCGTGCTGGTGTTCCGTCCGTCCGGCCTGTTGGGCGAACGTGTCGCGGATCGCGCGTAACGGAAGGGAGCAAACAACATGACATCCATTCAACCGATTGAATCCTCGACGTCGCTCGTCGAAGAGCGCAACACCGCCAAGACCGTCATCATCGGCATCCTGACCGCTGCGTTCGTGATCGCCGCGCCGATCATCATCGGCTCGGCCGGCGGCAACTACTGGGTCCGCGTGCTCGACTTCGCGATGCTGTACGTGATGCTCGCGCTGGGCCTGAACGTGGTGGTCGGCTTCGCCGGCCTGCTCGACCTCGGCTACATCGCGTTCTACGCGGTGGGCGCGTATACGGCGGCATTGCTGAGCTCGCCGCACCTGACCTCGCAGTTCGAGTGGATCGCGGCGCTCGCGCCGAACGGCCTGCACATCCCGTTCCTGATCATCGTGCCGATCGCGATGGCGCTGGCGGCGACCTTCGGGATCCTGCTCGGCGCGCCGACGCTGCGCCTGCGCGGCGACTACCTGGCGATCGTGACGTTGGGCTTCGGTGAAATCGTCCGGATCTTCATGAACAACCTCGACCGTCCGGTGAACATCACCAACGGCCCGAAGGGGATCACGGGTATCGATCCGGTGCACGTCGGCGGCTTCAACCTGTCGCAGACGCACTCGCTGTTCGGCCTGCAGCTGCCGTCGGTCTACATGTACTACTACCTGTTCGTGCTGTGCTCGCTGCTGGTGATCTGGGTGTGTACGCGTCTGCAGCACTCGCGTATCGGCCGTGCCTGGGCAGCCATCCGCGAAGATGAAATCGCGGCGAAGGCGATGGGCATCAACACCCGCAACGTGAAGCTGCTTGCGTTCGCGATGGGCGCGTCGTTCGGCGGCCTGTCGGGCGCGATGTTCGGTGCGTTCCAGGGCTTCGTGTCGCCCGAGTCGTTCACGTTCTGGGAATCGATCGTGGTGCTCGCCTGCGTGGTGCTCGGCGGCATGGGCCACATCCCGGGCGTGATCCTGGGCGCGGTGCTGCTCGCGATCTTCCCGGAATTCCTGCGCTCGACGATGAGCCCGCTGCAGCACGCGCTGTTCGGTCACGACGTCGTCGATACGGAAGTGATCCGTCAGGCGCTGTACGGCCTCGCGATGGTGGTCATCATGCTGTACCGCTCGGAAGGCCTGTGGCCCGCGCCGAAGCATGAGGACAAGATCGCGAAACTGGCGAAGCGCAACAGCAAGAAGCCGGTGCGCGCTTAACCTACGGACACAGGGGATATACACATGAGCGACAAGCAAATCCGACTGTCCGTCAAGGGCGTGAACAAGCGCTTCGGTGGCCTGCAGGCGCTGTCCGACGTCGGCCTCGAGATCAAGGAAGGCGAGATCTACGGGCTGATCGGCCCGAACGGCGCCGGCAAGACGACGTTCTTCAACGTGATCACGGGCCTCTACACGCCGGACTCCGGCGAGTTCAAGCTCGACGGCTCGGAATACAAGCCGACCGCGGTGCATCAGGTCGCGAAGACGGGCATCGCGCGCACGTTCCAGAACATCCGCCTGTTCGGCGGGATGACGGCCCTCGAGAACGTGATGGTGGGCCGCCACGTGCGTACCAAGCACGGGCTGCTCGGCGCGGTGTTCCAGACGCCGGCCGAACGCCAGGAAGAGCGCGAGATCAAGGAACGCGCGATCGAGCTGCTCGAATACGTCGGTGTGCTGCAGTACGCCGACTACACGTCGCGCAACCTCTCGTACGGCCACCAGCGCCGTCTCGAGATCGCGCGCGCGCTGGCGACCGACCCGAAGCTGCTCGCGCTCGACGAGCCGGCGGCCGGGATGAACGCGACCGAAAAGGTCGAACTCACGCGCCTGCTCGACAAGATCCGCTCGGACGGCCGCACGATTCTGCTGATCGAGCACGACGTGAAGCTCGTGATGGGGTTGTGCAACCGGATGACGGTGCTCGATTACGGCAAGGTGATCGCCGAGGGTCTGCCGCAGGACGTGCAGAAGAATCCGAAGGTGATTGAGGCATATCTCGGCGCAGGGGTGCACTGATGGCAGCGGCAATGTTGAAAATCAAGGGCTTGCAGGTCAACTACGGCGGCATCCAGGCCGTCAAGGGCGTTGACATGGAAGTCCGTCAGGGCGAGCTCGTGACGCTGATCGGCGCGAACGGCGCAGG
This sequence comes from Burkholderia sp. 572, assembly GCF_040545135.1. NCBI lineage: Bacteria > Pseudomonadati > Pseudomonadota > Betaproteobacteria > Burkholderiales > Burkholderiaceae > Burkholderia > Burkholderia sp. 572. Next base: position 291,240 of record NZ_JBEPLH010000010.1, on the reverse strand, counting down.
CAAGACCACGACGATGAAGGCGATCACGGGTCTCAAGCCGTATTCGGCGGGCGACATCGAGTACGACGGCAAGTCGATCAAGGGCGTGCCGACCCACGAGCTGCTCAAGCGCGGCCTCGCGATGGTGCCGGAAGGCCGCGGGATCTTCGCGCGGATGTCGATTGTCGAGAACATGCAGATGGGTGCGTACCTGCGCAACGACACCGAGCAGATCAAGAAGGACGTCGACCGCATGTTCGGCTTCTTCCCGCGTCTGAAGGAGCGTGCGACGCAGCTCGCGGGCACGCTGTCGGGCGGCGAGCAGCAGATGCTGGCGATGTCGCGCGCGATCCTGTCGAAGCCGAAGCTGCTGCTGCTCGACGAGCCGTCGATGGGCCTGTCGCCGATCATGGTCGAGAAGATCTTCGAAGTGGTGCGCGAGATCTCGAAGGAGGGCATCACGGTGCTGCTCGTCGAGCAGAACGCACGCCTCGCGCTGCAGGCGGCCGACCGCGGCTACGTGATGGATTCGGGGACGGTCACGATGGAAGGCGATGCGAAGCAGATGCTCGACGATCCGAAGGTGCGTGCCGCGTATCTCGGTGAATGAGTGAGTGAATGAGCGGGCCCGGTGGCGCGCGACGGCAGGTGCCGGGCGCGTCGCACACGGGCTGTCGAAAGGCTGTCACGGGATGCCGTGACAGCCTTTTTTTCGTGTCATGCGATCCGGGGCGAACTTGTGCGTGCGGGCGCGACTCCATTCGACTGTTGCGCTGAGCACGCGACGCGGGAACGATGGGGCAGGGCCGCCCGAAGCCGGTCGCCCGACGCCGGTCGCCCGAAGCCGGTCGCCCGAAGCCGGTCGCCTGCAAACCGACACACGGGCCGTGTAGCATCGACGGCCCATCGGGACACGGAGAGCACGCATGAGTCTGGACTACGGTTTCGTGAAGGCGAAGGTGACATCGGTGGCGAAGCTGAAGGGCTCGCCGCACGGCAGCGAGATCCAGTATCACATCCACCTGACGCTGGCGTTGCCGGGCGGCAACTGGGACGTCGCGATCAACGTCGGCACCAGCGACGCGGACGACTTGCTGAACTACAAGCTCGTCTACGATTTCCACCACCCGATCACGCAGACGCTCGCGGCCGCGGCCGAAGGCTATACCGACCTGACGGGGCAGGCCGCATTGCCCGCGCTCGACTACCTGCGCAGCGACATCCTGAACGAAACGGGAGCGTGGCGCGCGAGCGCCGTGATGGACGGCACGGAGAATCCGGAGCCGATCCCGTCGCTGCTGCGGCTCGTGAACGCCGCGCAGTCGCAGGGGCTCGACGTCGTCGTGTTCGGCCGCTCGTATGCCGAAGGCAACGGCATCCACGACACGCACATGAACCAGGGGTCGACGGGCTCGAACTACGTGCACCGTGCGGGCGACGACCACAACGACCACAACGACATCTGGCAGGACGGCGCGCTGATCGTGCGCGTGAGCGACACGCAGTGGGCCGCATATTTCGCCGCGTTCGAGCAGCAGGCCGTGCCGACCGACGCGCTCGGCAATCCGCTGCCGGGCGCGGGGCCGATCACGCGCTGAGATCGCCGGCGGCCGGCGTTCGCGTCATGCGGCCGGCAGCGTCTTGCCGAACGAGATGCGTTCCTCGACGCGGTAGCCGAGCGCCGCGTAGAAGCGGCACGCATCGTCGTTGCCCGGCAGCACCTGCAGGTTGATCTTCAGGCAGCCGCGCGCGGCGAGCGCGCGTTCCGCATGTGCGATCAGCGCGCGGCCGATGCCGAGCCGCCGCGCGTCGTTCGATACGCCGAACGAGTAGAGCCAGCCGCGATGTCCGTCGAAACCCGCCATCAGCGTGCCGACGACGCGTGCGCCGCTGGTCGCGACGAAAAACAGCTCCGGCTGCGTCGCGAGCTTCAGCTCGATCGATCGCATCGGATCGCGGTGCGGCGGCGCACCGGCTTCGTCGTACTGCGGGAACGCGTCGCGCCATACCGCGAGCACGGCATCGGTGTCGGCGCGTTCGAACGGGCGGATTGCGACAGCATCGGCGGCGGCATCCATCGGCGGGCTCTCCTCAGAGCGTGTCGAGAACCGACCGCAGCATCGCCATCATCTGGTCGATCTCTTCGGTCGTCACGTTCAGTGCGGGCATGAAGCGCAGCAGGTTCGGCCGCGCGGCGTTCAGCAGCAGGCCGTCGGGCTGCATGTCGCGTGCCTTCTCGACGATCTGCGGGCCGATGTCCTTGCCGAGCAGCAGCGCGCGCAGCAGGCCTTCGCCGCGTTCGCCTTCGAAACCGCGCTCTTCCGACAGCTCGAGCAGCTTGCGCTTCAGGTATTCGCTGCGCGCGCGCACGCCTTCGAGGAAGCCGGGCGCGACGAGCTGCGAGATCACCGAATAGCCGACCGCCGTCATCAGCGGGTTGCCGTTGTACGTGCCGCCCTGGTCGCCGGCCTCGAACACCGCGACCTCGGCCTTCGACAGCAGCGCGCCGAGCGGGGCGCCGCCGCCGATGCCTTTCGCGAGCGTCATGACGTCCGGCTCGATGCCGGACAGCTCGTACGCGAACAGCGTGCCCGCGCGGCCGCAGCCGCTTTGCACCTCGTCGACGATCAGCAGCAGGTTGTGCTGCTTCGTCAGCGCGCGCAGCGCCTGCATGAATTCGCGCGTCGCCGGAATCACGCCGCCTTCACCCTGGATCGGCTCGAGCATCACCGCGACGGTCTTGTCGGTGATCAGCCTCTCGACCGAGTTGATGTCGTTGAGCTCGGCCTTCGGGAAGCCCGGCACCTGCGGTGCGTAGATCGTGTCCCAGCCCGGCTTGCCGCTGGCCGACATCGTCGCGAGCGTGCGGCCGTGGAAGCTGTGGTCGAACGTGATGATCTCGTAGGCGCCGTTCTTGAACTTGCGGCCCCACTTGCGCGCGAGCTTGATCGCGCCTTCGTTTGCCTCCGCGCCGCTGTTCGTGAAGAACACCTTGTCGAACACGCTGTGCTGCGTGAGCAGGCCCGCGAGCTTCGCCATCGGTTCGTTGTAGAACGCGGGCGACGGGTTCAGCAGCTTTTCCGCCTGGGTCTTCAGCGCTTCGACGATGCCGTCGTTGCAGTGGCCGAGGCTGTTGACGGCCCAGCCCTGGATGAAGTCCAGATAGCGCTTGCCCGTGTGATCGTAGAGCCACGAACCCTTGCCGTGCGTAAACACGATGTCGGGGCGGTTCGTGATGTACATCAGCGAGTCGATCGGATAATCGTTCAGGGGCATGGCAGCAGACTCCAGCGGGCGTTGAAAGGGAAACAGGCAATAAAAAAGCCACGGAAGGCCGTGGCTGGTGGGTCGAACAGCTTGTGCGTAACCGGTGAGGCGGTGTGGGGGTTACGCGCGAGTCCGTGACGAGCCTGCGGCATCCGGGCGGAGCGGCGAGCGGCGACGTCGAAGGGCGGACAGGAAGCAGTTCATGTGCGCAAGCATAAGGCATCCCGCGCCTCACTGTAAACCGCCGCGATGCCACGGATGTGACATCGCGGTGCGCAACGCGGGACGCGGGTGCGCGGGTGTCAGACCGGATGCGCGAGATCGGCGGCGCTCGTGAACGAGTCGGCGTAGAACTCGTCGGCCGGCAGCGCGTGGTGCTGCGTGAAGTCGCGTTGCGCGGATTCGACCATCACCGGCGCGCCGCACGCGTACACCTGGTAGCCCGACAGGTCGGGCAGATCCTCGATCACCGCGCGATGGACGAAGCCGGTGCGGCCCGTCCACTGGTCGCCGGCGTCCGGCTCGGAGAGCACCGGCACGTACTTGAAATTCGGGATCTCGCGTGCCCACTGCTCGGCGAGCTCGTCGAGGTAGATGTCCTTCTTGCGGCGCGCGCCCCAGTAGAGCGTCATCGGGCGCGTGATGCCCGTGTGCTTCACGTGCTCGATGATCGCCTTGATCGGTGCGAAGCCCGTACCCGATGCGAGCAGCACGATCGGCTTGTCGGAATCCTCGCGCAGGAAGAACGTGCCGAGCGGGCCCTCGAAGCGCAGGATGTCGCGCTCCTTCATCGCGCCGAACACGTGATCGGTGAACTTGCCGCCCGGCATGTGGCGGATGTGCAGCTCGATCGGGCCTTCCTCGTGCGGCGCGTTCGCCATCGAGTAGCTGCGGCGCGAGCCGTCCTTCAGGATGAACTCGACGTACTGGCCCGCGAGATACTGCAGGCGTTCGTTGGCGGGCAACTGCAGCTTCACGACCATCACGTCGTCGGCCTTGCGTTCGAGCGCGGCGATCCGGCACGGCAGCTTCTTGACCTGCACGCCGTCGACGCCGGCGATTTCGCGCACATCGATTTCGAGATCGCACTGCGCCTTCGAGCAGCACAGCAGCGCGAGGCCGCGCGTGCGCTCGTCGTTGGACAGCGCCGACGCGGCGTGCGGGCCCTGTTCGATCTGGCCCGACACGATCTGGCCCTTGCAGGAGCCGCACGCGCCGTTCTTGCAGCCGTACGGCAGATGGACGTTCTGGCGCAGCGCAGCCGCCAGCACGGTTTCATCCGACTCGACCTGGAATTGCCGGCCGCTTTGCTTGAGAGTGACGTTGAATGCCATAGAACCAAACTAGAACAAAATGTGGGGACCGTGCATGTCGAGCACGGCAGCTACAATGCAAGCCCGTTGCGCGTCGCGCAACGGTGGCTACTGATTTCGCAACCAACATGATCGCGACTCGAATCCTGCGCCGGCCGCGCGCATTGATCGTCGGCTGCGGCGACGTCGGCATGCGCTGCGTTGCGCAATGGCGCGACACGCATCGCAACCTGCGGATCTTCGCGCTGACGAGCCACCCGGCCCGCCGCGACGAACTGCGTGCCGCGGGCGCGACGCCGATCGTCGGCGACCTCGATCGCCGGGCGACGCTCGGCCGCCTCGCGGGTCTGGCCCGCACGATCCTGCATCTCGCGCCGCCGCAATCCGACGGCCGCGACGACCGGCGCACGCGTGCGCTGATCGCCGCAACGACCGTGCCCGCGCGTCGTCCATCGACTCCGCCGGCACCGGCGGTCGGCCGGCTCCGAACGCTGCGCACCGCTGCACGGCAGGCCGGCGCACCCGTTCGGGGAGCGCGTATTGTACCCGACGGCCTTCGCGCGCCGAGGCTCGTCTACGCGAGCACGACGGGCGTATACGGCGACTGCGGCGGCGCGCGCATCGACGAGACGCAGCCCTTGCGTCCCGCGAATCCGCGCGCGTTCCGACGCGTGTCGGCCGAGCGGCAACTGCGCGCGGCGACGGTGCGCGGCGTGCTGTCCGCGCGCATCGTGCGCATTCCGGGCATCTACGCGGCGAACCGCCTGCCGGTCGCACGGCTCGAGCGCGGCACGCCGGCACTCGAGCCGGCCGACGACGTCTACACGAACCACATCCACGCGGACGATCTCGCGGCGATCCTGCGCCGCGCGGCCGAACGCGGCAAGCCGGCGCGCGCCGTGCACGCGTCGGACGACAGCGAACTGCGGATGGGGGAGTATTTCGACCGGGTCGCGCAGGCGCTGGGCCTGCCGAGGCCGCCACGCGTCAGCCGCGCGGACGCCGAGCGTCAGCTCGAGCCGACCCTGCTGTCGTTCATGCGCGAGTCGCGGCGCCTGTCCAACGCACGGCTCAAGGCCGAATTGTGCGTGACGTTGCGGTATCCGACCGTAGACGATTTCCTTCAAACGCTCGCGCCGGGCAGCGCGTCAGGTCAGCGCCGGTAATGCCTCGATCAGAAGGAAGCACAACAGCGCGCCGATCAGCGCGCCAATCAGGTTCGGATGATATTTGTGCTTCAGGTGCATCGCGGCCAGCAGGCCGCCGATCACGATGACACCGATGACCGCGAACGCGATCATCATGTACGACAGTTCGAAAGTATGGTTGATGTTCATGATGTCTCCCCTGCATCGCTGCTCGTACAGCTTGTCATTTCAGTATAGCGGGGGAACATGCGGCAGGGATGCGGCCGGACGTCGAACGGTCGTGCGGATTTTCCCTTACAGGGTTTCGACGGAATTGCGCAGCGCTGAAAGGTCGGCGTCATCGAGCCAGCGCCACGCACCCGGTGCGAGATCGCCCGGCAGCGCGAAGCCGCCGATGCTTTCGCGATGCAGCGCTTCGACGCGATTGCTCGCCGCCGCGACCATGCGCTTGACCTGGTGATACTTGCCTTCGAGGACGGTCAGCGCGAGCGCGTGCGGTGCGCGCGCGTCGGCGGCGACCGCCGCGATCGGCTTCGGCTCGCCGTGCAGCTGCACGCCGGTGCGCAGCGCATTCAGCTGCGCATCGTCGAGCGGGTGGCGCACGGTCGCCACATAGGTCTTCGGCACCTTGCGCTTCGGCGACGTGTACGCGTGCACGAACTGGCCGTCGTCCGACAGCAGCAGCAGGCCCGTCGTGTCCTGGTCGAGACGTCCGACGCACTGCACGCCGCGCGCGACGAGCGGTGCGGGCAGCAGGCTGAACACGCTCGCGTGGTGTTGCGGATCGCGCGAACACTCGTAGCCGGCCGGCTTGTTGAGCGCGAGATACGCGCGCGCGTGGAACGGCCACGCCGTATCGTCGACCGAGAACACAAGGCCGTCGGTATCGAACGCGGCGTCGGGGTCGGCCGCGCGCGCGCCCGCCACGCTGACGCGGCCCGCTTCGATCAGGCCGCGGCACTGGCGGCGCGAGCCGAAGCCCTGGGTGTAGAGAATGCTTTCGAGATCCATAGCGCGCGCATTCTATCAAGCGGCGGCGCGCGGCCGGCGTGAACCCGCATGCGCTGGTAAGCTGCCGGTACGCCGCGCGGGGCGCGGCGCCCGTTCATTCTTCACGGAAAGTCCATGCCTTTCGCTTCGTTCCCGTTCGGCCGCAAGGCTGCCGCCGTCATCCTCGCCGCAACCGTCTCGTCGGTTGCGTTCGCGCACGCGCATCTCGCGAAGAGCGACCCGGCGGCGGGCGCGGCGGTGGCCGCCGCACCGGCTGCCGTCACGATCGACTTCACCGAGCCGCTGGAGCCGGCGTTCAGCTCGATCGTCGTCGTCGACGGCAACGGCAAGACGGTGTCGGACGGCCGTGCGCGCGTCGACGCGTCGAACCGCAAGCGGATGACGGTGCCGCTCACGGCGGTCGGCACGGGCGCCTATACGGTGAAATGGGTAGCCGTCGCGACCGACGGGCACCGCACGCAGGGCGCGTACGGCTTCAGCGTGAAGTGACGTGACGCAACGGCGGCGGCAGGCCCGTGCCAGGGCTGCCGTCGCCTCCATTCGACAGGGAGTCCCGCATGAATCCGACGACGCTCGACGCACTTGCCGATTTTCCCCGTCAGCTCGAAGCTCATTTCGCGGCCGTCCCCGACGGCTACGCGCGCTGGACGCCCGACGATTGGGCCGGAATCCCGAGCGAGCACTTTTCGCCGCTCGGACAGCTCTGCCACGTGCGCGACATCGAGACCGACGGTTATCACGTGCGGCTGCGGCGGATGCTCGAGGAAGACCGGCCGCTGCTCGTGTCGATCGATGGCGACGCGCTCGCGATCGAGCGCCGCTACAACGACGCGTATGCGTCCGACGTGCTCGCGGCGATCCGCGAAGCACGGCGCGAGACGCTGGACCTCGTGTCGCGCCTCACGCCCGAGCAGCTCGCACGCACCGGGGCGTTCGACGGTTACGGCTCGCTGACCGTGCGCGGGCTCGTCCACTACCTGTGCAGCCACGACCAGCAGCATCTGGCCGGCATGCAATGGCTGCTCGGCAAGATCGACGCGGCGCTGTACGCGCGCTGAGCCGGCCGGCATCCGCGGAATCGATCGGTGATTCCGGAAATCTTGTCGGTGCGGCAGGCCACATTACCTTTCGGCGATTGGATCGATTTTCTGGATAATCCATCCAGCCGCGACCGGCTGACCGGTGCGTCGCGCGTGCCTACACTCCAGGATTCGTTCATCGAGAAAAGGAGTCCACCGTGGCAATTCATACGCTCGCAGACAAGGTCGTCCTGATCGCCGGCGGCGCAAAGAATCTCGGCGGCCTGATCGCCCGGGATTTGGCGAGCCACGGCGCGAAGGCAGTGGCAATTCACTACAACAGCGCCGCATCGCAGGCACAGGCCGAGGAGACGGCCGCCGCGGTGCGCGCGGCCGGCGCGGAGGCTGCCACGTTCCAGGGCGACCTGACGACGGCCGCCGCGGTCGAGAAGCTGTTCGACGACGCGAAACAGCGCTTCGGCAAGATCGACATCGCGATCAACACGGTCGGCAAGGTGCTGAAGAAGCCGTTCACCGAGATCAGCGAGGCCGAGTACGACGAGATGTTCGCGGTCAACAGCAAGTCGGCGTTCTTCTTCATCAAGGAAGCGGGGCGGCACCTCGAGGATCACGGCAAGCTCGTCACGCTCGTGACGTCGCTGCTCGGCGCGTTCACGCCATTCTATGCGGCGTACGAAGGATCGAAGGCGCCGGTCGAGCATTTCACGCGTGCGGCGTCGAAGGAATACGGCGCGCGCGGGATCTCGGTGACGGCCGTCGGGCCGGGTCCGATGGACACGCCGTTCTTCTATCCGGCCGAGGGCGCCGATGCGGTCGCGTATCACAAGACGGCGGCCGCGCTGTCGCCGTTCAGCAAGACGGGCCTGACCGACATCGAGGACGTCGTGCCGTTCATTCGCCATCTCGTCACCGACGGCTGGTGGATCACGGGCCAGACGATCCTGATCAACGGCGGCTATACGACCAAGTAATCGACCAAGTAATCGTTCGGGCAACGCGCCGCTTCGGCGGACGTCGCGGGGTGCGGCGTGCACCGCAATGGCGCGTTTGCGTGGACAATGGACGGGCGCGCGGCCTCGCGGCTGCGCGCCCGTTTTTCTGTGCCGCCGGATCTTGCCGCGACGCGCGACATCCGGCGGCGACGCGCTTCCGAACCTATGCTCCCCGCCGATGGACAAGCTGGATCAGGTCAGAATCTTCCTGCAGGTTGCCGAGATGGGCAGCTTCATCAAGGCCGCGCACGCGCTCGACGTGCCGCGCGCGACCGTGTCGGCGGCCGTCCAGCAGCTCGAGACGGGGCTCGGCACGCGCCTCCTGCATCGCACGACGCGCCAGGTGCAGCTGACGGCCGACGGCGCGTTGCTGCTCGAACGCGGCCGGCGCCTGCTCGCGGAAGCCGACGAACTCGACCGCCTGTTCCGCCGCCGCGACCGCGACGTGATCGGCCGGCTGAACGTCGACGTGCCGAGCCGGATCGCGCGCCGCATGGTGGCGCCCGCGCTGCCGTCGCTGTTTCGCCGTTACCCGAAGCTGCAACTGTCGCTCGGCTCGACGGATCGGTCGATCGACCTGGTGCAGGAGGGTGTCGACTGCGCGATCCGCGTCGGGCGGCTCGCGGACAGCAGTCTCGTCGTGCGGCCGCTCGGGCAGTTCACGCTGATCAACTGCGCGAGCCCCGACTACCTGCGCGAATGCGGCGTGCCCGAGCATCCGGACGCGCTCGCGCACGGACACTGGGCGATCGGCTATGCGTCGCCGACGACCGGGCGTGAACTCGACTGGGAATACTGCTCGGACGGCCAGCGGTACACCCTCACGCTGCCGAGCCGCGTGATCGTCAACAACGCCGAAACCTATATCGCCAGCTGCATCGCCGGGATGGGGCTGATCCAGATTCCGCGCTTCGATGTCGAGCATCTGCTCGACAGCGGGGCGCTGGTCGAGGTGATGCCGGGCCATCGGGCCGCGCCGATGGACGTGTCGGCCGTGTATCCGCACCGGCGCCATCGTTCGCGCCGGCTCAATGCATTCGTCGAGTGGTTCGGCGAGCTGATGGCGAGCGCGCTGACGAGAGGTGGCGAGGGCGGAGAGGGCCGGGAGGACGGAGAGGGCGACTGACCGGCGCGCGGTTCGCGTCGCGTGCCGCCGCGCCGGGTTCAGCCGGGCGGCGCCGCGAACCGCCGGTTGCGCCCGGTATCCCGCACCGCATCGATCAACGCCGCCCCCGCGCCGTCCGGTTTTGCCGCGAACGCGTAGAAGCGTGCGGCCGGCAACGCCGGCAGACCGTCTTGCGGCCCGCATTCGCGCAAGCCGTCGCGCAGCTGGCTGCGCGCCAGCGCGGTGACCGCGAAGCCGGCGAGCGCGGCGGACACGCAGCCGGCCATGCTGCCGCTCTCGAACAGCACGCGAAACGGGCGCAGCGCGGCGGCGAGTGCCGCGACGGCGGCTTCGCGATAAACGCACGGCTGCGGAAACAGCGCGAGCGGCACCTCACCTTCGGCGTCGAGCGTGCGATCCGACGCGAACGCCCACACGAGCGGCTCTTCCCACAGCAGTTCGCCCGGCGTGTCGACCTGCCGGCACTGCTTGCCGAACACGACGTCGAGCCGGCCGAGCGTCTGCTCGCGCAGCAGCGACGCGGTGATGCCGACCTTCAGTTCGATCGACGTGCGCGGGTGGCGGTCGCGAAACGTGCGCAGCACGTGCGGCAGCCACGCGCCCGCGAAATCCTCCGACGCGCCGACCCGCAGCGGCCCGTGCGCCGGCGCGCCGCGCAGCCTCGCGCGCACTTCGCGCTCCATGTCGACGATGTTGCGCGCGTACGCGTACAGCGTGTCGCCGGCCGGCGTGAGCGCGATGCGGCGCGTGGTGCGCGCGAGCAGCACCGTGCCGGCCGCCTGTTCGAGCCGCTTGATGTGGCCGCTGACCGCCGACGGTGTCAACGCAAGTCGTTCCGCGGCCGGCGCGAACCCGCGGCTGTCGACGACTTCGAGGAAGGTGCGCAGCAGCGTGATGTCGAGCGCGGTCGACGCGGGATCGGTCAGCGGTTCCATGGTTCGATTCAACACAATACGCGGAGAGTGAACAATGATACTCCGCGAATCGTGATGAACGGCCGGCCTACCATCGTGCACTCGGATCGACCCAACGGAGTGCACGATGACGACCTACGCGCATGCGACGACCGCGTCGCTGGATATTGCCTATCTCGAATGGAACCCGCGCGGCGAGCGCGTGGCGGTACTGCTGCACGGCTGGCCGGACAGCCCGATCGGCTGGGACGCCGTGGCGGCGACCCTTGCCGCGCGCGGCTACCGCGTGCTCGCGCCCGCGCTGCGCGGCTTTGCGCCCACGCGCTTTCGCGACGCATCGGTGCCGCGCAGCGGCCAGCTCGCGGCGCTCGGACGAGATGTGCTCGACTTCGTCGATGCACTCGGTATCGAGCGGCCCGTGCTGGTCGGGCACGACTGGGGCGCCCGGGCGGCCGCGAACGCGTGCGGGCTGCGCGATGACGCCGCATCGCATCTCGTGATGCTGTCGGTCGGATACGGCACCAACGACCCCGGGCAGCCGCTGTCGCTGCAGCAGGCGCGCAATTACTGGTATCACTGGTTCATGGCGACGCCGCGCGGCGAGCAGGCGTTGCGCGACGATCGCCGCGCGTTTGCCCGTCTGATGTGGGACACGTGGTCGCCACCGGGCTGGTATCGCGACGGCGATTTCGAGGCGGCGGCAGACGCGTTCGACGGGCCCGACTGGATCGACGTCGTCCTGCATTCCTATCGGCATCGGTGGGGATTCGCGCCGGGCACGCCGGCCCATGCCGGTGACGATGCGCGCCTGAATCCCGCGCCGGTGCTGGCATTGCCGACGCTGGTGCTGCACGGCGGCGCGGATACCTGCAATCATCCGGACAGCTCGGCCGGGCGTGAGCGCTTCTTCACGGGCCGCTACGCGCGGTAGGTGCTGGACGGCGTCGGCCACTTTCCGCAGCGCGAGGCGCCGGCGGCGGTTGCGGAAGCGATCCTCGGGTTCTGCGAGCCGCGCTGATGCGTGCCGCCGCGCCCGGCGCCGGGCACGCACCGGATCAACTGCCGACGCGGGCGGCCAGCAGGTCGGCGAGGCCGATGTTCCTGAACATCTCGCGGCGGACGCGATCGCCGACGCGGAACACTTCCTCCGCGCCGTCCTGCGACGGATCGACGAATACGCGGTACGGACGCTTGCCGGCGGGTGCGGCGACGATGTCGGCAATCGCCGTCGCGACGGTGCCGGCATCGGCGTCTGCCGGTTCGAGCGCGGCGAGGCCTTGCAGTGCCTGCCCGGCGACGCCCGCATAGGGGCCGTCGTCGTAGGCGGCCTGCACGGCCGCATCGGCCGGCTTGCCCGCGTGGGCGAAGTGATTCGTGCCCTGGGTGAAGGCGCCCGGCACGACGATCGACGTCTCGATACCCCAGCGGGCGAGTTCGGCGGCATAGGACACCGCGAGCGAGTCCATTGCGGCCTTCGCGGCGAAGTAAGGGGCAAGAAACGGCGGCGTACCGCCGCGTGCGGACGACGACGACACCCAGACGAGCAAGCCGCGGCCCTGACGGCGCAGGTGCGGCAGCGCCGCGCGGTTGACGCGCTGGGTCGACACGACGTTGATGTCGTAGAGCTGGGCGATCTGCTCGGGCGTGAACGCTTCGGCCGCACCGAACACCATGTGGCCGGCATTGTGGACGATGATGTCCAGGCGGCCGTTGTCCGCGATCACGCGATCGATGGCGGCACCGACGGACGCGTCGTCGCCGACGTCGAGCTCGACGGTGCGCAGGTCGACCCCGTGCTCCTGCGCGTAGGCGGCAATGGCGGCGACGCGCGGCGCGTTGCGGCCGGTGCTTTCGCGCATCGACGCGTAGACGGTATGGCCGGCGCGGGCGAGCGCCTGGGCCGTCAGCAGGCCGAAGCCGCTGGACGCACCCGTGACGAGAATGACTTCCTTCATGATCGATCTCCGGTAAGCGGGGGCGACGCGGGCGGCCCGTCAGCACATGCCGCCGTTGGCGCGCAGGATCTGGCCGTTGATCCACGCGCCGTCGGGGCCGGCGAGGAATGCGACGACGCGCGCGATGTCGTCGGGCTGGCCGAGCCGCTCGAGCGGGTTCAGCTTCGCGAGCCGATCGACGAGTTCGGGGCTCTTGCCCTGCAGGAACAACTCGGTCGCGACCGGTCCTGGCGCGACGGCATTCACGCGGACGCCGCGCCCGCGCATTTCCTGCGCGAGCACCTGCGTCAGGCTTTCGACTGCCGCCTTGCTGGCGACGTACACGCCGTAAGTCGGCATGCGCATGCCGATCACGCTGGTCGACAGGTTGATGATGCGTCCCCCGTCGCGCACCCGCCTGGCCGCTTCGCGGCATACGTTGAACGTGCCTTTCACGTTGGTGGCGATCGTTTCGTCGAAGAGCGCATCGTCGCAGTCGGCGATGGTCGCCAGCTTCATCACGCCCGCGGAATTGACCACGACATCCACGCCGCCGAATGCAGCTTGCGCGGCGTCGAACAGCGCGGCCACGGCCGCCGGGTCGGCGACGTTCGCCTGCACCGCGACGGCATGGCCGCCGTCGGCGACGATCGCGTCGACCACTTCGCGGGCCGGGCCGGCGCTCCCGGCATAGTTGACGATGACCCGGAAGCCGTCCCGGGCGAGCTGGCGCGCGATTTCCGCGCCGATGCCGCGCGATGAACCCGTGACGAGGGCGACCTGTTCCGATGTGCTCATGTCCTGCTCCTTGGTTCGTGAGTGCCGAGCGATCCGGCGACAGGACTAATGTAGGCTTCCTCGGTCAATAAAAATAATGAATAATGAGAAGATCAAGAATGACTAAAAGTATGTCTTATGGCATTCGACAGCAGGCTTTTGAGCGGGATCGGCGTACTTTCGGCGGTGATCGAGGCCGGCACCTTCGCGCGGGCCGGCGAAGCGATGGGATTGACGCAGCCGGCGGTGAGCCGTGCCGTCGCCCGGCTGGAAGAGCGCGTCGGCATCCGGATCTTCAACCGCACGGCGCGCGCGATCACGCTGACCGACGAGGGCCGGCGTTTCTATGAGGCGGTCGCGCCGCTGCTGGCCGGCATCGAGGAGGCGGCGATCGACGCCGGCCAGTCGAAGGCGCGTGTCAGGGGGCGGCTGCGCGTCAATGTCGACGCGACCTTCGGCCACTACGTGCTGGCGCCGAAGATGGCCGGGTTTCTCGAGCGCTTCCCCGACCTGTCCGTCGAGATCAGCGTGCGCGACCGGATGGGCGACCTCGTCGCCGACGGGTTCGACGTGGCCGTGCGATTCGGCATTCCGGAACCATCGTCGTATCGTGCGCGGCTGCTGCTGGAAACGCGCGTGCTCACCTGCGCGTCGACAGCCTATGTCGCGCGTCATGGCGAACCGCGGCATCCGCGCGACCTCGCGGACGGGCACCGTTGCGTGCTGATCCGCGACCCGGTGACGGGGCGGCCGTTCGAATGGGAATTCCATCGCGGCAAGGAAGTGGTGCCGTTCGATGCCGCCGGCCGGCTGATGGTCAACGATACGGGCATGCTGCTCGGTGCGTGCCTGGGCGGCGCGGGGATTGCGCAATTGCTGGAACTCTATGCGCGGGACATCCTGGCTGAAGGGCGGCTGGTGCTGCTGTTGCCGGAATGGGCGGACGAGACGTTTCCGCTCTACGCGTATCACCATGCGTCAAACCTCGTCTCGGCGAAGGTGAGGGTGTTTCTCGACTTCGTTCGCGAACTGATGGCCTGAGCGCGAGACGCGGCCGGCGGCAGGACGGCCGGCGCTTCATTCGGTGCGATGCGGGATGTTGTCCGGGAACGGATACGGTGCGTGCGGGCCCGGCCAGTCAGGCACCGGCGGCGCGGTCAGGACGTCGCATCCGCCCAGCACGAACACGAGCGCCACGGCGAGCACGCGGCGGCGGAGCGGGGATGAAATCGTGCGCATGGACATGGCGTGCCTCCGTGCCGCGCATCCTCATGATGCTTGGACTGTTGTGCGAGGGTACGCGTTGCGGCGCGTGCGGCAAAAACAAAAAACCCGCGAAGCGGCGAGCTTGCGCGGGTTTCGACAGATGCAGCGCACGACGCTGCGAAATACTGGTGCCCAGGGCCGGAATCGAACCGGCACGCCTTGCGGCGGGGGATTTTGAGTCCCCTGCGTCTACCAATTTCACCACCTGGGCTTGATCCTGGCCGCGCATGCGATTGTGCGCGGCGAAACGCGGATTATGTCCGAAATCCCGGCGCCGGGCAAGCTGCCCCGGTGCCGGTCGTGCACGTCACTGGCTCAGGTAGACGAACTGGCCCTGCTTGACGATCCCCATCACGCTCGCGCGCTGATCGAGCCCCACATGATCCTTGTCGCTGGTATTGACGACGCCGTTCGGCACGACGAGCTCGTGCGCGCGTTCCAGTTCGCGCCGCAGCGCCGCACGGAACGCGGGCGTGCCGGGCTGAGCGGCCTTCAGCGCGCGGCCGACCGCATCGGCAAGGCGCGGGTACACGCCCGCCGCGTCGCCCGCGAACTGCGTGACCGTGCCGGCGCCGTATTTCGCCTCGTACGCGTCGACGAACGCGAGCGCGGCCTTGCGGGCCGGATGATCGGCCGGCAGCGTGCGCGCGACGACCACCGGCTGGGTCGGGAACAGCGTCCCGTCGACGTCCTTGCCGCCGAGCTTGATGAATTCCGGCGTCGCGATCCCGTGCGTCTGGTAGACCGGGCCCTTGTAGCCGCGCTCGATCAGCGTGCGCTGCGGCAGCACGGCCGGCGTGCCCGAGCCCGCGATCAGGATCGCGTCGGGTTTCGCCGCGATCAGCTTTAATGCCTGACCCGTGACGCTCGCGTCGGTGCGGTTGTAGCGCTCGGTCGCGACGACGCGGATCTTGCGCAGGTCCGCGAAGCGCGTGAACTCGTTCAGCCAGCTGTCGCCGTAGCTGTCCGCGAAGCCGATGAAACCGACCGTCTTCACGCCGTGGTTGGCCATGTAGCGCGTCATCACGTCGGCCATCGCGCGGTCGCTCTGCGCCATCTTGAACGCCCAGGTCCGCGCGCCTTCCTGCGGCTCGACGATCGCGCCGGAGCCGACCAGCGTGATCATCGGCGTCTGCCCGGCCGCGACCGCGTCGAGCGCCGCGAGTGCGGCCGGCGTGATGTTCGGCCCGACCACGACGTCGACGTGATCCTCGTCGACCAGCTTGCGGATGTTGCGCACCGCGGTGCCCGGGTCGGATGCATCGTCGAGCACCGTCACCTGCACCGGCTCCCCGGCGATCGTCTTCGGCCACATCAGGATGGCGTTCTTGCTCGTGATGCCGATCGCGGCGGCCGGGCCGGTCGACGACAGGTCGACGCCGACCTTCAGGTCGGCATGGGCGGCGGCACAGGCGAGCGCGAGCGCGCCGGCGGCGGCGCGGCGCAACAGGGCGGGAAGCGTCATGCGGGATTCTCCGTCGGGCAACGAAAAGGGGCGCGGTTCAGATTCGCGCCCCTGTGTTTATACAGGCCGGTCAAAGCTCGTACGATTCGGATTCGCCCTTGAGCGCCTGTTCGATCAGCTTGCGGTTCAGCGTCGGCGACAGCAGTTCGACGAGCGTATACACATAGCTGCGCAGGTAGGCGCCCTGCTTGAGCGCGACACGCGTCACGTTGCTGCCGAACAGGTGGCCGACCGGGATCAGCCGCAGGTTGCGGTCGCGCTCGGGATTGAACGCGATGTCGGCCATGATCCCGACGCCCAGGCCGAGCTCGACGTAGGTCTTGATCACGTCGGCGTCGATCGCCTCGAGCACGATGTCCGGCGACAGCCCGCGCAGCGCGAACGCATGGTTGATCTTCTTGCGGCCCGCGAACGCGTCGTCGTACGTGATCAACGGGTACTGGGCGAGATCGTCGAGCGTGACCGGCTTGCGTTCGAGCAACGGGTGGTCGGCCGGCACGACGGCCGCGTGATGCCACTGGAAGCAGGGCAGCGACACGAGCTCCTTGTAGTCGGAGATCGCCTCGGTCGCGATCGCGAGATCGGCCTGGTCGTGGATCACCATCTCGGCTACCTGCGTCGGGCTGCCTTGCAGGATCGACAGGTGCACCTTCGGAAAGCGCTTCTTGAATTCGGCGATCGCGGCCGGCAGCGAGTAGCGGGCCTGCGTGTGGGTCGCGGCGATGGTCAGGTTGCCCTGATCCTGTGCAGCGTAATCTTTCCCGACCCTTTTAAGGCTTTCAACCTCCTGAAGAATCCGCTCGACCGACGCGAGGATGATCCTGCCCGGCTCGGTGAGCGAGCGCACGCGCTTGCCGTGCCGCGTGAAGATCTCCACGCCGAGCTCGTCCTCGAGCTCGATGATCGCCTTCGATACCCCCGGTTGCGACGTGTAGAGCGCCTTGGCGGCCTCGGTGAGGTTGAAATTCTGCCGGACGGCCTCGCGCACGAAGCGAAATTGGTGCAGGTTCATTTATAACCCTTCCGCATATCAACAGAATTTTTTAGTCGTTTGAAATATAAGGCGAGTTTATTACGATTCACCGGAGTTTTTCAAATATGGATATCTGTTTTCGTCATTAGCAATCCAGCCGCCAGCGGTTGGGGGCGGTGACGGCGGAACGGAGATTCGGGCGCGACGTGGCTAGGACGTCGCGCGGTCACCACGAAAACCCTGGGGTCCCCGAATGTATCAGTACGACCAATACGACCAGACGATCGTCGACGAGCGTGTCGCGCAGTACCGCGATCAGGTGCGCCGCCGGCTGTCGGGCGAGTTGAGCGAAGAAGAATTTCGTCCGCTGCGCCTGCAGAACGGCCTGTACATGCAGCGCCACGCGTACATGCACCGCATCGCGATTCCGTACGGCAACCTGCGCAGCGACCAGCTCCGGATGCTGGCGCGCATCGCCCGCGAACACGACCGCGGCTACGGCCACTTCTCGACCCGCTCGAACATCCAGTTCAACTGGATCCAGCTCGAGGAAACGCCCGAGATCCTCGCGAAGCTCGCGTCGGTGCAGATGCACGGCATCCAGACGTCGGGCAACTGCATCCGCAACATCACGGCCGACCAGTTCGCCGGCGTCGCCCAGGACGAAGAGATCGATCCGCGCCCGTGGTCGGAAATCCTGCGCCAGTGGTCGACGTTCCATCCCGAATTCGCGTGGCTGCCGCGCAAGTTCAAGATCGCGGTGTCGGGCTCGAAGGACGACCGCGCGGCCGTGCAGATTCACGACCTCGGCGTGTACCTGAAGAAGAACGCGCAGGGCGAAGTGGTCGCGAGCATCCTCGCGGGCGGCGGCCTCGGCCGTACGCCGATCATCGGCGCGGTGATCAAGGAAGACCTGCCGTGGCAGCACCTGCTGACCTACTGCGAAGCCGTGCTGCGCGTGTACAACCGCTACGGCCGCCGCGACAACCTGTACAAGGCGCGCATCAAGATCCTCGTGAAGGCGCTGTCGCCCGCGAAGTTCGCGCAGCAGGTCGAGGAAGAGTGGCAGCACCTGAAGGACGGCCCGTCGACGCTCACGCAGGCGGAAGTCGATCGCGTGTCGCAGTACTTCCAGCCGCCCGTCTACGAGAAGCTGGCCGATACCGATGCATCGTTCGAACAGCACCTGCTCGAGAACAAGGCGTTCGCGCGCTGGGTCGAGCGTAACGTCGCACCGCACAAGGTGGCCGGCTATGCCGCCGTCACGCTGTCGCTGAAGGATCACCGCATCGCGCCGGGCGATGCGACCGACCAGCAGATGGACCTGGTGGCCGACTGGGCCGACGCCTATTCGTTCGGCGAGCTGCGCGTGTCGCACGAGCAGAACCTGATTCTCGCGAACGTGAAAAAGCGCGACCTGTTCGAGGTCTGGGAAAAGGCGAAGGCGGCCGGTTTTGCGACGCCGAACATCGGCCTGCTGACCGACATCATCGCGTGCCCGGGCGGCGACTTCTGCTCGCTCGCGAACGCGAAGTCGATCCCGATCGCGCTGGCGATCCAGCAGCGTTTCGACGATCTGGACTACGTGTACGACCTCGGCGACCTGTCGCTGAACATTTCCGGTTGCATGAACTCGTGCGGTCACCACCACGTCGGCAACATCGGCATCCTCGGCGTCGACAAGGACGGCGCCGAGTGGTACCAGGTGTCGCTCGGCGGCGAGCAGGGCACGGGCCGCAACGGCGCGCGCCTCGGCCGCGTGATCGGGCCGTCGTTCTCGGCGGAGGAAGTGCCCGACGTGATCGCGAAGCTGATCGACACGTTCGTCGAATCGCGCGTCGACGGCGAGCGCTTCGTTGACACGTACGACCGCATCGGCATCGCGCCGTTCAAGGAGCGCGTGTATGCGGCGCGCCAGGCAGTGAACGCGTAACCAACCGGGTAGAAGGAATTAGCAGATGGCTTCGATTATCAAGAACCGCGCAGTGATCGACGATGCATGGCAGGTCGTGCGCGCGGCGGAAGACGGTGCACTGCCCGCGGTCGACGCGTTGCCGGCCGGCAAGGTGCTGGTGCCGTTCGCGTTGTGGCAAGCCGAGCGCGCGGCGCTCGTCGCCGCGAAGACGAAGGACGAGCTCGGCGTGTGGCTCGCACCGGACAGCGAGCCGGCCGATCTCGTGGCCGACTTCGGCGCGATTTCGCTGGTCGCCGTCGACTTCCCGCGCTTCGCGGACGGTCGCGGCTACAGCATCGCGCGCCTGCTGCGCGAGCGCCACGGCTGGACGGGCGAACTGCGCGCGATCGGCGACGTGCTGCGCGACCAGTTGCTGTACATGTCGCGTTGCGGCTTCGACGCATTCGCGGTGCGCGCCGACAAGGACATCCACGACGCGCTGAACGCGTTCACGGAATTCACGCAGCGTTATCAGGGCGCGTTCGACCAGCCCGAACCGCTGTTCCGCCGCCGTGCCGCGGCGGCCGGCGTGGCGCAAGCGAAGGTGGGCGCATGAGCACCGCCGCCGCCACCGCGCTGAGCCCGGAACTCGCCGCGAAGGTCGAGCGCCTCGACGCGCTGCTCGCGCAGATCGGTGCGCGTCACGAGAAGGTGAAGTTCGCGAGCAGTCTCGCGGCGGAAGACATGCTGCTGACGCACGCGATCCTGTCGAAGGGCGTCCGGATCGGCATCTTCTCGCTGAACACGGGCCGCCTGCACGCGGAAACGCTCGGCATGATCGACCGCGTGCGCGAGCGCTACGGCTACGAGATCGAGCAGTTTCACCCGCAGCAGGACGCGGTCGACCAGTACGTCGCCGAGCACGGCCTGAACGCGTTCTACGAAAGCGTCGAGCTGCGCAAGTCGTGCTGCCACATCCGCAAGGTCGAGCCGCTGAATCGCGCGCTGGCCGACGTCGGGGCATGGGTCACGGGCCAGCGCCGCGAGCAGTCGGTCACGCGTGCCGAGCTGCACGAGGAAGAGCAGGACGAAGCGCGCGGGATCGCGAAGTACAACCCGCTCGCCGACTGGACGGAAAGCGACGTGTGGGCGTACCTTAACGCGTTTGACGTGCCGGTGAACCCGCTGCATGCGCGCGGCTATCCGAGCATCGGCTGCGAGCCCTGTACGCGGGCGATCCGCCCCGGCGAGGACAGCCGCGCGGGCCGCTGGTGGTGGGAGTCGCGCGACACGAAGGAATGCGGCCTGCACATCACGATCACGCCGATTCCCGCGGACGCCGTTGCCGGCGCCACGCACTGAAAGCCTGACAAGAAACTGAATATTGCGCCGCCCGCGACAGCGGGCGGCACGAACCCAGAAGAGAAGGACTGAAATCATGAGCACGACGCTCGAGCAATCCGCCTTTGCCCCGCCCGCCGGTGCCGACAAGCGCATGGGCCACCTCGACTGGCTCGAAGCCGAGTCGATCCACATCCTGCGCGAACTGGTCGCCGAATGCAGCAAGCCGGCGCTGTTGTTCTCGGGCGGCAAGGATTCGGTCGTCGTGCTGCATCTGGCACTGAAGGCGTTCGGCCTCGGCGCGAACCGCAAGACGACGCTGCCGTTCCCGCTCGTGCACATCGACACGGGCCACAACTACGAAGAAGTGATCGACTTCCGCGATCGCCGCGCGAAAGAACTCGGCGCCGAGCTGGTCGTCGGTCACGTCGAGGATTCGATCAAGCGCGGCACGGTCGTGCTGCGCCGCGAAACCGATTCGCGCAACGCCGCACAGGCCGTCACGCTGCTCGAGACGATCGAACAGCACGGCTATACGGCGCTGATCGGCGGTGCGCGCCGCGACGAAGAGAAGGCACGCGCGAAGGAACGGATCTTCTCGTTCCGCGACGAATTCGGCCAGTGGGACCCGAAGGCGCAGCGCCCGGAACTGTGGAGCCTGTACAACGCCCGCCTGCACAACGGCGAGCACCTGCGCGTGTTCCCGATCTCGAACTGGACGGAACTCGACGTGTGGCAGTATATCGCGCGCGAGAACCTCGAACTGCCGTCGATCTACTACGCGCACCAGCGCGAGATCGTGCGCCGCAACGGCCTGCTCGTGCCGGTCACGCCGCTCACGCCGATGCGTGACGGCGAGACGAGCGAGCTCGCGCAGGTGCGCTTCCGTACCGTGGGCGACATCAGCTGCACGTGCCCGGTCGAGAGCGACGCGGATGACGTCGAGAAGATCATCGCCGAGACGGCGGTGACCGAGATCACCGAGCGCGGCGCGACCCGGATGGACGACCAGGCCTCCGAGGCCGCGATGGAACAGCGCAAGAAGCAAGGTTATTTCTGAAGCACACGAGGACATTCACATCATGAGCATCATCGAGAACACCGAAGACCTCGGCGTGTTGCGCTTCATCACCGCAGGCAGCGTCGACGACGGCAAGAGCACGCTGATCGGCCGCCTGCTGTACGACAGCAAGGCCGTGCTGTCCGACCAGCTGTCCGCGCTGTCGCGCGCGAAGAACAAGCGCACGGTCGGCGACGAGCTCGACCTCGCGCTCCTGACCGACGGTCTCGAAGCCGAGCGCGAGCAGGGCATCACGATCGACGTCGCGTACCGCTACTTCGCGACCGCGAAGCGCAAGTTCATCATCGCCGATACGCCGGGCCACGAGCAGTACACGCGCAACATGGTGACGGGCGCATCGACCGCGCACGCGGCGATCATCCTGATCGACGCGACGCGCGTGACGGTCGAGAACGGTGTCGCCGACCTGCTGCCGCAGACCAAGCGTCACAGCGCGATCGTCAAGCTGCTCGCGCTGCAGCACGTGATCGTCGCGATCAACAAGATGGACCTCGTCGACTACAGCGAAGCGCGCTTCAACGAGATCCGCGACGCGTACGTCACGCTGGCGAAGCAGCTCGGCCTCACCGACGTGCGCTTCGTGCCGGTGTCGGCGCTGAAGGGCGACAACATCGTCGGCGCGAGCGAACGCATGCCGTGGTACGCGGGCGAACCGCTGCTCGACGTGCTCGAATCGCTGTCGGTCGAGACGCAGGCGCATGACGCGCTGCGCTTCCCGGTGCAGTGGGTTGCGCGCCAGGACGGCAGCTCGGCCGACGATTTCCGCGGCTACATGGGCCGTATCGAGTCGGGCGAAGTGAAGGTCGGTGACGAGATCGCCGTGTTGCCGTCGAACCGCACGGCAACGGTCGCCGAGATCGTCGCGCCGGTGCCGGGCGGCACCGCGTCGGTCGCGCACGCGTTCGCGGGCCAGACCGTGACGATCCGCCTCGCGGAAGACGTCGACGTGTCGCGCGGCGACATGTTCGTCACCTCCGGCGAGCCGGTTGCACCGGCGAAGAAGCTCGAAGCCGATCTGTGCTGGTTCGACGAGACGCCGCTGTCGCCGCAGCGCAAGTACCTGCTGAAGCAGACCACCAGCACGGTGTTCGCGAAGATCGGCGGCGTCAAGCAGGTGCTCGACGTGCACACGCTGTCGCATGCGACCGACCGTCACGACCTGAAGATGAACGACATCGGCCGTGTCGCGCTGACGCTGCAGAAGCCGATCGTCTGCGACACGTATGACGCGCATCCGGGTACCGGCGCGTTCGTGCTGATCGACGAGGCAACGCATCACACGGTCGCCGCGGGCATGATCCGGGCGTTCTCGGCGTAATCGTCAATCTGCGCGGCAAACCGCGCCGCCGCACGGCGGCGCGGGCCGTATGCAAACGTCCGCACGGACGAAGCGAAGCGACAAACATGGGCAAGGTGTATCTGATCGGAGCAGGGCCGGGCGCGGCGGACCTCATCACGGTGCGCGGCGCGCGGCTGCTCGCGCAGGCGGACGTCGTGCTGCACGACGCGCTCGTCGAGCCCGCGATGCTCGACTACGCGCCGAACGCGCACCGGATCGCGGTCGGCAAGCGCTGCGGGCAGCGCTCGACCGCGCAGCACTTCATCAACAAGCAGATCGTCGATGCGGCGCGCGAGCACGCGTGCGTCGTGCGGCTCAAGGGCGGTGACCCGATGCTGTTCGGTCGTGCCGAAGAGGAGATGCGCGCGCTGGAAGCGGCCGGCATCGACTACGAGGTCGTGCCGGGCATCACCGCGGCACTGGCCGGCGCGGCGACGCTGAAGCGTTCGCTGACGCTGCGCGGCGTGTCGCGCAGCGTCGCGTTCGCGACGCACAGCCGCGCGCCGGGCAGCGACGAGATCCGCGAAGCCGCGCGCGCCGATTCGATCGTGTACTACATGGGCCGCGACAGCGCGCCCGGCATCGCGCAGGAGCTGATCGACGCAGGCCGTGCGCCGGCGACGCCCGTGGCGATCGTCGAGGCGTGCAGCACCGCGCGCGAGCGCACGCTGACGCTGACGCTCGCGCAGATGGCGGCGGGCGACGCGCAGGCGTGGCTCGATCCCGCGGAACCGAGCCTGCTGATGATCGGCGATGCGTTCGCCGAGCGCGCCGGACAGGCGAAAGAGGGCGATTCGCTGCGAAATGCGGCCTGAGCGGGGCGGCCTGAGCGGGATCCCGCCGCAGTCCGAAACAAAAAAGCGCCGGCTTCATCAAGCCGGCGCTTTTTTTGTGCACGCTAACCGCTAACCGCGCGGCTTACGCGTTGCCGTCGATCTGGTCGATGCAGTAGCGCGCGATCGCGTCGAGCACGCCGTCGTCTTCGCCGACGGCCGTCGCGCAACGGATCTCGATGCCCGGATGCGCGGCGCGGCACGCATCGACGAGTTGCGGCAGATCGCGGCGGACATGGCCGCCCTGGCCGAAGAACACGGGCACCACGGTGATGTGCGAGCAGCCGGCCGCAACCTGCGCGGCGACCGCGTCACCGAGCGTCGGCGTCATCAGTTCGAGGAACGCGAGCGACACGTGGGCCGCGGGGGAGGCGGCGCCGCGCAGCCGCGCGGCGAGCCGCTCGAACGGCTCGGCCCAGCGCGGGTCGCGGGCGCCGTGGCCAAACAGGACGATGCCGTGCGAACTCATGTCGAAGCCTCCGTCGTGACGCGGCGCTCAGTGCCGGTCGACCCACTTGAGCGCGAACAGGCCGAGCGCGAGATAGATCAGGCCCGGCGTCGCGGCAGTGAGCGGCGCGGGCCACGTGTTCAGCGTGCCGATGTGCGAGAACAGCGTGTTGAGGAGCTGGAAGCTCATGCCGAGCATGATGCCGCCGAACACCTTCACGCCGACCACGCCAGCCCGCGTGTGCAGGTAAGCGAACGGCAGCGACAGCACGAGCATCACGAACACGGCGAACGGATACAGCAGCTTGCGCCACAGTGCGATGTCGTAGCGCTGCGTGTCCTGCTGGTTCTCGCGCAAGTGCTGGATGTAGCGGAACAGGTTGATGAGCGACATGCGCTCCGGCGACACGAGCAGCACCGACAGGATCTGCGGCGTCAGGTCCGAACGCAGCCGGTATTCGGGCAGCGATACCTGCTGCGACCGGTACACCGGGTTGAGCGCGTCGGCCGGCTGGCCGCTGATCGGCTTGATCGGCGTCAGCTCGGTTTCGGAGACGCCCTTCAGCAGCCAGTGGCCGGGCGGCTCGTAGCGTCCCGTTTGCGCGATCCGTACGTTCTGCAGCTGGAATTTCGAGTCGAATTCGTAGATGCGCACGTTGCTGATCGTCGAGTCGGGCGACAGGCTGCCGACGTTGACGAAACGCGTGACCTGCTCGCCGTTTTCGCGGGCCGCGAGCGTGTCCTTCACCCACACGCCCGACTGGAAGTTCGACGATACCGATGCGCCGAGCGCCTGCAGCCGCACGCGCTCGGACAGCTGATCGGCGTACGGGCCGACGAATTCGCCGATCAGGTAGGTGACGATCACGAGCGGAATGCCGATCTTCAGCAGCGAGCGCAGCGCCTGGTTGGTCGCGAGACCCGACACGCGGAAGATCGTGAATTCCGAGTTCGCGGCCATCTGCGCGAACACGTAGATCGCGCTGATCAGCGCGGCGACCGGGATGATCTCGTAGAAGCGCGACGGGGTCTGCAGCGCGACGCGCAGCACCGCGTAGCCGAACTTGTAGTTGCCGTGCCCGACCGAGTTCAGTTCGCTGATCAGGTCGAAGAAGAAGAACAGGCCCGAGAACGCGAACAGGATGAAGACGAACGTGACGTAGATCTGTCGCGCGAAGTACTTTTCATAGAGCCGCATCGATCATGCTCCCGAGCGGCCGAACAGCGCGCGTGTAAACAGCGGACGATTGCGCACGCGCAACCAGAAGATGAACGCGACGATCACGGCGACGACGAGGTGCAGGCCGACCAGGCCGACGCCGAACGACATCTTGCCCTGCTCGATCTGCGCCTGCACGACGTTCAGCAGGTTCGAGTACGTGAGGTAGATCAGCACGGCCATCACGAGGTTGATCGTGCGGCTGCGGCGCGGGTTCTGGTACGACAGCGGAATGCCGAGCACCAGCAGGTTGATCGCGATCAGCGGCAGCCCCGCGCGCCACGCGAATTCCGCGAGGTTGTCGCGCGTCGGGTTGCGCAGCAGGTCCGGTGTCGGCGTGCTGTTCGTGGTCGGCACGTTGGTGACCGGCGTGCTCGTGATCTTCACGCCGTAGCGCTCGAACTCCATGATCTTGAAGTTCGGCTGGCCGGGCGTGCCGTCGTAGCGGCGGCCGTCTTCCAGGACGACGAAGCGGCTGCCGTCGCGCGTTTCCGTGTGACCCGTCTGCGATACGACCACGTTGACCTTGCCGTTCTCGGTCGACGTGACGAACACGTTCTGCACCTTGCTCTGGTCGGGCGTCATCTTCTCGATGAAGAACACGCGGTGGTTCGTGGCCGACTCGCGGAACTGGCCCGGCGCGAGCAGCGAGATCTCGTCGCGTTGCTGGAAGCGTGCCTTGATCATCTTGCTTTGCTGGTTCGACCACGGCCAGCCGACGAACGCGAAGAAGGCGATCAGCAGGATGATCGGCGTGGCGAACACGCCGATCGGCTTGATGAGGCGCGTGAGGCTTACGCCCGATGCGAGCCACACGACCATTTCGGAGTCCCGGTACCACCGGGTCAGCACGAACAGGATCGACACGAACAGCGTGACGACGAGCATCACGGCGAGGTAGCCGATCACGGTGAGGCCGATCAGCACGAGGACGTCCCGCGGATCGATTTCACCGGACGCGGCGTAACCGACGATGCGGATCATCATCGTCGTGAGCATGATCGTGAGCAGCACCATGAACACGGCGCCAGCCGTATACGCAAGCTCGCGCTGGAGGGAGCGTTCGAAGATCATTCTTGATGAGAAGAGGGCGGGAGGCTGCGCACGCGTAGCGGAGCGCTCGCGCCGCCACGGGAAAAATAGCGGATAATTGCGGCTTTCATCCTTAGCCCAGATTTTATCCGAGGACAAGCGCGATGGACTTTAGCATAAAAGGCTGTGATTGGAGCAAAGGCGAGGCGAAGGGGTTCCTGACCGGGAAGTCCGATTGCATCGTGCTCGGCATCTTCGAGGCGCAGACGCTCTCGGGCGCGGCGCTCGACATCGACACGGCCACCAAGGGACTGATTTCGCGCGTGGTGAAGGCCGGCGACATGGACGGCAAGCGCGGCAAGACGCTGTTCCTGCACGAAGTGTCGGGCATCGGCGCGTCGCGCGTGCTGCTCGTCGGCCTCGGCAAGCAGGATGCTTTCAACCAGAAAGCCTATAACGACGCAGCGACGGCCGCGTGGCGCGCGCTGCTGGCGACCAAGGTCGTCCAGGTCACGTTCACGCTCGCGCAACTGCCGGTCGACGAGCGCAGCTCCGACTGGGGCGTGCGCGCGGCGATTCTCGCGCTGCGCAACGAGACCTACCGCTTCACGCAGATGAAGAGCAAGCCGGAACCGGCGTCGCACACGCTCAAGCGCGTCGTGTTCAGCGTCGATCCGTCCGACGAAAAGGCCGCGAAAGTCGCGGTCAAGCAGGCCGTCGCGCTTGCGAACGGGATGGATCTCACCCGCGACCTCGGCAACCTGCCGGGTAACGTCTGCACGCCGACCTACCTCGGCAACACCGCGAAGAAGATCGCGAAGGATTGGGGCCTGAAGGCGGAAGTGCTCGGGCTCAAGCAGATCCAGGCGCTGAAGATGGGCTCGTTCCTGTCGGTCGCGCGGGCGTCGGTCGAGCCGCCGCAGTTCATCGTGCTGCACTACCAGGGCGCCGCCGCGAAGGCCGCGCCGGTCGTGCTGGTCGGCAAGGGCATCACGTTCGACACGGGCGGCATCTCGCTGAAGCCGGGCGAAGGCATGGACGAGATGAAGTACGACATGTGCGGCGCCGGTTCGGTGCTCGGTACGATGCGTGCGGTCGCCGAGATGGGCCTGAAGATCAACGTCGTCGCGATCGTGCCGACCTGCGAGAACATGCCGGGCGGCAACGCGACGAAGCCGGGCGACATCGTCACCAGCATGAAGGGCCTGACGATCGAGGTGCTGAACACCGACGCCGAAGGGCGCCTGATCCTGTGCGACGCGCTCACGTATGCCGAGCGCTTCAAGCCGGCCGCCGTGATCGACGTCGCAACGCTGACGGGCGCGTGCGTGATCGCGCTGGGCGGCCACAACAGCGGCCTGTTCTCGACGAACGACGCGCTCGCGGGCGAACTGCTCGACGCGTCGCGCGAGGCGAACGACCCGGCATGGCGCATGCCGCTCGACGACGAGTACCAGGATCAGCTGAAGTCGAACTTCGCGGATCTCGCGAACATCGGCGGGCGCCCGGCCGGCGCCGTGACCGCCGCGTGCTTCCTGTCGCGCTTCACCGACAGCTATCCGTGGGCCCACCTCGACATCGCGGGCACCGCGTGGAAGGGCGGTGCGGCGAAGGGGGCGACGGGCCGTCCGGTTCCGTTGCTCGCGCAGTTCCTGATCGACCGCGCCGGCCAGTGATGGCGGTGTTGACGACGCTGCGGGTAGGCGGGCAATGACGCGGATCGATTTCCACTCGAACGTCGGCGATTCGCTCGCGTACGCGTGCCGGCTGCTGCGCAAGGCCTACCAGGCCGGGCAGCCGGTCGTCGTGCTCGCCGAGCCCGCGCGCCTGCGCGCGCTCGACGAGCGGCTCTGGACGTTCTCGCCGCTCGATTTCATCCCGCATTGCGGTGTCGACAGCGAGCACGCAGCCGGCACGCCGATCGTGCTGGCCGCAGATCTCGACCGCGCACCGCATCATCACGTGCTGCTGAACCTCGGCGCGGCCGTGCCCGCGCAGTTCGCCCGCTTCGAGCGCCTGCTCGAAGTGGTCGGCAACGCGCCGGACGAGCTGGCCGCGGGCCGCGACCGCTACCGGTTCTACCGCGACCGCGGATACGCGCTGAACAACTACAAGCAGGGCAGCTAGCCGCAACCGTCGACGGAGTGTTCCCGTGACAGAAGCCGATTCATCCTCGATCCCGACGCTGACCGACGTGCTGGTGCCGGGCAAGCCGGTGCCGGCGCGCGCGCCCGCGCCCGACGCTCCGCAGCCGCCCGCCGGCGCGGCGATTCCGGTGCTGACCGACGTGGTCGCGCCACGCACCACGGGTGCGGCGCCGGCCGACTCCATGCCCGACGCACTCGACCCCGATTCCGTCGTGGTCGAACCCGTGCCGACGCCGCACGTGCCGGCGGTCGAACTGCCGGGCGACGAGGCGGTGGCGGCTGCGACTGTCGCCGCCGCCGCGCTTGGCGAGACCGATGCGCCGGCTGAGCCCGGCGCCGCGGAGCACGTGGTTGCCGAAGACTCGGCGGCGATGAGTGCGCCGCTGCGCTCGTCGCTGGCCGACGACGATGTGCTGCCGCACGCGTTCGCCGCGGTGGCGCGTGAGGCGGTCGGGCACGCGCGTGAAGCGCACATGCCGGAGGCCGTCGCAGTGGCCGCAGCGGCCGCCGCGCCGCAGCAGGATGCGCAGGCCGTGGCCGGGCTGACGCCGGAAGATGCCCAGCACATCGCCGAGCGCCTGCGCAATCGCCTGACGAACTATCTGACCGGGGAAGGGCGCGACGCCATCGAGGCCAGTTGTCGCGACGCGCTGCATGAGCATTCGGCCTGGCTGGTCGGCCAGATCACGCGCGAAGTGGCGCTGGCGCTGGAAACCGAGGTGATGGACTGGGTTCGCGACGCGGTCGACGAAGAAATCGCACGCCGCCGCGCCGGTCATGCCGGTTGAGTGCGCGGCCGTTCAGGTGAAAAACGGGGTGCGATTCCAGTAAGGGCCGGCCAAGCGGCCGGCGAGGTGCGGGTCAGCCTCGGCGAGCCTGCCTGCCGGTGGAACCCCGCGCGACGGCGGTTTCCGGCCGTTGCGCCCGGATCAGCGCACCGACAGCGCCCATTGCGCGAGCGTGTGGGCTTCGGCGCTCGTCAGTTGCGTATTGGCGGGCATCGGCACACTGCCCCATACGCCGACGCTGCCTTTCACGATCGATTGGGCGAGGTAATCGACGGCGTCGCCGCGCGCCGCATACTTGCCGGCGATGTCGCGGAACGACGGGCCCATCAGCGGTTTGCCGATCGCGTGGCAGGCCATGCAGTTCTTGCGCTGGGCAAGCGCGAGCCCGTCGGCCTGGTCGGCGCGCGCCGCCGCCCCGCTGCCGATCAGCAGCGTGGCGAGCAGGACGCGCAATATCGAGTGTTTCATGCGGTTCTCCGCCGGCGGGGACGGCCGGCTTCATGACCCGCGCATTATAAAAGCAAAGGGAAAGCGCGTTTTGCGCGTTCCCCCGGCGGCCCTGCTTAACGGGGTCGCATGCGGCGATGCACCCGTGTCAACCCGTGACGGCACCCTGGTTCGCGGGCCGGGCGAGGGCCGCGAATTTCGCGAGCACGCCACGTGTGTAGCGCGGTGCCGGCTGTTGCCACGCGGCGCGGCGGCGCGCGAGTTCCGCGTCGTCCACGTTCAACTGCAGCAGCAGCCGGTGCGCGTCGATCGTGATCGAGTCGCCTTCCTGCACGAGCGCGATCGTGCCGCCGACGAACGCCTCGGGTGCGACATGGCCGACCACCATGCCCCAGGTGCCGCCCGAGAAGCGGCCGTCGGTGATGAAGCCGACCGATTCGCCGAGCCCCTTGCCGATGATCGCGGACGTCGGCGCGAGCATTTCGGGCATGCCGGGGCCGCCCTTCGGGCCGAGATAACGCAGCACGAGGATGTCGCCTGCCTGGATCCGGTCGCCGAGAATCGCATCCATCGCGCTCTGCTCGTCGTCGAACACGCGCGCCGGGCCCGTGATCACGGGGTTCTTCAGGCCGGTGATCTTCGCGACCGCGCCGTCTTCCGCGAGATTGCCTTTCAGGATCGCAAGGTGGCCTTCCTTGTACAGCGCGCGGTCGATCGGGAAGATCACGTCCTGGTCCGCGCGCGGCACGGCGGGCACGTCCTTCAGTTCGTCGGCGATCGTGCGGCCGGTGATCGTCATGCAGTCGCCGTGCAGCAGCCCCGCGTCGAGCAGGATCTTCAGCACCTGCGGAATCCCGCCGGCCCGGTGCAGGTCGGTCGCGACGTACTTCCCCGACGGCTTGAGGTCGCAGATCACGGGCACGCGCTTGCGGATGCGCTCGAAGTCGTCGATCGTCCAGTCGACCTCGGCCGCGTGAGCGATCGCGAGATAGTGCAGCACGGCATTGGTCGAACCGCCCGTCGCCATGATCACCGACACCGCGTTCTCGATCGATTCCTTCGTGATGATGTCGCGCGGCTTCAGGTCGCGCTTCACGGCCTCGACCAGCACGCGCGCCGACTCGGCGGCCGAATCGACTTTCTCCTGGTCGGGGTTGGCCATCGTCGACGAGTACAGCAGCGACATCCCGAGCGCCTCGAACGACGAACTCATCGTGTTCGCGGTGTACATCCCGCCGCACGAACCCGACGTCGGGCATGCGTTCTGCTCGACCCCTTCGAAATCCTCCTGCGACATCCGGCCCGCGGTGAATTCGCCGACGGCCTCGAACGACGAGACGATCGTCAGGTCCCGGCCTTTCCAGTTGCCGGGGCGGATCGTGCCGCCGTACACGTAGATGCCCGGCACGTTCAGGCGCGCGAGCGCGATCATCCCGCCCGGCATGTTCTTGTCGCAACCGCCGACGACGACCACGCCATCCATCCATTGCCCCTGCACGCAGGTCTCGATGCAGTCGGCGATCACCTCGCGCGACACGAGCGAGTACTTCATGCCTTCGGTGCCCATCGACATGCCGTCCGAAATCGTCGGCGTGCCGAAGATCTGCGGGTTCGCATCGGAGGCCTTCACGGCCGCGACGGCTGCATCCGACAGGCGCTGCAGGCCCGAATTGCACGGCGTGATCGTCGAATGGCCGTTCGCGATGCCGATCATCGGCTTGTCGAAATCGTCCTTCTGGTAACCGAGCGCGTAATACATCGAGCGATTCGGCGATCGGGCCACGCCTTGCGTGATGTGCCTCGAGCGGCGGTTGTAAGCCATGGGGGACTCCATCGTTGTCTGGGCGGCGCCGGTGAACGGCGCGCCGGTTCGGATCAGTCAAGCATGGAGTTTCCGGATTGGGATGTCCAATATATTATTTGTCGCCTATTAAGTCGTTTCCTGAATGAAAGACGCATGGCTGATCCGACTCCCGACCTGCGCCAGTGGCGCTATTTCGCGACCGTCGCGGACGAGCGCCATTTCGGCCGCGCGGCCGAACGCCTGTCGATGACGCAGCCGCCGCTGTCGCAGGCGATCCGCGCGCTCGAGGACACGCTCGGGGTCGCGCTGTTCGTGCGCAGCAAGCGTTCGGTGGCGCTGACGGCGGTCGGGGCCGCGCTGTTGCCCGATGTGCGCCGGCTGCTTGCGTCGGCCGATGCGTTGCCGCCGCTGGCGCGACGGCTCGCGCGCGGCGAGGCCGGCTCGTTGTCGCTCGCGTTCGTGTCGACCGCCGATTACGGGCTGCTGCCTTCGCTGCTGCGTGCGTTCGGCGCGCGTTATCCGCAGGTGCGCCTGCAACTCGCGGAGGCGACGAGCGACGTGCAGATCGACGAACTCGTCGCTGGCCGCATCGACGCGGGGCTCGTCATTCCGCCCGTGCCGCCGCGCCACGCGGCCGGGCTGTCGTACCTGCCTGTCCTGCGCGAGCCGCTGGTGATCGCGATGCCGGCGGCCGCGAGCGACGCGCCTGAAGACGAGCCCGTCCATCTCGCGGAAGTCGCCGCGTTGCCGCTCGTGATCTTTCCGCGTCGTTTGGCGCCCGGCTTTTATGACATCATTACGGGCTGCTACGGCGCGGCGGGGGAAACCCCGTGCATCGGCCAGGAGGCGATCCAGATGCAGACGATCGTCAGCCTCGTGTCGGCCGGCATGGGCGTCGCACTGGTGCCGCAATCGCTGCGTAACCTGCGGCGCACCGGCGTGGTCTACCGGCCGCTCGCCGGTCACGCGCCGGTCGTCGAGACGGGCCTCGTGTGGCGTTCCGGCGACGTGAGCCCCGTGCTGGCCGGCTTCCTCGACGTCGTGCGCGCGCAGGGGCTCGCCCCGTGACGTGAACGATGGCGCGCCGGTGCCGTCCAACGCGCGGTGCTGCGCGTGTGCGACGGCCGCACCGCATTCGAAAACTTCTTCGCTAACCCATGATCATTCACCCGAATTTCGACCCCGTTGCGATCCATCTCGGGCCGCTGGCCGTGCGCTGGTACGGGCTCATGTATCTCGTCGGCTTCATCGCGGCGATCGTCGTCGGCCGGATCCGCCTGAAGCTGCCGCACGTCGCGGCGCAGGGCTGGACCGTGAAGGACATCGACGACATGATGTTCTACGGCGTGCTCGGCACCGTGCTCGGCGGCCGCCTCGGCTACGTGCTGTTCTACAAGGCCGATTTCTACTTCTCGCATCCGCTCGACGTGTTCAAGGTGTGGGAGGGCGGCATGTCGTTTCACGGCGGCTTCCTCGGCGTGACGCTCGCGATGGCGCTGTTCGCGTGGCAGCGCAAGCGCCATTGGCTGCAGGTCACCGATTTCGTCGCGCCGATGGTGCCGACGGGGCTCGCGGCCGGGCGGCTCGGCAACTTCATCAACGGTGAACTGTGGGGCCGCGTGACCGATCCGTCCGCACCGTGGGCGATGCTGTTCCCGGGTGCGATGCGCGACGATGCGGCATGGTTGCCGAAGCATCCGGAACTCGTCGAGAAGTGGCATCTCGCCGACGTGTTCATGCAATACCAGATGCTGCCGCGTCATCCTTCGCAGCTCTATGAAATTGCGCTCGAAGGCATCGTGCTGTTCTTCGCGCTGTTCCTCTTCGCGCGCAAGTCGCGGCCGATGGGCGCCGTGTCCGCGCTGTTCCTGATCGGCTACGGCCTCGCGCGCTTCACGGTGGAGTTCGCGCGCGAGCCCGACGACTTCCTCGGCCTGCTCGCGCTCGGCCTGTCGATGGGGCAGTGGCTGTCGCTGCCGATGATCATCGCGGGCATCGCGTTGATGGTCTGGGCGTATCGCCGCCGCGCGGCGAATGCCGTTGCGTGATGTGATGACGATGCACGCGCGATCGGCGCGTGCATCGGGCCACGCATTGAAATGAAAAACGCCGGCCTTCGGGCCGGCGTTTTCATTTCGGACTGCCGCGCGCTGCGCGTTACTTCATCTGCACGGACCCGTTGACGGTGACCGACACGGTGGCCTTGCCGCCTTCGACCGCGATCGGTGCGCTCATCTTCGCGCTGTCCATCGGTGCCGCGGCCATCGCCATCATGCGCGGATACGGCTGCACGTTGCGGCCGCCGCCGACGTTCACGTCGCGGATCGTGTAGCTGCTGTAGCCGAATGCCTTCGCGGCTTCGTCCGCGCGGGCGCGGAACGACTTGATCGCTTCGGTCGTCAGCTTCTGCTCGGCTGCGCGCTGCGCTTCGGGCGACAGCGAGAACTCGACATTGGCGACCTGCATCAGGTTCGACAACTGGCCTGCCAGCTTCGACGCCGCGGCGAAATCGCGCGATTCGAGCGCGACCTCGGTGCGGCCGCGCCATGCGGAAATCTTGCCGTCGCGATCGGTGCTCGGATAGACGGAGAATGCGCCCGTGTGTGCCGTGACGCCCGATACGCTTTTCGCTTGCGACAGGGCGGCGTCGGCGCGCTGGTTCAACTGCGCGGTGAGGCTGCCCGGATCCTTGGCCTGCTGCTCGTAGAACAGCGTGATGTGGATGATGTCCTGCGGCACGTCGGCGCTGGCTTGCGACGACAGCGACAGCACGCCTGCCGGCTCCGGAAAGTGCGGGTTCGCGGCCTGCGCGTGCGCGGCGGGTGACGCGAGCGTCAGCGCGACGGGAACGGCGGCGGCAAGGGCGAGCGACAGCGCGAGTGCGGATTTCTTGGTCATTGTTGGACTCCTTGTGCGAGGGCGCGCACGCGGATCACGCGTGCGCGACGCGGGCGTACCGCGCGACGAAAAAACGACGGCCGGCTCGATCGGCCGGCAGCGGTTGCTTAGGCCGCGCGAAAGTGCCGCGAGTTCCGTGGCGGCGGCGCGTACTGACCAGATTTGACGTTTGGCGTGCGCCTACTTCATCAGCTTTTCGGTGATGAACCGCCATTCGGCGCGCGTGACGGGCGTGATCGACAGCCGGTTGCCGCGTGCGAGCACGCGCATGTCGGCGAGTTCGTCGTGTTCGCGCAGCGCGGCGAGCGGCACGAGCGGCGATTTTTTCACGTAGCGCACGTCGACGAGCAGCCAGCGCGGCGCTTCCCGGGTCGACTTCGGATCGTAATAGGGGCTTTTCGGATCGAACTGCGTGGGGTCGGGGTAGGGCGTCGACGATACTTCGGCGAGGCCCGCGATGCCCGGCTCGGGGCAGCTCGAGTGATAGAACAGCACACCGTCGCCGATCTTCATCGTGTCGCGCATGAAATTGCGCGCCTGATAATTGCGCACGCCGGTCCACGGCAGCGAGCGCTGCGGTGCGTTGGCGAGATCGTCGATGCTTGCTTCGTCCGGTTCGGACTTCATCAGCCAGTATTGCATGGATCGTGATCGACGCAGAAAGAGGCTGCTACAAAAGAAAACGGCACCGGGCTTCGCCCGATGCCGTTGGATAGGCCCCCGCCTTGGCCGCTAGGCCGGCATCCTGAACCTGAGGTTCAGAATTGGTCGCAGTTAGCAGCACTTCGGGTACATCAGACAGAGTGACGCGCGCGCCCGTGCTACAAATTTCCGCAACCGTGCACATGGCATTGGTTCAAGGAATATATGACCTTGGCGAACCAGGCAGGGAAGCTGACTGAACTGTGATTCGATGCGCCAATTTGACCACCGTTGATCGCCGAGATCAAGGGGAATCGACGCATCGATTAAAACGTTACTGCGTCTCGTGCTGTGCGAGCACCGCGCCGAGCTGTTCGTTCATCTGGTGCATTGTACGACGGATTTCCTCCGCCGGAAATGCTTCACCGTGCCGCACGCTCGTTTGCAGCCGCAGCAATTCGGAAGCGAGCGACAGCGCCGCCATCACGGCGATGCGATCGGTGCCGCGTACCGAGCTGTTCGAGCGGATTTTCGACATTTCGGCGTCGACGCGCGCGACCGCTTCGAGCAGTGCCGCTTCGGTCTCGGCCGAGCAGGCGAGCCGATAGGCCTGACCGAGAATCGAGACTTCGATCTGCTTGGTGCTCATGCATGTTCTCCGTGGCTGGCCGCGTCATCGCCATCCGTACGCGCCTGCGCATCCAGCAGGTCGAGCTGGTTGTCGGCTTGCTCCGCACTTTTCGAGCGCGGCAGCTTTTCGAGAATCGCGTTCAGTTTCACCTGGGCGTCGTCGATCTTTGCCGACAGCGTGTCGCGCTCGGCCGCGAGCGCATTGCGTTCGTCGCGCAGTTGCGCGAGTTCCGCGCGGACCGTGTCCGCGTCCGCGCGCAATTGCGCGACCTGCTCCTCGAGCGCGAGCCGTTCCGAGTGATAGCGCTTGTTCAGCGAAATCAGACGGCCAATATTTTGAGATAGGGTTTCGAGTTCGTTGAGCATTTGCTGCGTCCTCTAAAGACCCAGCATTTTAGCGCGGAATAACGCGCAAACCGACATCTGTAACGTTTCCAGTCGTAACACCCCTGCTTCTTGCCGCGAATCAGCGCGTCACGTGCGTGTCCGGATGCTTCCTTGACGCTCGTGCGACCCGCTCCTAAACTGGCGCCGCCTCGGTGCTCGCGCGTGCAACGCGCGGTTAAACGGGAAGCAGGGCGCGGGCTCCGCCAGGAAGCCGCCAACCTGCGCTGCCCCCGCAACGGTAAGCGGCCGCGTTGCATGACGCAGGCCGGCTCGGGCGCGTTCCGCATGCACGTTTCGCATGCGGACGCGGGCCACTGCGCGTTTTCGCGCGGGAAGGCGAGCCGGACCGCCGCCAGCCCGGATACCGGCCGAGGCGGGGAGCCCGCACGGGCTTCGTGACGCGCGGCCTGCGGGGAAGCGGGGCGCGCAGTGCTTCACGGGATTGATCTTCGATGCTGACCCCAATCGTCGGCGGCGCCGATTTCTGCCATCTTGATGACGTTCTCGAACCGGGCGACCACCGGAAGGTCGTCGTGCGCGTCGACCACTTGACCGCAAGGATCACGAGCTTGGGTATGCCTGCAACACGCTGCACTGCGCCGATGTCGCGCCCGGCCCGCAGCGGTAGCGCGCCGATGTGCGCAGTGTCGTCCGTCGCGCGGAGGGCCGCATGAGCGCCGCGCGCGCCACCGCGATCTGGGCCGCATTGGCCGCGGCGGTCGCGTTGCTGTTCGTCGCGTCGCTGTCGATCGGCAGCGTGCCGATGTCGCCGTGGCAGGCGCTCGCGTCGCTCGTGCCGCATGGCGGCGACGCGCTGTTTGCCGACATCGTCCGCACGCTGCGCCTGCCGCGCGCGCTCGCGGGCTTCGCGTGCGGTGCGCTGCTCGCGCTGGCCGGCTCGTTGTTGCAGGTGCTGCTGCGCAACCCGCTCGCCGATCCGTACGTGCTCGGCGTGTCCGGCGGTGCGGCCGGCTTCGCGCTCGTCGCGATGATCGCGGGCGGCGCATGGTGGCTCGTCGATGTGTCGGCGTTCGCCGGCTCGCTCGTGTCGGTCGCGCTCGTGCTCGGACTCGCGCGCCGCGAGTTGGGGCGCGGCGAGGCGCGCGATGCGTCGCCGCGGCTGCTGCTCACGGGCGTCGTGATCGCGGCGGGGTGGGGCGCGCTCGTCACGCTGCTGCTGTCGCTCGCGCCCGATGCGCGGCTGCGCGGCATCATCTTCTGGCTGACGGGCGACCTGAACGGCGTGAGCACACCGTGGTTCGCGTGGGGCGCGCTGCTGCTGGCCGCGTGCATCGCACTGCCGGCCGCGCCGCAACTGAACGTGCTGCTGCGCGGCGATGCGACGGCGCTCGCGCTCGGCGTGCCCGTCGCGCGCCTGCGTGTGCGGATCTATCTCGTCGCGTCGCTGGCCGCCGCGGCCGCAGTGACGACCGCCGGCACGATCGGCTTCGTCGGCCTCGTCGTGCCGCACGCGCTGCGGCTCGCATTCGGCAACGACCAGCGGATGTTGCTGCCGGCCGCGATGCTCGCGGGCGGCGGTGGCGTGATGGCCGCCGACCTGCTCGCACGCACCGCGATCGCGCCCGCGCAACTGCCGGTCGGCGTGATGACCGCGTTGATCGGCGTGCCGGTGTTCCTGTGGATGTTGCTCAGGAGGCCGACGCGATGACCCGTGCCGCATTGCGCGCCAGCGGCGACGAGATGAGCTGCGCGGCCGTCGGCCTGACGCTGAAGGCTGGCGCGCGCACGCTGCTCGACGGCTTCACGCAGGCATTCCGTCCAGGCGAGATCTGGTGCGTCGCCGGGCCGAACGGCGCGGGCAAGACGACGCTGCTGGCGACCCTCGCGGGGCTGCAGCCGCCGGCCGGCGGACACGTCGCGATCGACGGCCGGCCGCTTTCCGCATGGCCGCCCGCGCAGCTCGCGCAGCGCCGCGCGCTGATGCCGCAGCAACTGCACGACGCATTCAGCGCGACCGTGTTCGATACGGTCTTGCTCAACCGCTTTCCGTATCTCGGCGGCTGGGGCTGGGAGCGCGACGGCGACCGCGCGGCCGCGCGCGACGCGCTGGCGACCTTCGACCTGACCGCGCTTGCGTCGCGCGACGTGCTGTCGCTGTCGGGCGGCGAGCGGCAGCGCGTCGCGCTGGCCGCGACGCTGTGTCAGGACGCGCCGTTGATGCTGCTCGACGAACCGCTCGCGCATCTCGACCTCCATCACCAGATCGATTGCCTGACCGCGCTGGCCGCCTGGCTCGACGCGGGCCCGCGCGCGGTGCTGTTCTCGTGCCATGATCTGAACCTCGCGCGGCGTTTCGCGACGCATGCGCTGTTGCTCGACGGCCGTGGCCACGCGTGGGCCGGCCCCGTGCACGACGTGCTGACACCCGAGCGCGCGAGCGACGCGTTCGGTTATCCGCTCGTGCTGATCCGCGAGAACGGCCGCGATGCGCTGCTGCCGGCGTGGCCCGAGCGACAATGACGTTTCCTTTTCCGATGCGCGGTGCACGCCGCGCCCACGACACGGTTTCCCGATGACGACCCCGACCCACTTCCCGCCCGCGATCGCACCGCTCGACGATGCGCTGCGCAAGCGCCTGCAGCATGTGATCGACCACAAGACCAAGCCGCCCGGCAGCCTCGGCCAGCTCGAGGCAGTCGCGCTGCAGGTCGGCCTGATCCAGCACACCGAGCGGCCGGTCGTGCAGCGTCCCGTGATGATCGTGTTCGCCGGCGATCACGGGATTGCCGCCGAAGGCGTGAGCCCCTATCCACAAGCGGTGACCGCGCAGATGGTCGCGAACTTCCTCGCCGGCGGCGCGGCAATCAACGCGTTCTCGGGCGTCTCGCAGAGCACGCTCGAGATCGTCGATGCGGGCGTCGCGTCGCCGCTGCCGCTGTCCGACCGCCTGGTGTCGCTGCCGGTCGCGCGCGGCACGCGCAACTTCGCGACGGAGCCTGCGATGACGCGCGACGAGGCGATGACGGCGCTCGCGGCCGGCGCGGCGCGTGTGCGCCTGCACGCGTCGCTCGGCACGAACGTGATCGGCTTCGGCGAGATGGGGATCGCGAACACGTCGTCGGCCGCGTGCCTGATGAGCCGCCTGCTCGGCGTGCCGATCGACGCGTGCGTCGGGCGCGGCACGGGCCTCGACGACCAGGGCCTCGCGCACAAGCGCGCGGTGCTCGGCCGTGCGCTCGTCAAGCACTCGCACGCGATCGCGCCGCTCGACGTGCTCGCGACGTTCGGCGGCTTCGAGATCGCGATGATGACGGGCGCGTATCTCGCAGCCGCGAGCGAACGGATGACGATCCTCGTCGACGGCTTCATCGCGACGGCCGCATTGCTCGTCGCCGAGCGCATCGCGCCCGGCGTGCGCGACTACTGCGTGTTCTCGCATACGTCGCACGAGGCCGGGCACCGGCGCATGCTCGAGCATTTCGGCGCGAAACCGCTGCTCGCGCTCGACCTGCGGCTCGGCGAAGGCACGGGCGCGGCGCTCGCGCTGCCGCTCGTGCGTGCGGCTGCTGCGTTCCTCACGGAAATGGCGAGCTTCGAATCCGCCGGTGTCGACGATCGTGACGCCTGATCGCGCGCGCGGCGTGCGGGCCGAACTGCGCTACTTCTTCGTCGCGCTCGGCTACTTCACGCGCGTGCCCGTGCCGCGCGCGATCGGCTACGCGGCCGGCGATCTCGACCAGGCCGCGCGATATTTCCCGCTCGTCGGCGCATGCGTCGGCGCGTGGGGCGCGCTCGTGTATCTGGTCGCGCTGCGCGCGTTGCCCGTGTCGATCGCGGTCGGGCTGTCGATGGCCGCCACGCTGCTCGCAACGGGGGCCTTCCACGAGGACGGCCTCGCCGACAGCTGCGATGCGTTCGGCGGCGGCTATACGCGCGACGACGTGCTGCGCATCATGCACGACTCGCGGATCGGCACGTTCGGTGCGGTCGCGCTCGTGATCGCGCTCGGCGTGAAATGGCAGGCGCTTGCGTCGATGCTGCCGTTGCGTGCCGCATGGACGATGATCGCCGCGCACGCGGCGAGCCGCGCGGCGGCCGTGAGCCTGCTGATGACGCTCGACTACGTGCGGCCCGAAGGCAAGGCGAAACCGGTCGCGCAACGGATGGGGGCGCGCGCGGCGTGTGTCGCCGCGCTGTTCGGATTGCCGTGGCTGTTCTGGCCCGACTGGCGCATGGGCGTCGCCGCCTGCGTGGCGCTCGTGCTCGTGCGCGCGTGGGCAGCCCGCTATTTCGTGAAGCGGATCGGCGGTTATACCGGCGACTGTCTCGGCTTCACGCAACAACTGTGCGAACTGGCGATCTATCTCGTGGTGCTCGGATGGACGTCGTCCTGATCCGTCATCCGGCCGTCGGTGTCGAGCCGGGCATCTGCTACGGACGCAGCGACGTGCCGCTCGCCGCGCCGGCCGACGCCGGCGCCCAGGCCGTGCGCGCGCATCTGTCGGTACTCGGCGCGCCGCTTCCCGAACAGGTCTGGACGAGCCCGCTGACGCGCTGCGCGTCGGTTGCCGAGCGGCTCGCGCAGGCATGCGGCGTGCCGCTGCAACGCGAGGCGGACTGGCAGGAAATGAATTTCGGCGCGTGGGAAATGCGGCGCTGGGACGATATCGATCGCGCGGCACTCGATGCGTGGGCGGCCGACCTGATGCATGCGTGCGCGCATGGCGGCGAAAGCGTCGCGCGGTTCGCTGCCCGGGTCGCCCGGCAGGCCGATGCCGTCGCGCGGTTCGACCGGCCGCAATGGGCGGTCACGCATGCGGGCGTGATCCGCGTGTTCGCGGCGCATGTACTGTGCGTGCCGCTCGATACGCTGTTGTCGCGGCCGGTGCCGGCCGGTGGTGTCGTCTGGCTGCGCGCGGATGCCGCCACGGGAACGTGGGAAGTGGTGCACTGGGACGAATAGGCGCACCGGCGTCCGCATCTGGACGACGCGGCGCGCGGTCGATCTGTCTCAAACACCGACAGGTGCGCGACGGGCGCTCAAGCCGCCGGAACTCAGCGCGCCGGCCGCCGCCCACGCGCGGCTTCGAGATCCTCGCACAGCGCGGCCGCGCCCTGCGCGATCCGCGGCGACGGCCGCGTCAGCAGATCGCCGTCGATCGCGAACAGGTTGTTGCGCGCCACCGCCGTCAGCGCGGGCCACGTGCGCCAGCGCGCGAGGCTCGGCAACGGTTCGTCCGTACGCGACGCACCCGCGCTCGTCGTGACGATCGCTTCCGGATTGGCCACGAGCACGGCCTCGTCGGTGACGGTCGGCACGAGCGGCCTGAGCGAGGCGAACACGTTGCGGCCGCCGCACAGCTCGATCACGTCGTTGATCAGGTGCGCGCCATTGAGCGTCATCAGCGGCCGGTCCCAGACCTGGAAGAACATCGTGACGGGCGCCCGCGCGGCATAACGTGCGCGCAGCGCGGCGATGTCGCGCGTATAGGCGGCCGCGGCCGTATCGGCGGCCGGTTGCGTGCCGAGCAGCGTGCCGAGCCGGCGCAGCGACGACGATACGTCGTCGAGGTGCTTCGGTTCGCTGAAGAACAGCGGGATATGCAATGCGCGCAGCGCGTCGGTCTGCCGCTCGGCGTTGCCGTGCCGCCAGACGACGATCAGGTCGGGCTTCAGCGCGGCGATCCGCTCGAGGTCGAGCGCCTTGTTGTCGCCGACGCGCGGTATCGCCCGCGCGGCGGGCGGATAGTCGCTGTACGTGACCGTGCCGACGAGCTTCGCGCCGCCGCCGGCCGCGTAGACGAGCTCGGTCGCGTGCGGCGCGAGGCTGATCACGC
This sequence comes from Burkholderia sp. 572, assembly GCF_040545135.1. Classification (NCBI taxonomy): domain Bacteria; kingdom Pseudomonadati; phylum Pseudomonadota; class Betaproteobacteria; order Burkholderiales; family Burkholderiaceae; genus Burkholderia; species Burkholderia sp. 572. Next base: position 249,308 of record NZ_JBEPLH010000010.1, on the reverse strand, counting down.
GCTGCGCGGGTGCCGGCAGCGTGACGGTGTTGCCGGCGTCGTCGCGCGTCGTGACGTTGGCGTGGACGAGCGGTGCGTGAGCGAGTGCGGTCAGCATCGCGACCGGTGTCAGCCGGTGCAACAGGCGCGGAATCATGCGGATTCCCGTTGCAGCAGCGGCACGCAGTGCGCGAGTGCGTCGCCGAGGCGCTGCCATTCGGCTTCGCTGCCCGGCAGGCCGACGCGTACGCTCGACGGAGTCGGGAAGTACCGCGTCCAGATTCCGCGTGCCGCGAGTGCCGCATGCAGTGCCGCTGCCCGCGGGTCGTCGGTCCAGCTGAAGAGCGGCGTCGCGCGGGCCGCGAAGCCGTGCGCGCGCAGCAGTGCGGCCAGCCGCTCGCCGTCGGCCGCGAGCCGCTCGCGGGCGGCGGCCTGCCATGCGCGATCGGCGAACGCCGCGGCGACCGCATGGCGCGCGGGGCCGCCGACCGTCCAGGCGCCGAGCATGTCGCGCAGCGCGACGATCTGGCCGGGGCACGCGAGCACGAAGCCTGCGCGGATGCCGGCGAGCCCGAAGAACTTGCCGACCGAACGCAGCACGACGAGCCCCGGGCGATCGACCTGCGGCGCGAGCGACTGCGTCGCACCCGTATCGGCGAACGCCTCGTCGACGATCAGCGTGCCGCCGCGCGCCGCCAGTTGCGCATGCCAGCCGAGCAGGCGTTCGGCCGGCACGAATTCGGCGGTCGGATTATTCGGATTCCCGACGATGACGTGGCGCAGCGTCGCAGGCAGCGTATCGGTGCCGACGTCGAGCGCGACGACGCGATGGCCGTGTCGCGCGAAAGCGGGTGCGTATTCGCCGTACGCGAGCGTCGCGACGCCGGCGTCGCCGGCCGGCAGCAGCGCGGGCAATGCGCGGATCGCAGCCTGGCTGCCGGCCACCGGCAGTACGTGCGCGGGATCGGGCGCGTGATAGTACTGCGCGGCGCAGACCGCGAGGCCGTCGCCGTCGTCGGGCAGCCGGCGCCACGCGTCGGCCGGGACGGGCGGCACCGGATAGCCGACCGGATTGATGCCGGTCGACAGGTCGAGCCACGTGTCGTACGGAATGCCGTGGCGGCGTGCGGCTTCGTGCAGGTTGCCGCCGTGCGTGATGCGGGTGTCAGACATGATGGGTGGCCATGACGAGTGCGCCGCTCGCGACCAGCAGCGCGAGCCACAGGGCAAGCGTGCGCGTGACGAGCGACAACGCGGCGACGATATGGACGGCGCTCGCCGTCGCGCCGGTGCCGAGCGCGGGACGATCCTCGATCTCGCCGTGATAGACGGCCGGGCCGCCCAGCTGCACGTTCAGGCTGCCGGCGCCGGCGGCCATCACCGGGCCCGCGTTCGGGCTGTCCCAGTGGCGTGCCTGCGTGCGCCAGCAGCGCCATGCGGCGGCCGTGTCGCCGAGCAGCGCGTAGCTCGCGGCCGTCAGGCGCGCGGGAATCCAGTTGAGCGCGTCGTCGAGGCGCGCGGCGGCCCAGCCGAAGGTCAGGAAGCGCGGCGTGCGGTAGCCCCACATCGCGTCGAGCGTGTTCGCGAGCCGGAACAGCAGCGCGCCGGGGCCGCCTGCGACGACGAACCAGAACAGCGCGCCGAAGATCGCGTCGTTGCCGTTCTCGAGCGCGGATTCGACGGCCGCACGCGACAGCGCGCCTTCGTCCGCGTCGCTCGTGTCGCGCGACACGATGCGCGCGGTGAGCGTGCGGGCGGCGCCGAGGTCGCGTCGCAGCAGCGCCGCGGCGATCGGCGCGACGTGGTCGGCGAGGCTTTTCGCGCCGAGTGCGAACCACAGCAGGGCGATGTGCAGCGCGGCCGCGAGCGGCCATGGCAGCTCGGCCGCGAGCCATGCCGCGACGGCGACCGGCGGCACGACCGCCGCGATCCATGCGGCGACGCCGACCACGCGGCCGCGCCGGCCCGTGTTCAGCGCGCCTTCGATGCGCGCGGCGAGGCGGCCGAACGCGACGAGCGGATGCCAGCCGGCCGGTTCGCCGATCGCGCGGTCGATGATCGCGGCCGCGACCGCGAACATCGCGACTACGGGCAGCGACAGCATCAGCATGACGGCGCTCCCGTCTTGAGGTCGAGCGGCAGCCCGGCGACGAGCAGCGTCACGCGCGTCGCGAGGGCGGCGACACGCTGGTTCAGGCGCCCGAGTTCGTCGACGTAGCGGCGCGTGACCGACCCGAGCGGCACGACGCCGAGCCCGATCTCGTTGCTGACGACGATCACCTTCGCGCGCGCGCCGCGCAACGCGTGCTCGAGCCGGTCGACCTGCGCCGCGTACTGCGCATCGTCGAGCGGTTCGCCGTCGGCCGGGCACAGCAGGTTCGTGAGCCACAGCGTCAGGCAGTCGACGAGCAGGCACGCGTGCGGATCGTCGAGCCGCGCGAGCGTGCCGGCGAGGTCGACGGGTGCGTCGGCGAAGCCCCAGGCGGCCGGCCGGCGCGCGCGGTGGTGCGCGATGCGCTGCGCGAATTCGGCATCGGCGGCGGTTGCGGTGGCGATGTAGGTGACGGGGCGGCCGCTGTCGGCGGCGAGGCGCTCGGCGTGCGCGCTCTTGCCCGAGCGTGCGCCGCCGAGGACGAAGGTGAGGTCGTGCGGAATCATCGCGTGATTGTAACGGCGCGGGCATACCGGCGCGGGGGATAATGCGGGCTTTGCTTCGCGACGACCTTTACACGATGAATGCACCCGAGCCGCGGCCGCGCGGCACGCTGATGATCCAGGGCACGACGTCCGACGCGGGCAAGAGCACGCTGGTCGCGGGCTTGTGCCGGCTGGCGCGCCGCGGCGGCGCGCGCGTTGCGCCGTTCAAGCCGCAGAACATGGCGCTCAACAGCGCGGTGACGGCCGACGGCGGCGAAATCGGCCGCGCGCAGGCACTGCAGGCGCTGGCCGCGGGCGTTGCGCCGCATACGGATTTCAACCCCGTGCTGCTGAAGCCGACGAGCGACCGCGGCGCGCAGGTGATCATTCACGGCAAGGCGCGCATGAACCTCGATGCACGCGCGTATCACGGCTATAAGCCGGTCGCGTTCGAAGCGGTGCTCGAGTCGTACGCGCGCCTGCGCGCCGGCTACGACACGGTGATCGTCGAGGGCGCGGGGAGCCCGGCCGAGATCAACCTGCGCGAAGGCGACATCGCGAACATGGGGTTTGCCGAACGCGTCGACTGCCCGGTCGTGCTCGTCGCCGACATCGACCGCGGCGGCGTGTTCGCGCACCTGGTCGGCACGCTCGCGTGCCTGTCGGACAGCGAGCGCGCACGCGTGCGCGGCTTCGTGATCAACCGCTTCCGCGGCGACGTCAAGCTGCTCGAGCCGGGGCTCGACTGGCTGCGTGCGCAGACGGGCAAGCCCGTGTTCGGCGTGCTGCCGTACCTGCACGGCCTGCTGCTCGACGCCGAGGACATGCTGCCCGCACAGGCGCGCAGTGCCGCCGCACGCGGCGATGCCGGCCTGCTGCGCGTTGTCGTGCCGGCGCTGCCGCGCATCAGCAACCACACCGATTTCGACCCGCTGCGCGCGCATCCGCAGGTCGAATTCACGTACTGGAAGAGCGGTCCCGTCCCGGACGCCGACCTCCTGATCCTGCCCGGTTCGAAGAGCGTGCAGTGCGATCTCGCATGGCTGCGCGACGCGGGCTGGGACACGCTGATCCGTCGCCATCTGCGCTACGGCGGCAAGGTGATCGGCATCTGCGGCGGGATGCAGATGCTCGGCCGCACGCTCGACGATCCGCTCGGCCTCGAAGGGGCGCCCGGCAGCGTGCCGGGGCTCGGGCTGCTCGATTTCGACACGACCCTGCAGCGCGACAAGACGCTGAAGAACGTGACCGGGCATCTCGCGCTGCCGGGCGGGGCGGCCGTGCGCGGCTACGAGATCCACATGGGCGATACGCACGGGCCCGCGCTCGCGTCGCCCGCGCTGACGCTGGCAGCCGACGCCGCACCCGCCGCCTCCGACGCCTCCGACGCCACGCGCCCGGACGGCGCGGTGTCCGCCGATGGCCAGATCCTCGCGACCTACGTGCACGGGCTGTTCGACTCGCCCGACGCATGCGCGGCGCTGCTCGCGTGGGCCGGGCTCGACGGCGCGGCGCGCATCGACTATCCGGCGTTGCGCGAGGCATCGCTCGAGCGGCTGGCCGACTCGTTCGCCGACCATCTCGATCTCGACGCGCTGTACGCCGAGTTTCGTTGACGCGGGCCGGGCCGTGCTCGCTTTTTCCGCCGGATCGCATACAACACAGGAGGGCGGATGTCCGCCTGGAGGAGTGCGACGATGAAGGCTCGATGGTGGTGGAGCGTGCTGCTCGCGGCGCTGCTGGGCGTGTCGGCGGTTGCGCACGCGTGCGATTCGTACGCACCGGGCGGCGGCCAGTCCGGTTCCGGCGACGCCACACAAGGCAAGAGCGGTTACTGAAGCAGGTCGCGGGGCATGATCGGTCATGCCCCTTTTTATGTCCCGATTGATTCCATCCGGGAATCAGTTAAAGCGAATTGGCGCGTTTATCGGTTGAATCGATTCGAATAGAGTGCGATCCATTCACACCACTCACGAAGGAATTCGCCATGAACCCCAATCGCCTCAACGATTTCGCCGCGACCCTGCTGCGCGTCGCGCTCGGCGTACTGTACCTCGCGCACGTCGCGCAGAAGGTGTTCGTCTTCACGCTGCCCGGCACCGCGCAGTTCTTCGCGTCGATCGGCCTGCCGGGCTGGCTCGCGTACCTGACGACGTTCGTCGAACTGGCGGGCGGCCTGGCGCTGCTCGCGGGCTTCCGCGTGCGCGTCGCCGCGCTGGTGCTGCTGCCGTTCATGCTCGGCGCGACCGCCGCGCATCTGCCGAACGGCTGGAGCTTCGCGTCGCCGAACGGCGGCTGGGAATACCCGGCGTTCTGGGCCGTCACGCTCGCCGTGCAGGCGCTGCTGGGCGGCGGCGCGTTCGCGCTCGGCGCACGGGAAGCCGCGGTCCAGCGTGCGTAATGGGTAAATCGGCGTACACGGCGCGGCGCAACCCGTTCCGGTGACACCCCGTTTGCCGATATCATCGCTCCCTGTATCCGCAATCGAGCGGCGCCTGCCCTGCGGCAGGGGCCGCGCGGCTTTTTCGGGGGAATTCATGACGGTGATCGTGGTGGCGAATCCGAAGGGCGGCGTGGGGAAGAGCACGCTGTCCACCAATCTTGCCGGCTATTTCGCGGCGCAGGGCGCGTGGGTCGCGCTTGCCGACCTGGACCGGCAGCAGTCCGCGCATGCGTGGCTCGAGCTTCGGCCGGCCGGACTGCCGGCAATCGAGGCATGGGACCTCGATCCGGACGCGCCGACGAAGCCGCCGCGCGGCCTCGAATATGCGGTGATCGATACGCCGGCCGGGCTGCACGGCAACCGGCTCAACGTCGCGCTGCAACTGGCCGACAAGGTGATCGTGCCGCTGCAGCCGTCGATGTTCGATATTCTGGCCACGCAGCAGTTTCTGGAGCGCCTCGCCGGCGAGAAGGCCGTGCGCAAGGGCAGCGTCGAGGTCGGGATCGTCGGGATGCGGGTCGATGTGCGCACGCGCTCGTCGGACCAGCTTCACCGGTTCGTCGAAGGGCTCGGCCTGCCGGTGCTCGGCTACGTGCGCGACACGCAGAACTACGTGCAGATCGCCGCGCACGGCCTCACGCTGTGGGACGTCGCGAAGAGCCGGGTCGAGAAGGATCTCGAACAGTGGCGGCCGATCGTCGAATGGGCCGAACGCCGCGCGCCGAAGGCCGAGAAGACGGAGAGGGCCGCCAAGGCGTCCTGATCGCGCGGCCGCAGGGCCGGTACGCGGGGAAATGAGAAAGGGCCGGATCCCGTGGCACACGGCATCCGGCCCTTCGACCCTTCGACCGCAAGCGGCACAGCCGCTCCCGCGCGCAGCGGCACGCGGGCGGCCGGTCAGTCAGGTCAGGTCCAGTTCTGCGTCGGCACGTGATCGCGGTGGCCCTTGATCTTGTTGCCGTCGTCGATGAACACGAGCTTCGGCTTCCAGCCGGCCTGAATCTCGGCTTCGTCGACCATCGCGAATGCCGCGATGATCACGAGGTCGCCGAGCTGCGCGCGACGCGCGGCCGAGCCGTTCAGCGAGATCATCCCGCTGCCGCGCTCGCCCTTGATCGCGTACGTCGAGAAACGCTCGCCGTTGTTGATGTTCCAGATGTCGATCCGTTCGTTTTCGATGAGGCCGGCCGCTTCGAGCAGGTCTTCGTCGATCGCGCACGAGCCTTCGTAGTGCAGCTCGCAGTGCGTGACGGCCGCGCGGTGGATCTTCGATTTGAGCATGTGGCGCTGCATGGTGTCTCCGTGATGCGTCGTGAGAGGCGCGGGCGGGCGGCCCGTCAGATTTCCAGGTTGTCGATCAGGCGCGTCGCGCCGAGCTTCGCGGCCGCGAGCACGACGAGCGGCTCGCCGGCTTCGAGTTCGGCGGCGCTCGGTGCGATCAGGTTCGCGCGGCGGCGGATCGCGATGTAGTCGGGCGCCCAGCCGCGCTCGGCCAGGTGCGTGCGCGCGTGATGCTCGAGCTTGCCGAGGTCGCGTTCGCCGCCGAGCACGCTGTCGCGCACGCGCTGCAGCGTTTTCGCGAGTTCGGGCGCTTCCTTGCGCTCGTCGGTCGTCAGGTAGCGGTTGCGCGACGACAGCGCGAGGCCGTCCTCGTCGCGCACGGTTTCGGCCGCGATGATCTCGACCGGCAGCGCGAGCTGCTGGCACATCCGGCGCACGATCATCAGCTGCTGGTAATCCTTCTTGCCGAACACGGCGACGCGCGGCTGCACGCAGGACATCAGCTTCGTGACGACCGTGCACACGCCGGCGAAGAAGCCGGGCCGGAATTCACCCTCGAGAATGCCGCCGAGGTCGTCCGGCGGCAGCACGCGGTATTCCTGCGGTTCCGGGTACATGTCGCGCTCGGTCGGCGCGAACAGCACGTAGACGTTTTCCTGCTGCAGCTTCTCGATATCGTCCCGGAGCGTGCGCGGGTACTTGTCGAAATCCTCGTTCGGGCCGAATTGCAGCCGGTTGACGAAGATGCTCGCCACGACCGGGTCGCCGTGCTGGCGCGCGAGGCGCATCAGCGACAGGTGCCCTTCGTGCAGGTTGCCCATCGTCGGCACGAACGCCGTGCGGTTCTGTCCACGCAACTGGTCGCGCAGTTCCTGGATCGAGCTGATGACTTTCATGATCGGGTAGCGGTTTCCTCGCGCATGCGCGCGTTGGCGCCGCAGCAGCGGCGTCGGGGTCGAAGCGGAGAACGCCGGCGCGCGGGCGGCGCATCGGGCGTCGGCGGATTGTAGAGGATTTGGCCGCCAAACGCATCGAAAAAAGTACGGTCGTTCACTTTTTAATCGGGCGTGCCGGCAGCGGCACGCTCAGTCGCGTCGGGCTGCGGCGAGGCGGCACGTGTGCCGGAATGAATCGGGGGGCGGGAAGGGCGGACGCGGGCGCCAGGCCGGTTACGCGGGCAGGTACGCGAGACGCACGTAGATCGGCGCGAACGGCTCGGCCTGCGTGATCTCGAGGAGCGATTCGCGCGCGAGTTCGAGCATCGCGATGAAATTCACGACGACGACCGGCACGCCGCGCGACGTGTCGAACAGCTCGGCGAATTCCATGAAACGCGCGTTCTGCAGCCGGCGCAGGATCAGGCTCATGTGCTCCCGCACCGACAGCTCCTCGCGGGAGATCTTGTGGTGCTGGACGAGCTTCGCGCGCTTGAGCACGTCGGCCCATGCGGCGCGCAGGTCGTCCGAATTCACGTCGGGGAAGCGCGGCGTGACGCTCTGCTCGATATAGACCTCGGCGCGCAGGAAGTCGCGGCCGAGCTGCGGCAACTGGTCGAGCCGCTGCGCGGCGAGCTTCATCTGCTCGTATTCGAGCAGGCGGCGCACGAGTTCGGCGCGCGGATCCTCGGCTTCCTCGCCGGTGTCGGCCTTCTTGACCGGCAGCAGCATCCGCGACTTGATCTCGATCAGCATCGCGGCCATCAGCAGGTACTCGGCCGCGAGCTCGAGGTTCGACGTGCGGATCTGGTCGACGTAGCCCAGATATTGCGCGGTGACCTGCGCCATCGGGATGTCGAGCACGTTGAAGTTCTGCTTGCGGATCAGGTAGAGCAGCAGGTCGAGCGGGCCTTCGAAGGTCTCGAGGAACACCTCGAGCGCATCGGGCGGGATGTAGAGATCCTGCGGCAGCTTGAACAGCGGCTCGCCGTACAGGCGAGCGAATGCCGCGACACCGTCGACCGTGTCGGGCGTCGAATCGGCGCCCGCGGGCGCGGCGATCGCGTCGTCCTGGCGGGCGGCGCTGGCCTCGTCGGCGGCGCTCACGTCGTCAGAAGTTCTGGTAGTAGACGTACGACGTTTGCTTCACGCGCGATTCCTGCTGCTCGGCGCGCTCTTCGAGGTCGATCGGCTGCTTGTCCCACAGCAGGGAACGGCCCTTGCGCTGCTCTTCCTCGAGCGTCGGCTTCTGTTGCTTGAGCTGGTTCAGGAACTGCGTGACATCGGACTGGTACGGCATGGCTGGATTTTCCGTTTCGGGCGGCGCACGATGCGCCGGATTCACGATGGCGGGATTTTACCGCATCGCGGGAACGGCCGGCGGCAATCGCGCGTCGAATCCGCGGGTTGGCGCGCAGCCGGCGGCCGCAAGCGCACCGCCGGGCATGACGCCGCGGCCACGCGCGCTCGCGCGGCGGTTTACAAACATTAAGCTTTGGCGCCGGCACGCTGTGGTCAAATACAGGGTTTTCCACAAAACCGTGACAACCGAGGGCGAGGTCATATTTGGCGGGGCAGTCGAACCAGCAAGCACATCCGGCACATGACGCGGGCCCGCGCGTGGAACGCAATCGCGCCGGCGCCGCGGCCCGTGCCGCACGGGCGACCCTCGCGGGTTGCCTGGCCGCGTGCTTCGCGCTGCCGGCCCACGCGAAGTACGACGTCGACATCGACGCGCCGCGCTCGGTTCGCAAGCTGCTCAAGACGCACCTCGACATCGCGCGCTTCGCGAAGCGCGACGACATCAGCGACGACCAGTTCGACTTCCTCGTGACGGCCACCCCGCAGCAGGTGCGCGACCTGACCGCGACGGCCGGGTATTTCTCGCCGGTCGTGCGCACCGACGTGCGCACGCGCGACGGCAAGCGCGACGTGCGCATCGCGGTCGATCCGGGCAAGCAGACCGTCGTGTCGAGCGTCGACCTGACCTTCAAGGGGCCCGTCGACACCGAGGATCCGAAGCAGGAAGCCGCGACCCGTTTCGCGTTTTCGCTGAAGCCGGGCGACCCGTTCACGCAGTCCGACTGGGACGGCGCGAAGGGCGCGGCGCTCAGGCAACTGCAGTCGCGTCGTTATCTCGGCGCGAAGATCGCGTCGTCGGAGGCGCGCATCGATCCGCGCACGCAGCGCGCGACGCTCGCGGTCACGTTCGACAGCGGTCCGACGTTCACGATCGGCAAGGTCGACGTCGACGGTGTGCGGCGCTATCCGGAGAAGATCGTCACGAACGTCAATCCGCTGTCGGAAGGCGAGATCTACGACGTGCAGCGGATCACCGAATTGCAGCGGCAGTTGCAGAACACGCCGTACTACGCGAGCGTCGCGATCGACGTCGGCGACGATACGGCGAAGCCCGAGCGCACGCCCGTGCACGTGAAGGTCAGCGAGTTCCCGTACAACAACATCCGCGGCGGCGTCGGCTTCGCGACCGACACCGGGCCGCATGTGCAGGGCTCCTACACGTATCTCGACACGTTCGGCGCCGCGTGGCCGCTGACCGTGTCGGGCCGGCTCGACCAGATCCAGCAATACGGGCAGGTCCAGCTGTCGATGCCGCCGGGCGAGAAGGGTTGGACCAACAGCGTGCTCGCGTCGTACACGAACACCAACGTGTCGGATACGCGCATCTACAGCGCGCGGGTCGGCGTGCAGCGCACGCGCACGGGCCAGTTCATCGACTATTCGTATTCGCTGATGTACTACCAGGACCGGCTCGACCAGAACAGCGCGGGGCCGACCACGAGCCGCGCGCTCGTGCCGCAATGGGCATGGACGCGCCGCAACGTCGACGATCCGCTGTTCCCGCGTTCGGGCAACCTGATCCACGCGGAGGCCGGCTTCGCGGTCAAGGGCGTGCTGACCGACCAGACCTTCATCCGCGGCTACGCGCGCGGCCAGCAGTACCTGCCGGTCGGCAAGCGCGACCTGTTCGTGTTCCGCGCGGAGCTCGGCGGCGTGTTCACGAGCGGCAGCTCGACCGGCGTGCCGGCGTCGCTGCTGTTCCGCGCGGGCGGCTCGAACTCGGTGCGCGGCTACGGTTACCAGAGCATCGGCAACAGCGTCGACGGTTCCGTCCTGCCGACCAAGTACCTGATGACGGGCACCGCCGAATACCAGCACTGGTTCAACCGCGACTGGGGCGCCGCGACGTTCTTCGACATCGGCACGGCCACCGATGCGTGGGGCGAACGCGTGTTCTACCCGGGCGTCGGCGTCGGCGCGCGCTGGCGCAGCCCCGTCGGCCCGATCAACGTCGACGTCGCGTACGGGTTGCGCAACCATAGCGTGCGCCCGTACCTGACGCTCGGCATCGCTTTCTGAACGTACCGCTTCATCGACGAACCGCATGACGAAGGACCCGAACGATACGAACGACACGCCGCCGCCTGGCGATCCGGACACGCCCGGCGGCGCGCCCGACGCGCCGCCGCGCGCGCCGCGCCGCGGGCCCGTCGCGCGCATCGGGCGGTTCGTCGCATGGACGCTCGCGACGGTCGTGCTGCTCGTCGTGCTGGCCGTCGGGCTCGTGCTGGCCGCGGTGACGACCGAGCACGGCACGCGGCTCGCGTGGCAGGTGGCGGAGCGCGTGCTCGGCACGCGGCTCGCGGGCACGCTCGACGGCGGCTCGCTCGCGACCGGCGTGCGGTTGCGCGGGTTCGCCTGGACGAGCCCCGACGGCACCGGTACCGAAATCCGCATCGACCGGCTCGACGGCCGCTGGGCATTGACCCGCGCGCCGTGGCGTCTGTCCATCGCGTATCTTCGCGCCGGCACGATCGACGTGCGGATCCCGCCGGGGCCGTCGACGCCGAGTACGACGCCGCAGGACCTGAGCCTGCCGCTGCAGTTGCGGATCGACGACCTGCGCGTCGATCACCTGGCGATCCACGACGGCGGCTCGACGACGCAGCTCGACCATCTCGCGCTGAACGGCCGCAGCGACGGTCGTCACCATGAACTCGTGCTCGACGGCGTCGATACGCCGTACGGCGCGCTGACCGCGCGCGCGAAACTCGACGGCGTGAAGCCGTTCGCGCTGACGGGGGAGGCCACTTACTCAGGCAAGCTGGCCGACGAACCGGTCGATGCGCGTGCTCGCGTGTCGGGCTCGCTCGAGGCGCTCGTCGCGGAAGTCGACGCGAGCGGGATGAAGCTGAACGGGCGCGCGCACGTCGAGGCCGCGCCGTTCGGCGCGGTGCCGCTCACGCGCGCGTCGCTCGCGTTCGATCACGTGAACCCGCAGGCGCTCGCGCCCGGCGCGCCGGCCGCCGATCTCGCGGTGCGCGCGGAACTCGCACCCGTGACCGCGCCGGCCGGCTCGGCGCCCGCAAAGGGGTTCGCGGTGACGGGCCCGGTGTCGATCGTCAACGCGAAGCCCGGCACGCTCGGCGATCACCTGTTGCCGGTGATCGACGCGCACGCGAACGTGCATCTCGACGCGCACGCGCAGCGGATCGACGCGCTCGCGCTGAAGCTGATCCGTGACGGCAGCGTGACGGGCAACGGCACGCTGACAGGCGGCAAGGGCCGCTTCGACCTGAAGGTCGCGAACCTCGACCTGAACGCCTTCGTCGCCGAGCTGCGGCCGATGCGCCTGGGCGGCCCGCTCGGCGTGACGCTTGCGGCCGGCGTGACGACCGTTGACTTCAACCTGAACGATCCGAAGCTCGCGCTCGGCGCACGCGCGAAGGTTGCGCTGACGCCGCAGCAGACCGTGCTGACCGACGCACGCGTGACGGCGGGCAAGGGCCGCATCGACCTGACGGGCGTGTTCCGCCACGATGCGCATTCGAGCTACGACGCGAAGGCGACGCTGACCGGATTCGATCCGCTGCTGCTCGCCGCGCAGAGCGCGCCGAAGGCCGGCAGCGGCAAGGCGCCTGTCAAGGTCGCGAAGGCGCCGCCCAGGCGCGGCGAGACGCGCGTGTCGGGCACGCTGACGGCGTCGGGCGCATTCGCGCCGCAGGTGTCGACGAAGGCGACCTTCAAGCTCGGCGACAGCCTGTACGACGGCGTGCCGCTGACCGGCGCCGGCGTCGTGCAGCTCGCCGGCTCGCGGATCCTGCCGAGCAACGCGAACCTGTCGATCGCCGGTAATCATGTCGACCTGCGCGGCAGCTTCGGGGCGCCCGGCGACCGGCTGCGCTTCGTCATCGACGCGCCGCAGCTCGACCGGCTCGGCTTCGGCGTGGAAGGGCTCGTGCAGGCGCAGGGCGACCTGACCGGCAGCTTCGCGCACCCGAACGTGACGGCCACCTACAAGGCCGAGCACGTCGTCGTCGGCTCGAACCGGATCGGCGCCGCGCAGGGCCGCGCGGACATCCGCGACGGCGCGCACGGCGCCCTCGTGTTCACGGCCGACGCGACCGACCTCGCGCTCGGTTCGCTGAATCTGAAATCGCTGCGCGCGAACCTCGACGGCACGCGCGCGAAGCACACGCTCGACGCGTCGGCGCTCGGGACGGCCGGCGGCCGCGTGATCGACTTGACGCTCGCGGCGAACGGCGGCGTGGTCGAGAGCCGCGACGGGATGCGCTGGGACGGTACCGTGACGCGGCTCGCGAACCGCGGCACGCCGGCCGTCGCGCTGCAGGCGCCGCTGACCGTATCGGCCGGTGCCGGCCGCGTGACGCTCGGCGCGACGCGGCTCACGCTCGAGGGCGCGGCGATCGACCTGAAGTCGTTCGTGTTCGATCACGGCCAGATGCGCTCGGCGGGCTCAGTGAGCGGCGTGTCGGTCGCGCGTTTCCTCGAGGTCCGCCAGGAGCTGACGGGCCAGCGGCCGCCGGTGCGAACCGACGTCGTGCTCGACGCCGACTGGGATTTCTCGCTCGGCGCGAACTCGACCGGCCATGTGCAGGTGAAGCGGCGGGGCGGCGACGTGACGATCGAGAGCGGGCGCGGCATCGCGTCGCTGGGGCTGACCGACCTGTCCGCGCGCGCGAACTTCACGCCCGGCAATCGGCTCAACGTGACGGCGCTCGCGAAGGCGAACCGGATCGGCACGCTCGATGCGAACGTCACCGTGCCGTTCGCGCTGCGCGACGGCATGTTCGGCGTGGTCGACGATGGCCCGCTGTCGGGCCGCATCGACGTCGACGTCCCGGCGCTGAAGACGACCGGCAACCTGTTCGGGCCGAGCTATCTGCTCGGCGGGCGCGCGGCGCTGAAGCTGACCGTCGCGGGCACGCCGGCGAAGCCGAACCTGTCGGGGATGCTGACGGGCGACGACCTGTCCGCGACGCTCGTCGACCAGGGCGTGCAGCTGAAGGACGGCATCGTGCGCATCAAGCTGTCGGAAAACCTCGTCGAATTCCAGCAGGTCGAGTTCCACGGCGGCGACGGCACGCTGCGCGCACTTGGCCGCGTGCGTCTCGACGGCGAGGCGCCCGACCTGACCGCGAGCATCGTCGCGGACAAGCTCGAGCTGTTCGCGGCGCCGGACCGGAAGCTGTCGCTGTCGGGCAAGGCGACGGTCGCGAACGACGGGCCGCGCGGCGCGCTGTCGATCGACGGCAAGTTCGTCGTCGATCGCGCACTGTTCGACCTGCCCGAGGAGTCGGCGCCGCACCTGTCGGACGACGTGGTGATCGTGCAACCCGACGGCACGGTGCGCGGCGAGACGCCGACCGGCACCGCCGTTGCCAAGCCGAAGCCGGCCGCGGACAAACCGGCGCCGTCGCTCGCGCCGCGCGCGAACATCGATATCGGCCTCGGCAACAACTTCCGCTTCAAGGGGCACGGCGCGGATCTCGGGCTGCGCGGCACGATTACCGTGATGAGCGCGCCGGGCGTGCCGCTGCGCGCGGTCGGCAACGTGCGTGTGACCGAAGGATCGACGTACACGTCGTTCGGCCGCAAGCTCGCGATCGAGAACGGCTTCTTCACCTTCAACGGCCCCGTGTCGAACCCGGGCGTCAACATCCTCGCGATGCGGCGCAACCAGGAAGTCGAGGCCGGCGTGCAGGTCACGGGCACGATCCAGTCGCTGACGGTCAAGCTGGTGTCGGAACCGAACGTCACGGACAACGAAAAGCTGTCGTGGCTGCTGTTCGGGCACGGCACCGACCAGGGCAACAACGTCGGTCAGCAGGGCACGATGACGGCGGCGCTCGGGCTGCTCGGCAGCGTGACCGGCAAGCGCGTCGCGCAGACCTTCGGTCTCGACGAGGTCTCGGTCGGCCGCAGCGAAGTGGGCCTGACGGACCCGCAGGTCGTGCTGGTGTCGAAGGCGATCAACGAGCGGTTCGTGCTCGGCTTCGAGCAGGGGCTGCAGTCGGCGAGCAACGCGTTCAAGGCGACGATCAACCTGACGCGCTTCTGGTCCGTGTCCGCGTACGGCGGCACGTTCCAGGGCGTCGACCTGAACTACACGCGGCGTTTCGACCGGTGGTTCGGCAGCGACGCGGCGCGGGCGCGGCGTGCCGAGCAGCCATGAATGAAAAAGCCCCGCACGAAACGAATCGTGCGGGGCTTTGTTTCGCGCCAGCGGCAGCGCGTTCGGCTTACTTCACGCGCATGCCGGGCTTCGCGCCGCTGTGCGGCTCGAGGATGTAGAGGCCCGGTTCCGCCTTCTCGTCGGTGGCCGACGCGGCGAGCACCATCCCTTCGGACAGGCCGAACTTCATCTTGCGCGGCGCGAGGTTCGCGACCATCACGGTCAGCTTGCCCACGAGCTGCTCGGGCTGGTACGCGGACTTGATGCCCGAGAACACGTTGCGGGTCTTTTCCTCGCCGACGTCGAGCGTGAGCTGCAGCAGCTTGTCCGAACCCTCGACGGCCTGGCACGCGACGATCTTCGCGATGCGCAGGTCGATCTTCGCGAAATCGTCGATCGAGATGGGGGCATCGTCGGCGCCGTTCACGGCGGCCGGCTTCGCGTTCGCCTTGGCGTTCTTCGCCTCCTTGGCGGCGTTCGCGCTCGCGGCGGCCGCGCCGGTGGCCTCGGCCTGCAGCGAATCTCGGTTCGCGGCGAGCAATGCCTCGATCTGCTTCGGGTCGACGCGCGTCATCAGGTGCTGGTACGCCTTGATCGGCTGTTCCGACGACAGCGGCTTCGCGGCATCGGCCCATGCGAGCGGCGCGATCCCGAAGAACGACTCGACGGCCTCGGCCACGCGCGGCATCACCGGCTTCAGCGCGAGCGACAGCAGGCGGAAGGACTCGAGGCTCACGCTGCAGGTTTCGTGCAGCGCGACCGCGTTGGCCGGATCCTTCGCGAGATCCCACGGTTTGGCGCCGTCGACGTACGCGTTCACTTCGTCCGCGAGCTCCATCGTGTGGCGCAGCGCGCGGCCGTACTCGCGTGCTTCGTAGTGCGCGGCGATCCCGGGAATCGCATCGCGCAGCTTCACGACGAGCGGATGGTTCATCGCGCTGTCCTGCACCCGGCCGTCGAAGCGCTTGATCAGGAAGCCTGCCGCGCGGCTCGCGATGTTCACGTACTTGCCGACGAGATCGCTGTTCACGCGCGCCTGGAAATCGTCGAGGTTCAGGTCGATGTCTTCCATCGTCGCGTTCAGCTTCGCGGCGAAGTAGTAGCGCAGCCATTCGGGGTTCAGGCCCGTGTCGATGTAGCTCTGCGCGGTGATGAACGTGCCGCGCGACTTCGACATCTTCGCGCCGTCGACCGTCAGGAAGCCGTGCGCGAACACGTTGGTCGGCGTGCGGTGGCCCGAGAACTCGAGCATCGCGGGCCAGAACAGCGTGTGGAAGTACAGGATGTCCTTGCCGATGAAGTGATACTGCTCGGTGGTCGAGCCCGGGCGGATCCACGCGTCGAAGTCGACGCCGTTGCGGTCGCACAGGTTCTTGAAGCTCGCGTAGTAGCCGACCGGCGCGTCGAGCCACACGTAGAAATACTTGCCGGGCGCGCCCGGGATCTCGAAACCGAAGTACGGCGCGTCACGCGAGATGTCCCAGTCGGCGAGCTTGGCCTCGCCGGCGTCGCCGAGCCATTCGCGCATCTTGTTGGTCGCTTCGGGCTGCGCGAGGCCGCTCACCCATTCGCGCAGGAACGTTTCGCAGCGCGGATCGGACAGGCGGAAGAAGTAGTGCTTCGACGTCTTGCGCACCGGCGTCGCGCCCGACACGACCGAATACGGGTTCAGCAGTTCGGTCGGCAGGTAGGTCGAGCCGCACACTTCGCAGTTGTCGCCGTACTGGTCCTTCGCGTGGCACTTCGGGCACTCGCCCTTGATGAAGCGGTCGGGCAGGAACATTTCCTTGACGGGATCGTACGCCTGCTCGATCTCGCGCTCGGCGATGAAACCGGCTTCCTGCAGCGCGACGTAGATCTTCTCGCTCAGCACGCGGTTCTCGTCCGAATCGGTCGAGTAGAAATTGTCGAACGACACGCCGAAGCTGTCGAAGTCGCGCTTGTGCTCGGTCCACACGCGGTCGATCAGTTGCTTCGGGGTCAGGCCTTCCTTCTCCGCGCGCAGCATGATCGGCGTGCCGTGCGTGTCGTCGGCGCCGATGTAGTAGACCTCATGGCCATGCATTCGCAGCGTCCGCACCCAGATGTCGGTCTGGATGTACTCGACCAGGTGGCCGATGTGGATCTGCCCGTTGGCATAGGGCAGTGCGGACGTAACGAGGATCTGGCGGCCACCTTGCGGCGCCGCAGCCTGCACGGAAGTGAGGTCGGATGCGGACATAGGGTCTGTAGAGGAACGGCGGAAAACGACGGGAAACTGCGATTCTAGCAGGGGCGCGCGCCGGCGACGCGGGCAGGGCGCCGCTGACCGGGCGCCGGAACGGGCGGGGCCGCGCAAGCGGCGTGCCCGGCGGTGACATGCTGCGGCGCAGCACGAATTCTGCGGGCAAAAAAAACCGGGGCGGATACGGCCCCGGAGCAACAACGACAAGAGGAGAATGGTGACGCGCCGGCAACACCAGCCGCGTACCGTAAATACTGACCACGGCCTGCGACAGAAGTTCGAAAATTTTTTCGATTTGTTACCGGCTCCGCCGGAAGTCTTGTCCGGCGGGGCTGCGCGGGCGGCGGGCCCGCGCCTTCCCCTCGTCGTGCGCTTACTGCGCCTGTGCTGCGCGCAGGTAGATTTCGACGCGGCGGTTCTGTGCGCGGCCGGCTTCCGTCGCGTTGTCCGCGATCGGGTTCGACGGGCCCATGCCCTGTGCCGACAGGCGGCCGCCGGCAACGCCGCGCTGCACGAGCGCGTTGACGACGCTCTGCGCACGGTTCTGCGACAGCGTCTGGTTCAGCTGCTGCGAACCCGTGCTGTCCGTGTAGCCGACGATCGATGCCGTCACTTGCGGGTTCTGGTTCAGCGTCGTCGCCAGGTCGTTCAGCAGCGGCGTGAAGGCCGGCGTGATCGCGTACTGGTTCGTCGCGAACGTCACCGAGCTCGGCACGTTCAGCTTCAGCGAGCCGTCCGGCTGCTCGGTCACCTGCGTACCCGTCTTGGCTGCCGACGGCGCGAGCTTGTTCTTGATCGCCTGCCAGTTGTAACCCGTCACGCCGCCGACCAGTGCGCCGACGCCCGCGCCGATCGCCGCGCCCTTGCCGCCGCCCGCCAGCGCGCCGATGCCTGCGCCCAGCGCCGCACCCGTGCCGGTACCGACGGCCGTATTGTTGCCTTGCTGCGTGGCGCAGCCTGCCAGCAGTGCGCCGGCCAATGCGAAGACGGACAGACGGGTCGCGATTTTCATGTTCATCTTGGATTCCTCTCTTGGTTGAACGAGTCGACAACGACGACAACAACAGTTACGGCTCCACGCGCGGGCCGCCCGAAAAAGGAGGACAGGCCTGCGCCAGCGGCAGCCGCCGAGGTGGCCGCATGCCCTGTCCGTCAGCGTGGCTGTTCGGGCAGTGCGACGCGTCAGCCTCTACAATATAGGCGGTTGGTGGCCGATTTGGCCCCATAGCATGCCGCAGGCGAAGAGTGCGCCGGGTCGCGCGTTCGCGCAATGGCGTGCAACAGATTCTTTCACTTTTCCCGATTTTCGCAGCGTAATTTGATATTTTTTGACGTTTGCGCGCGAGAAAAACGTTTTCACGGAGTTTCGATGAGCATTGACCGGGCACAAGTCGACGCCGCTTTGGCGGCTGTCGTCGACCCCAATACCGGCCGTCCGTATGCGGCGAACAAGGGCGTGCGCAACGTCGCGATCGACGGCGACGTCGTGGCGCTCGACGTGGTGCTCGGTTATCCCGCGCGCAGCCAGCACGACGACGTGCGCGCACGCGTCACCGCGGCGCTCCAGGCCGTGCCCGGCGTACGCGACGCGCGCGTCGCCGTGTCGCAGGAGATCGTCGCGCACACGGTGCAGCGTGGCGTGAAACTGCTGCCGAACGTGAAGAACATCGTGGCGGTCGCGTCGGGCAAGGGCGGTGTCGGCAAGAGCACGACGGCCGTCAACCTCGCACTCGCGCTCTCCGCCGAAGGCGCGTCGGTCGGCATTCTCGACGCCGACATCTACGGCCCGTCGCTGCCGACGATGCTCGGCATCCACGGCCAGCGCCCCGAGTCGCCCGACAACCAGTCGATGAATCCGCTCGTCGGCCACGGGCTGCAGGCGAACTCGATCGGCTTCCTGATCGAGGAAGACAACCCGATGGTGTGGCGCGGCCCGATGGCGACCTCCGCGCTCGAGCAACTGCTGCGCCAGACCAACTGGCGCGAGCTCGACTACCTGATCGTCGACATGCCGCCCGGCACGGGCGACATCCAGCTCACGCTCGCGCAGCGCGTGCCGGTCACGGGCGCGGTGATCGTCACGACGCCGCAGGACATCGCGCTGCTCGACGCGAAGAAGGGCCTGAAGATGTTCGAGAAGGTCGGGATTCCGATCCTCGGCATCGTCGAGAACATGAGCATCCACATCTGTTCGAACTGCGGCCACGAAGAACACATCTTCGGCGCCGGCGGGGCCGAGCGGATGGCTAAGGATTACGACGTGAACGTGCTCGGCAGCCTGCCGCTCGACATCGCGATCCGCGAGCGGGCCGACAGCGGCACGCCGACGGTCGCGGCCGATCCCGAAGGCGCGCTGGCCCGTCGTTACCGCGACATCGCGCGCGGCGTCGCACTGGCGATTGCCGAGCGTTCGCGCGACATGACGTCGAAGTTTCCGTCGATCGTTGTTCAAAATACGTAAAACCCTTGCGGGGCGGGGCCTCACGCTGTTTACGGCGCCGCGAGGCGCGGTATCATGGCGACTTTTCCCGGGTCCCTTTACCCGCCCGGCGCGGCCGTCGTGTCAAACGGCCGCCAGCCGGCATGAGGATCGAATGAAACAACGACATCACGGCGTGCGCGCCGGCCGCGTGCGGTACGCGCTGCTGGCCGCCGCCGCGCTGGGCCTGCTGGCCGGCTGCACCTCCTTTTCCTCGTCGCACGAAAAACGGGCCGACGCACAACTGCAGCCGACGGTCGGCTCGCAGGCGCGCGGCGCGGTGACGTTCGTCGAGCGTCCGGACGGCGTTCAGGTCACGTACAACCTGGCCGGCCTTCCGCCCAACAGCGATCACGCGCTACAGGTGCATGAACGCGGCGACTGCAACGCGGGCGACGGCTCGAGCGCCGGCCAGGTGTTCGCGCCGGCCGCCGACCGGCTGCGCGCGGGCGCCCGCGTCGCCGGCGATCTCGGCAACATCCATGCGGACGCGAACGGCGTCGCGGCCGGCTTCATCGTCGCGCCCGATCTGGCCCTCGATGGCGTGCGCTCGGCGATGAACCGCGCGGCGCTGGTGCACCGCGACTCGAGCGATCCCGCGTTTCCGCAGCATGGCGCGGGGCCCGCGCTCGCCTGCGGCGTGATCCGTTGACGGCCGCCGCGTGCGTGCGCCGATGATCGCGTAAAATGTCCGCCTTTCCCGGCCGCCGTCTCGCGCGAGCGGCCCTCCCTGACCGTCACGCAGCGTTTCCAGGCGCCCCGATATGAGTATCAAGTCCGACAAATGGATTCGGCGCATGGCCGAAGAGCACAAGATGATCGAGCCGTTCGTGCCCGATCAGGTTCGCGCGTCCGAGGACGGCCGCCGGATCGTCAGCTACGGCACGTCGAGCTACGGCTACGACATCCGCTGCGCGGACGAATTCAAGATCTTCACGAACATCAACTCGACGATCGTCGATCCGAAGAACTTCGACGAGGGTTCGTTTGTCGATTTCAAGGGCGACGTGTGCATCATCCCGCCGAACTCGTTCGCGCTGGCCCGCACCGTCGAATATTTCCGCATCCCGCGCACCGTGCTCACCGTCTGCCTCGGCAAGTCGACCTATGCGCGCTGCGGGATCATCGTCAACGTGACGCCGTTCGAACCCGAGTGGGAAGGCTACGTCACGCTGGAATTCTCGAACACCACGCCGTTGCCCGCGAAGATCTACGCGAACGAAGGCGTCGCGCAGGTGCTCTTCTTCGAAAGCGACGAAGTGTGCGACGTGTCGTACGCGGATCGCGGCGGCAAGTATCAGGGGCAGCGCGGTGTCACGCTGCCGAAAACCTGATCTGGTTGCATAACGTCTCACCAGTTTCCGGGTGACCGCTGCGCGTGACGCGCCGCGGTCGTTCTTTTTGGAGAATCGCCCATGAAGTTTCGTTTCCCCGTCGTCATCATCGACGAAGATTTCCGCTCTGAGAACATCTCGGGCTCCGGCATCCGGGCGTTGGCCGAAGCGATCGAGAAGGAGGGCGTCGAAGTCCTCGGCCTCACGAGCTACGGCGATCTGACGTCGTTCGCGCAGCAGTCGAGCCGCGCGTCGTGCTTCATCCTGTCGATCGACGACGACGAACTCATGCTCGGCGAAACCGGCCCGGACGGCGAACTGCCCGAACTCGCGACCGCGATCATCGAGCTGCGCGCGTTCGTCACCGAAGTGCGCCGCCGCAACGCGGACATCCCGATCTTCCTGTACGGCGAAACGCGCACGTCGCGCCACCTGCCGAACGACATCCTGCGCGAGCTGCACGGCTTCATCCACATGTTCGAGGACACGCCGGAGTTCGTCGCGCGCCACATCATCCGCGAGGCGAAGGTCTATCTCGACTCGCTCGCGCCGCCGTTCTTCAAGGAACTGGTGAAGTACGCGGACGAAGGCTCGTACTCGTGGCACTGCCCGGGCCACTCGGGCGGCGTCGCGTTCCTGAAGAACCCGCTCGGCCAGATGTTCCACCAGTTCTTCGGCGAGAACATGCTGCGCGCCGACGTCTGCAACGCGGTGGACGAACTCGGCCAGCTGCTCGACCACACGGGCCCGGTCGCCGCGTCCGAGCGCAATGCGGCGCGCATCTTCAGCGCGGACCACCTGTTCTTCGTGACCAACGGCACGTCGACGTCGAACAAGATCGTCTGGCACGCGACGGTCGCGCCCGGCGACATCGTGCTGGTCGACCGCAACTGCCACAAGTCGATCCTGCACGCGATCACGATGACGGGCGCGATTCCGGTGTTCCTCACGCCGACGCGCAACCACTTCGGCATCATCGGGCCGATCCCGCGCGACGAGTTCAAGCCGGAGAACATCCGCAAGAAGATCGAGGCGAACCCGTTCGCGCGCGAGGCGATGCGCCAGAACCCGGACATGAAGCCGCGCATCCTGACGATCACGCAGAGCACGTACGACGGCGTCGTCTACAACGTCGAGATGATCAAGGACCTGCTCGGCGACCTGCTCGACACGCTGCACTTCGACGAAGCGTGGCTGCCGCACGCGACGTTCCACGACTTCTATCGCGACATGCACGCGATCGGCGACGGTCGTCCGCGCACGGGCGCGCTCGTGTTCGCGACGCACTCGACGCACAAGCTGCTCGCGGGCATCTCGCAGGCATCGCAGATCGTCGTGCAGGATTCGGAGAACCGCACGTTCGACAAGCACCGCTTCAACGAGGCGTACCTGATGCACACGTCGACGAGCCCGCAGTACGCGATCATCGCGTCGTGCGACGTCGCGGCCGCGATGATGGAGCCGCCGGGCGGCACCGCGCTCGTCGAGGAATCGATCGCCGAGGCGATCGATTTCCGCCGCGCGATGCGCAAGGTCGACGCCGAATACGGCGACGACTGGTTCTTCAGCGTGTGGGGCCCGGACGAACTGTCGGCAGAAGGCATCGGCTCGCGCGACGACTGGATGCTGAAGCCGAACGACCACTGGCACGGCTTCGGCCCGCTGGCGGAAGGCTTCAACATGCTCGACCCGATCAAGGCGACGATCATCACGCCGGGGCTCGACGTCGACGGCGAGTTCGGCGAGACGGGCATCCCCGCCGCGATCGTCACGAAGTACCTGGCCGAGCACGGGATCATCGTCGAGAAGACCGGCCTGTACTCGTTCTTCATCATGTTCACGATCGGCATCACGAAGGGCCGCTGGAACTCGATGGTGACCGAGCTGCAGCAGTTCAAGGACGACTACGACAACAACCAGCCGCTGTGGCGCGTGCTGCCGGAATTCGTCGCGCAGCATCCGCGCTACGAGCGCGTCGGCCTGCGTGACCTGTGCACGCAGATCCACGACGTGTACCGCGCAAACGACATCGCCCGCCTGACGACCGAGATGTACCTGTCGGACATGGAACCGGCGATGAAGCCGTCGGACGCGTTCGCGAAGCTCGCGCACCGCAAGATCGACCGCGTGCCGCTCGACGAGCTCGAAGGCCGCGTGACGAGCATCCTGCTCACGCCGTACCCGCCGGGCATTCCGCTGCTGATTCCGGGCGAGCGTTTCAACAAGACGATCGTGAACTACCTGCGGTTCGCGCGCGACTTCAACGAGCGCTTCCCGGGCTTCCACACCGACATCCACGGCCTCGTCGCGGAAGAGGTGAACGGCCGCGTCGAGTACTTCGTCGACTGCGTGCGCGACTGATGGCGACGCACGGACGAATCCAGGCGATGCGTGCGGCGGTGGCCGCGCTCGTCGTCTGGGCGGCAGGCGTGTCTGGGCTGGCGGGCATGGGTGTCGCGCACGCGGAAGTCGCGGCGGCCGACCCGATCGACGTCGCGATGCGGCAATGCCTCGCGCGGCGCGACCGGTCTTCGCCGGCCGGCCAGATCCAGTGCATGGGCGAAGCGCAGCAGCAGTGGCAGGCCGTGATGGACGGCGCGTACCAGCGCCTGTTGAAGGATGCGCCGGCCGACGCGAAGCGCGGCTGGCAGGACAGCCAGCGCCGCTGGCTCACGTGGCGCAAGGATGAAGTGCATCTGCTGAAGGCCGTGTACGACACCACGCGCGGCACGTCGTACGCGATGTCGAGTGCCGACCTGCAGCTGCAGCCCGTGCGCGATCGCGCGCTGGCGCTGCGCGGCGCGGCCGATCGCTATGCACCGCCGCCCGCCGCCGTGCCAGTGGCGGCCACGAGCGGCGCGCAGGGCGGCACGAGCGCGGCCCAGGGTGGGGCCCGGCCGAACGGCAAGCCGGCGAACGCGCCGCGCGATCCGGCCGTGCGCCGCGTGCGCCCGTGCGAACAGGACGCCGCGTGCGAGCACGCGCTGTTCGACCTGAACCGCTATTACCAGAAGCTGCGCCGCAAGATGCCTGCGCATTCGGCCGCGACGCTCGTACGCGCGCAGCGCGCGTGGGTCGGGTTCCGCGATGCGACGGCGCCGCTCGTCGGCGAGGACGGCCGCGTCGACCTGATCGGCGCGCGCATCGCGACGATGAAACGGCTGTCGGAGACGGCGGGCAACAAGTAAGCGCAACCGCGATGCCGGTTGTTCGGCGATAGGGCAAAACGGGCACCTTCGGGTGCCCGTTTTGCATTGGGTGGCACGCGATCTAAGCGGGCCGTCGCGTATCGTGCCCGCCGAACCACGACGGCACGAGCGCAAGCGCATCGTCGAGCGAGGCCAGCACGTGCAGGCTCAGCGCGACGATCTCGGGCGTCGGCGCCTTCAGGTCGGGCACCGTGACGACCGATGCGCCCGCGCCGGCGGCCGACTGCGCACCGAAATCGCTGTCCTCGAACGCGACGCATGCGTGCGCCGGCACGCCGAGGCGTTCGGCCGCGAGCCGGTAGACGGCCGGGTCGGGCTTGCCGCGCGCGACTTCGTCGCCGCCCGCGATCGCGCGGAAGAACGGCAGCACGCCGACCGCGTCGAGCCGCGCGCGGATCACCTCGCTCGCGGACGACGACGCGACCGCGCACGGAATGCCGGCTTGCGCGAGCGTGTCGAGCAGCGCGAACGCGCCGGGCTTCAGCGGAAACTTCGGATGCGGTTCGGGCGCCGCAAGCTGCTCGCGCACGCGGGTGCGCACCGCGTCGAACGTATCGGGGTTGCCGATCAGCCGTGCCAGGATCACCTGGCCTTCGGCGAACGAGCGGCCGACGATCTGCAGGTAGTCGGCGGTGGTCAGCGTGACGCCGTGCGCATTCGACACGTCGATCCACGTGTTCATGATGGTCCGCTCGGAATCGACGAGCAGGCCGTCCATGTCGAAGAGTGCGGCGGAAAAGGTCATCGGCGGCATTCGGGAAGCGGGGAAGGCGATGGGCGGCGCGACGGCCGCCCGAATGAAAAACGGACGCCGATGGCGTCCGTCCGGAACAGCGGGCTTACCGGCCGAGCGCGGCGCGGGCTGCCTTGACCGCCGCACGCACCTGGTCGGGTGCGGTGCCGCCAGGGTGATTGCGGCTGGCGACCGAACCTTCGAGCGTCAGGTAGCCGAACACGTCTTCGCCGATCAGGTGCGCGACGTTCGGCAGTTCCTGCTTCATCTCGTCGAGCGTCAGGTCGGCCAGGTCGATGCCACGGTCGTCGCAGATCTTCACGGCGTGCGCGACGGCTTCGTGCGCATCGCGGAACGGCAGGCCGCGCTTCACCAGGTAGTCGGCGAGGTCGGTGGCGGTCGAGAAGCCCTGCAGGGCGGCCGCGCGCATCGCGTCCGGCTTCACGGTGATGCCGGCCACCATCTCGGCGAAGATCCGCAGCGTGTCGGCGACGGTGTCGACCGTGTCGAACAGCGGTTCCTTGTCTTCCTGGTTGTCCTTGTTGTACGCGAGCGGCTGGCCTTTCATCAGCGTCAGCAGCGCCATCAGGTGGCCGTTCACGCGGCCCGTCTTGCCGCGCGCGAGCTCGGGCACGTCCGGGTTCTTCTTCTGCGGCATGATCGAGCTGCCGGTGCAGAAGCGGTCGGCGATGTCGATGAAGCCGACGCGCGGGCTCATCCACAGCACGAGTTCTTCGGAGAAGCGCGACACGTGCGTCATCACGAGCGCGGAAGCCGCCGTGAATTCGATCGCGAAGTCGCGATCCGACACCGCGTCGAGCGAGTTCGCGCAGATGCCGTCGAAGCCGAGCGTCTTCGCCACGGCGTGACGGTCGATCGGGTAGCTCGTGCCGGCGAGCGCGGCCGCGCCGAGCGGCAGGCGGTTCACGCGGGTGCGGCAGTCGCGCATGCGCTCCGCGTCGCGCGAGAACATCTCGACGTACGCGAGCAGGTGGTGGCCGAACGTGACGGGTTGCGCGACCTGCAGGTGCGTGAAGCCCGGCATGATCGTGTCGGCGTTCTGTTCCGCGAGGTCGAGCAGCGCGCCGCGCAGGTCGTTCAGCAGGCCGCCGATGCGGTCGATCTCGCCGCGCAGCCACAGGCGGATGTCGGTGGCGACCTGGTCGTTGCGCGAGCGGCCCGTGTGCAGGCGCTTGCCGGCATCGCCGATCAGCGCGGTCAGGCGCGCCTCGATGTTCAGGTGGACGTCTTCCAGGTCGAGCTGCCATTCGAATTCGCCGCGCTCGATTTCTCCCTTGATCTGCGCCATTCCGCGTTCGATCGCGGCCAGGTCGTCGGCGCTGATGATCTTCTGCGCGGCGAGCATGTTCGCGTGCGCGAGCGAGCCGGCGATGTCGACGAGCGCGAGGCGCTTGTCGAAAAACACCGACGACGTGTAGCGCTTGACCAGCTCCGACATCGGTTCCGAGAAGCGGGCCGACCAGGCCTCGCCCTTTTTGTGCAGTTGGGACGTCATGGCGATTCTTCGAAGGGGATGTTGGGCGGCGTGCGCCGCCGAGGGAATCCCGCGATTCTAACATTCGCGGGCCTGCCCGCCGCGGCGCGCAGCCGTTCGCGGCGGCCCGCCGGCCGTGGTCCGCGCGGGCCGGCCCGTTCAGTCGCGCACGAGCACGACCAGCTTCAGGTCTTCGCGGTGCGCGGGCTTCAGCGTGATCTGCTGATACACGAGGCGGCCGTCGGCCGGATGGTCGAATTCGCGCCGGCCGCCTTCGCGTTCGAACACGTCCTGCGATGCCCAGTACTGCGCGAAGGCATCGCTGCCGGCGGTCAGTGCGTCGATCAGCGCACGCGTGGGCGCGTCGGTCAGGTGCCGGATCGAATCGGCGCGGAATTCGGCCGCGAGCCGCCGCGCGCGGGTTTCCCAGTCGACGATCAGCGTGCGCGCGGCCGGCGACATGAACGTGAAGCGCAGCAGGTTGCGGTCGTGTTCGCCGTCGAGCCAGCCGGAAAAGAGCGCGGCGGCCGGTGCGTTCCACGCGAGTGCGTTCCATTGCCGGTCGAGCACGTAGGCGGGCGTCGCGATGGCCGCGACGGTCGCGGCGAGCGTCGGCGGCAGGTCGCCGCCCGCGACGTCGGGCTCGGCCGGGTCGCGCTGCGCGGCCAGCTCGAACAGGTACGCGCGCTCGGCCTTCGACAGTTGCAGCGCGACGGCGATCCGCGCGAGTGCGTCGGCCGACGCGGACACGGGGCGGCCCTGTTCGATCCACGTGTACCAGGTGGGGCTGACGCCGCAGAGCTGCGCGACTTCCTCGCGCCGCAGCCCCGGCGTGCGGCGGCGCGGGCCGGGCGGCAGGCCGACGGCCTGCGGCGACAGCCGCTCGCGGTGGGCGCGGATGAATTCGCCGAGCGCACGGGCGGGCGTGGCGTCGAGCGGCGGGACGGGGACGGAGGACGGCTGGTTCATGCGGAAACGGCGAAGTGGAAGCGGGGATGCGGCAACGATCAGACGGGTGTATCGAATACCAGAATAACTGCTTAACTTGTACTGGTACAAGCGCGGGCCTATTGTAGCGGCTCGCGCGCTGCCAGGGGAGCGGGCGTCCCACAAAACGTGTTGCATGGGGCCGGAAAGTGCACTGACGCATCCGCGCCGGCCGATTGCGCAAAAGAAAGGAGAGAACGATGAAACACCACGACCAGGTCGCCGACGCATTCGGCACGACGGCCGCCGCCTACCTGACGAGCACGGTCCACGCGACGGGCGCCGACCTGCAGACGCTCGCCGACGCGGTGCGCGCGACGCCCGATGCCGCGGTGCTCGATCTCGGCTGCGGCGCCGGCCACGCGAGCTTCGCGGTCGCGCCGCACGTGCGCGACGTGGTCGCCTACGATCTCGCCGCGCAGATGCTCGCGACGGTCGACGCCGCGGCGCGCGAGCGCGGGCTCGCGAACATCCGTACGCAGCAGGGCCCGGCCGAGAAACTGCCGTTCGAGACGGCGACGTTCGACTGGGTCGTGAGCCGGATGAGCGCACACCACTGGCACGACATGCGCGCGGCGCTCGCCGAAGTGCGCCGCGTGCTGAAGCCGGGCGGCCGCGTGCTGATGATCGACATCGCCGGCAACGACCATCCGCTCCTCGATACGTACCTGCAGGCCGCGGAAGTGCTGCGCGACGCGTCGCACGTGCGCGACTACCGCGCGGACGAATGGCTCGCGATGTTCCGCGATGCCGGCTTCGACGCGCACGTGCACAGCCGCTGGCGGCTGCCGATCGATTTCGATACGTGGGTCGCGCGCATCCGCACGCCGGCCGACAGCGTGACCGGCATTCGCGCGCTGTGGACGCATGCGCCCGACGAGGTGCGCGGCTATTACGCGGTGCAGCCCGACGGATCGTTCGAGCACGACGCGCTGCTGATCGACGCGCACTGAGCGTGCGGTGCGCCGGCACGGTTTCGTCGACGCCCGCGAGCATGAAAAAAGCCGCGATACGCCACCGTGCATACGGTGGGTATCGCGGCTTTCACGTCGCCGGCCGGCGCGGCATCGCGCCGCGCCGCATGCGGATCAGCCCGTGTTGCGCAGGCCGGCCGCGATCCCGTTGATCGTCAGGTGAATCCCGCGGCGCAGCCGCGCGTTCGTGTCGCCCGCGCGGTGGCGCTTGATCAGCTCGACCTGCAGGTGGTTCAGCGGATCGAGATACGGGAAGCGGTTCTTGATCGATCGCGCGAGCAGCGGGTTGGTCGCGAGGCGGCCTTCGTGCCCGGTGATTTCCGCCAGCGCCTGCGCTGTGCGCTCCCATTCCGCGACGATCCGCTCGAACACGTGCTTGCGCAGCTTGCGGTCGGCGACCAGTTGCGCGTAGCGCGACGCGACCGCGAGGTCGGTCTTCGCCAGCACCATGTCCATGTTCGACATCAGGTTCGAGAAGAACGGCCAGGTCTTGTTCATCTTCTTCAGCAGCGCGACGCGCTTCGTGCGCTCGGTTTCATCCTGCGCGCCGTCGAGATATGCACTCACCGCGCTGCCGAAGCCGTACCAGCCCGTCAGCAGCAGCCGGCACTGGCCCCACGAGAAGCCCCACGGAATCGCGCGCAGGTCCTCGATCTTGCGCTGCTTCGGATCCTGCAGCTTGCGCGAGGCCGGGCGGCTGCCGATGTTCAGCTCGGCGATCTCGGTGATCGGCGTCGACGAGAAGAAATAGTCGGTGAAGCCCGGGGTTTCGTAGACGAGCGCGCGGTACGCGGCCATCGCCGAATCGGACAGCGTCTGCATCGCGGCCTCGAACGCCGGCAGCTGCGCGGGCGCGTTGTTCTGCGGCAGGAGCGTTGCCTCGAGCGTCGCGGCGACGACCGTCTCGAGGTTCCGGCGGCCGATCTCCGGGTTCGCGAACTTGCTCGCGATCACCTCGCCCTGTTCGGTCAGGCGGATCTGGCCGTTCACGGTGCCCGGCGGCTGCGACAGGATCGCCTGGTAGGTCGGGCCGCCGCCGCGGCCGACCGTGCCGCCGCGGCCGTGGAACAGCCGCAGCGTGATCTTGCGGTCGCGGAACAGGTCGACGAGCGCGAGTTCCGCGCGATACAGCTCCCAGTTCGACGTGAGGAAGCCGCCGTCCTTGTTGCTGTCCGAATAGCCGAGCATCACTTCCTGCTCGGCGCCCTGGTGCGCGATCAGCGCGTCGATGCCCGGCAGCGCGAAGTATTCGCGCATGATGCGCGCGGCGTCGCGCAGGTCGGGAATCGTCTCGAACAGCGGGATCACCATCAGGCTGTTGCGGGCGTTGCCGCCGGGCACGCCGAGCGCGCCTTCGAGCAGGCCCGTTTCCTTCTGGAGCAGCAGCACCTCGACGAGGTCGCTGACGGTTTCCGTATGCGAAATGATGTAGTTGCGCACCGCGCGCGGGCCGAATTGGGCGCGCACGTCGCGCGCCTTCTCGAACACGCCGAGTTCGCTCTGGGCGAGCGCGGAGTATTCGAGGTACGGCGAGCGTAGCGGACGCGGATCGGCGAGCGCGGCGAGCAGCACGCGCAGCTTGTCTTCCTCGGCGAGCGCCGCGTAGTCGGCCTCGACGCCCGCGCGCGCGAACAGCTCGGCAACCACGGCTTCGTGGATGTCGGAGCTCTGGCGCAGGTCGATGCTCGCGAGATGGAAGCCGAACACTTCGGCCGCGCGCACGAGCGGCGCGAGGCGCGGCGCGGCGAGCGACGTGCCGTGGTGTTCGTCGAGCGATGCGGTCAGCACCTTCAGGTCGGCGACGAACGCTTCGGAATCCGCATACGGGATCGCGCGCACGGGCGGCGCGCCGCGGCCCGCGCTGCGCACGGGCACCGTTCCTTCGCCGAGGCGCACGCGTGCGCTTGCGGCGAGCCGCGTGTAGATGCCGATCAGCGCGCGACGATACGGCTCGTCGACGCGGTGCGGCGACTGGTCGGGCGACGCGGCCGCGAGCGCCTTCACGGCGTCGTTCGCGCCGACGAGCAGGTTCGACACGGACAGTTCGGCGCCGAGCTTGTGCACCTGTTCCAGATAGTGCTCGAGGATTACCGCGGCCTGGCGGTTGATCGCTTCGTCGAGCGTCGACGCGGTCACGTTCGGGTTGCCGTCGCGGTCGCCGCCGATCCAGCTGCCCATCTGGAAGAACGCGGGTACGCGCGCGGACAGGCCGTGCTCGGCGAGCGCGGCCTCGATGTCGCCGTACAGCGCCGGCAGTTCGTCGAGGAACGTCGCGCGGTAGTACGACAGCGCGTTCTCGATTTCGTCGCCGACCGTCAGGCGCGCGTCGCGCAGCATGCGGGTCTGCCACAGCGTGGTGACGCGTGCGCGCAGCATCGATTCGTTGTACTGGCGCTCGCGGCTGGTCAGCTCCTGGTCGCGCTCGGCGAGCAGGCGCGCGATGTCGTGCTGCGCGTCGAGGATGCTCTTGCGCTGCACTTCGGTCGGGTGCGCGGTCAGCACCGGCACGATCAGCGCATCGTCGAAGAAGCGCTGCAGCAGTCGCTTCGACGCGTTGCCGGTCGTTTTCAGCTGCTCGAGTGCGTACGCGACGGTGCCGGGCTGCGACGCGGAGCCGGCCAGCGCGTGGATGCGGCGGCGGCGGTTGTGGTGGCGGTCTTCCGCGATGTTCGCGAGGTGCGAGAAATAGCTGAACGCGCGCACGACGCTCACCGTCTGCTCCGGCGTCAGCTTGCGCAGCTTTTTCTCGAGCGTCTGCGCGGCTTCGCTGTCGTCCTCGCGGCGGAACTTGACGGCGGTCTGGCGGATCGTCTCGACGACGTCGAACACGGTGTCGCCTTCCTGCTCGCGCACGACGTCGCCGAGCAGGCGGCCGAGAAAGCGGATGTCGTCGAACAGCGGGCCGTCCTTGTCGTCGCGCGTGCGGGTGCCGGCCTTCGTCGCCCCGGCCGTGCGGGCGGCCGGGCCGGCGGCTTTCGCCGTGCGTTTTGTCTGACGTATCGGGTCTTTCGGTTTCGTTGCCGTTTTCGCACGGCCGTTCGCGGCGGTGGCGACGGTGTCCGTCGAGGCGTCGGAGGAGGACAGGGCAGCATTGCGGCGCGCCGTACGCGCCGATCCGGAAGACTTCACGATGGGTTTCCTTGGGAAAGCTCGAGTCAAAAGGAACTGCGGAAACTGCGAAACTGCGGTCAAGCAACCAGCTACGTGCGGCACATCCGCACATCGGCGCCGCGACCCGCCCGGCGGCAGGCCGGACGCAGGCTCCGGGCCCGGGCGGGCGGGGGCGTGCGTGCTACCATTGTTCGATCTTCAATCCCGTCCTTCGATGTTCCAGAAATGAATTCCGAGACTCCTGCGGCCGGGCCGCAACAGGCACAGCCGCCCGCGACGTTGACGATTGCTTCGCGCGAGAGCCGCCTGGCGATGTGGCAAGCCGAACATGTGCGTGATGCGCTGCGCAAATTATATCCAGCTTGTGACGTGAAAATCCTCGGAATGACGACGCGCGGCGACCAGATTCTCGATCGCACGCTGTCGAAGGTCGGCGGCAAGGGCCTGTTCGTGAAGGAACTGGAGGCCGCGCTGGCCGACGGCCGCGCCGATCTCGCCGTGCATTCGCTGAAGGACGTGCCGATGGCGCTGCCGGAAGGCTTCTCGCTTGCCGCGATCATGGAGCGCGAGGACCCGCGCGATGCGTTCGTGTCGAACGACTACGCGTCGCTCGACGCGCTGCCGGCCGGTGCCGTGGTCGGCACGTCGAGCCTGCGCCGCGAGGCGATGCTGCGCTCGCGCTACCCGCACCTGGACGTGCTGCCGCTGCGCGGCAACCTCGACACGCGCCTGGCGAAGCTCGATCGCGGCGATTACGCGGCGATCATCCTGGCGGCCGCCGGCCTGAAGCGCCTCGGCCTCGAAGCGCGGATCCGCGCGCTGCTCGACGTCGACGCGAGCCCGCCCGCTGCGGGCCAGGGCGCGCTCGGCATCGAGATCGCGTCGCACCGCGACGACGTCGCCGCGTGGCTCGCACCGCTGCACGACCCGCAGACCGCGCTCGCGGTCGAGGCCGAGCGGATGGTGTCGCGCGCGCTCGGCGGCAGCTGCGAGGTGCCGCTCGCCGCGCATGCGGTGTGGCGCGCGGGCGAGCTGTACCTGACGGGCCGCGTGTCGACGACCGACGGCAAGCGCGTGCTGACCGCCGAGGAGTGCGGGGCCGTCATGAGCGTCGCCGATGCGCTCGCGCTCGGCCGCGCCGTGTCCGACGAACTCGAGGCGCAAGGCGCGCTCGAGATCGTCCAGGCGCTGCTCGCGGGCTCGCAGGCCGCCGGCAAGGGCGACGCCTGATGGCGGGCGGCGCGCGCGCGTTCACCGCTGTCCTGACGCGCCCGGACGGCCAGTCCGGCGCGCTCGCGTCACAACTGGCCGAGGCCGGTTGCGACGTGCTCGAATTCCCGTTGATCGATATTGCGCCCGTCGACGATCCGGCGCCGCTCGACGCCGCGTTCGCGGCGCTCGCCGATTACGCGCTGGTGATTTTCGTGTCGCCGAACGCGATCGACCGCGCGCTCGCGCAGTACGGCGCGATTTGGCCGAACGCGCTGCCGGTCGGCGTGGTCGGACCCGGCAGCGTCGCGGCGCTCGAGCGTCACGGCATCGCGGCGCCCGCGCATCGCGTGATCGCGCCGCAGGCGCCGGCCGACGGCGGCGTACCCCATTACGATTCGGAAAGCCTGTTCGCGTGCATCGAGGCCGAATTCGGCGGCGCGCCCGCGCTGGCGGGCAAGCGCGTGCTGATCGTACGCGGCGACGGCGGGCGCGAATGGCTCGCCGACCGGCTGCGCGAAGCCGGCGCGGACGTCACGCTCGTCGCCGCGTACCGGCGCGTCGTGCCCGAGCCGCGCGTCGGCGCGTGGGAGCGCGTGCATGCGCTGCTCGACGGCGAACCGCATGCGTGGCTCGTCACGAGCTCGGAAGGCGTGCGCAACCTGCACGAACTCGCACGGACGCATCTGAACGATGCCGAGATCGCCGCGCTGAAGCATGTGCCGCTCGTCACGCCGCATCCGCGAATCGAGCAGACCGCGCGCGCATTGGGTTTTGATAGGATTACGCTGACCGGCGCGGGCGATGAGCGCATCGTCCGCGCGTTTCGAACGATGGCCGACGAGGCCGTCCAACCGGCGACAGCCGCACCGGTGACTAAACGCATGACAGATACCAACGATTCCAAAAGCGTCGCTTCCCAGCCGGCCGCTGCATCCGCACCGCCGTCCCGTCCCGCCTATATGGCGTCCGAACCGCCCGCGCGCCGCGGCGGCAGCGCGGTGCTGTGGTTCGTCGTCGTCGTGCTCGGCTGCGCGGCGGGCGTCGGCGGCTACGCGCTGAACCGCAAGATCGACCGGCTTGACGGCACGTTCGTCGCGCGCCAGAAGGCGCTCGACGCGCAGACGGCCGAAACGCGGATGAAGACCGAGCAGGCGCTGGCGAGTACGCACCAGGTCGACACGCAGCTCGCGCAGCTCGACGGCAAGCTCGCCGACGCGCAGAGCGCGCAGCAGGCGCTGCAGCAGCAATACCAGGACCTGTCGCGCAACCGCGATGCGTGGATGCTCGAGGAAGTCGACCAGATGCTGTCGAGCGCGAGCCAGCAGCTTCAGCTGACCGGCAACACGCAGCTCGCGCTGATCGCGCTGCAGAATGCCGACGCGCGCCTCGCCACCTCGCAGAGCGCGCAGGCCGTCACGGTGCGCAAGGCGCTCGCGCTGGACATCGAGAAGCTGAAGGCCGCACCGGCGGCCGACCTCACGGGCCTCGCGATCAAGCTCGACGACGCGATCGCGAAGATCGACGCGCTGCCGCTGTCCGGCGAGGCGATCGTCCCGCACGAAGCGCC
The DNA here is from genome assembly GCF_040545135.1 of Burkholderia sp. 572. Taxonomy (NCBI): domain Bacteria; kingdom Pseudomonadati; phylum Pseudomonadota; class Betaproteobacteria; order Burkholderiales; family Burkholderiaceae; genus Burkholderia; species Burkholderia sp. 572. The sequence continues at coordinate 215,210 of NZ_JBEPLH010000010.1, read as the reverse complement.
GAAGGCCGCGCCGGCCGTGGCTGCATCGTCGGCCGTGGCCGGCGAGCCGCGCTGGAAGGTGTGGTGGCACGACTTCTCGGCCGGCCTCGGCCAGCAGCTGAAGGGGCTCGTGCAGGTGCGCCGGATCGACAACGCGGACGCGATGCTCGCGTCGCCCGACCAGGGTTACTTCGTGCGCGAGAACGTGAAGCTGCGCCTGCTGACCGCGCGCCTGTCGCTGCTCGCGCGCAACGACGGCGCGATGAAGGCCGACCTGCACGCCGCGCAGGCGTCGCTCGGGAAGTATTTCGACCAGGCATCGAAGGACACGCAGACCGTCGAGGATCTGCTCAAGCAGGTTGACGGCGCATCGCTGACGGTCGCGGTGCCGAACCTGAACACGAGCCTGAACGCCGTTCAGCAGTTCAAGAGCCGGGGGTAACGATGACGCTTCGAGGAATCGTCTGGCTCGCGGTCCTGTTCGCGATCGCCGCTGCGCTCGCCACCGTCGGCCGTTTCGACGCGGGGCAGGTGCTGCTCGTCTATCCGCCGTACCGGATCGACGTGTCGCTGAACCTGTTCGTGATCGCCATCGTCGTGCTGTTCATCGTCGTGTATGCGCTGCTGCGCATCGTGCGCAACATCTGGCGCATGCCGCAGCGGGTCGCCGCGTATCGCGCGCGTTCGCGCAACGAGAAGGCGCAGGCATCGCTGCGCGACGCGATCGCGAACCTGTACGCGGGCCGCTTCTCGCGCGCGGAGAAGGCCGCGCGTGAAGCGCTGTCGGTCGACGCGAACCAGGGCGCGGCGAGTCTCGTCGCGGCGACTGCCGCGCACCGGATGCACGAGTACACGCGTCGCGACGACTGGCTGTCGAAGGTCGACGCACCCGAGTGGCAGGACGCACGGCTGCTCGCCGCGGCCGACATGCGCGCGGACGCGCGCGATGCCGACGGCGCGCTCGCCGCGCTGGCCGACCTGCAGGCGGGCGGCAAGCGTATCCATGCGCAGCAGGTTGCGCTGCGCGCGCAGCAGCAGCTGAAGAACTGGGCCGAGGTGCTGAAGCTCGCGAAGGCGCTCGAGAAGCGCGAGGCGCTGCATCCGGCCGCAGCCGTGCGGCTGCGCCAGCAGGCTGCGGAAAACCTGCTGCGCGAACGCCGGCACGACCCGGACGCGCTGCTCGAGGTGTGGCAGTCGCTGTCGCCGGTCGAGCGCCAGTCGCCGCGTCTCGCCGATCTCGCGGCCGATCTTCTCGTTCCGCTCGAGCGCCGCAACGAAGCGCGCCGCATCGTCGAGGACGCGCTTGCCCACAACTGGGATGCGCGCCTGCTGCGCCGTTACCCGGATACGGCCGGCGCCGATGCGCTGCCGCTGATCCAGAAGGCCGAAGGGTGGAAGAAGGATCATCCGGAGGATGCCGACCTGCTGTTCGCGCTCGGCCGTCTCTGCCAGCAGCAGCAGCTGTGGGGCAAGGCGCAGTCGTTCCTCGAGTCGGCGCTGAAGCTCGCCGACAACGAGGCGCTGAAGGTGCGTGCGCATCGTGCGCTCGCGCGCCTGTTCGAGCATCTCGGCGAAACCGACAAGGCCGCGAAGCACTACCGCGAAAGCGCGCTCGCGATCACCGTGGTCTGACGCGGGCGGCGTGGCTGCCTGCCGCAGGCGGCCCGCGCAACCCGCGCAAGAAAGCCCCGAATGCCGGAAGGCCTTCGGGGCTTTTTTTCGTCCAGGGCGGGCCCGGACGACACGTCATGCGCCTAGCTAGCGCAGCAGGTCGTCCTCGCTGGCGACGAACCACACCGATTGCCCGCGATTCGATTCGCGCACGAGTGCGCGGAACGCTTCGCTGCGGGTGAGCCAGCGCTCGATGTCGCCGACCACGCCGAGCCTGACGCCGTAGTTGACGAGTTTCTGCAGGACGGCGCCCGCGAGGCCGCTTTCGAGCCGGTAGAAGTCGTCGTGCAGCGCGTCCGCGGGTACCGCGATCCAGTCGGCTTCGTGCTCGTGCGCGAGGGCGACGAGGTCGAGCGCATCGCTTTCCCGCTGCACGACGGCGGCGAAGGGATCACGGACCAGCACGCGGCGGCCGGCTGCCTGAACGATTCGGTGGGGCATGTCGATGGTTTCCGTCGACGCGAGAAACGCGAGTACGGTGTCGCGTTGCCCGCGGATGAAGTGGGGCTGCTCGGGAAGAAACAGGATCTGCGCGTGCGGCACGAGACGCGTCAGGCGCTCACGCGTGTCGCGCGAGTCGAGCATCACGTCGCGGCCGCCGACGATCGCCAGCGTGGGCACCGACAGCGTGCGCAGCACGTTGTCGGCGAACACCGGAATCGGCTCGATGCGCGGGCGAAACCCGCGATCGACGGCGTGCATCAGCGCGAGCGTGTCACGCTCGGCCGCCGTCGACGCGGGCGGCAGGCGGCCGAGCACGCGCCGTCGCACGCACGCGCGCCCGGCATCGCCGAGCAGCAACAGCGGCAGCGCCCACCACAGAAACCGCTTCTGCCGGCCGATGCCGGACGGGCAGAGCAGCGCGAGCCGCGTCACGCGTGCCGGCCGCCGCAACGTGAAGTCGAGCGCCGTTCGCGCCCCGAGCGAGATGCCGACGAACGCGGCACGTGACGCCTGCAGGCCGTCCAGCACGTCGTCGAGCCACTGCGCATGCGCGTCGCCCTCAAGCGGCAGTCGCGACGGCGCGCTCGGTCCTGCTTCGCCGATCACGTCGATCGCATGGAGCCGGAAGTGTGTCGACCATTGCGCCGCGTAATGCTGCCAGCTCGCCGCCGTCGTCTGCGCGCCGTGGATCAGCACGACCGGCGGCGCGTGCTCGGGGCCGCAGGTGATCACGTGCGTCGCGCCATGGCGCGTCTGCACCGTGACGCGCCGATGCCCGGCCGGCCAGTGCGACAGCGCGGCGTCGTAAGCCGCGCGAATGGCGCGTGCATGGCGCGGCGACCTGAAGATCGCGCTCATGTCCCGCTTTGCTGCAGCAGCGCCTCGAGCGACGACATCAGCACGGCCGTGTCGGCCGGCGTCGCGGCGACGATGATCTTGACCTGGCTCGCGGCGGGATCGAACGTGACGTCGATCCGCACGGGGTCGACGTACGACGTGCGACCGGACGCCATCGCATGCAGCGATCGCGACAGGTACTGGTGCAGCGACTGCGACGCGTCCGGAATGTCGACGATGCTGGTGACGCGCACCGCACGCGGCACGGGCGCGGGCGGCTCGGTTTGCGCGAACGCGGCGAGGTCGGTGTCGAGGATGCGGTAGGCGCGGCCGACCCGCGTCGCACGCAGCTTGCCCTCGCGGATGAAGCGCAGGACGGTCTTCGGGTGGAGGCGCAGGCGGGCGGCGGACTCGTCGACGGTATGGAACATGATCGGCTCGTGATGCTCAATATGCTCTCTATTGTTCCATGAAATTGGGATCGTTAGGGGGTATTGTGGAGATTATGGCATCAGCACTGGCGGGATGCCGAGCCGGCATCGGCCGGGCGGCACGCATGTGGAAGCAGAAACGCCCCGCTGGCCGGAGCGGTTCCGGCCAGCGGGGCGTTTCCGGGGCGGATCGTCCGCCGGCAGGGGGGCGCCGATGCGCCCCGCGTCATTTGTCGACCAGCCGCTTCGGCACCGACAGCGCGAGCAGCCCGCCGAGCACGAGGAACCCGGCGAGCATGTACATGCCCGAATCGTTGGCGCCCGTCGCCTGCTTGAGCCAGCCCATCAGGTACGGGCTCAGGAAGCCGGCGAGGTTGCCGATCGAGTTGATCATCGCGATGCCGGCCGCGGCCGCCGTGCCGCCGAGGAACGCGGTCGGCAGGCTCCAGAACAGCGGCAGCGTGGTCAGGATGCCGATCGTCGCGAGCGTGAGGCCGAGCATCGCGAGCGCGGTCTGGTGCGCCCAGACCACCGACAGCACGAGCCCGAGCGCGCCGATCGCGGCCGGAATCGCGACGTGCCAGCGGCGTTCGCGGTGCCGGTCCGCGCTGCGCGCGATCAGGATCATCGCGACCACCGCGGCTGCATACGGAATCGCCGACAGCAGGCCGATCATGAACGTGTCGGTCACGCCGGTGGCCTTGATGATCGTCGGCAGCCAGAAGCCGACGCCGTAGAGCCCCATCACGAACGAGAAATAGATCAGCGCCATCAGCCACACGCGCGGGCTCGACATCACGGTGCCGAGCGGCAGGTCTTCCTTGGTCGCTTCCTCCGCGTCGACGTTGCGGGTGAGCAGCGCCTTTTCCTCGTCGGTCAGCCACTTCGCCTTCGAGATCCGCTCGTCGAGCGAGAAGAACACGAGCACGCCGGCGAGCACCGACGGGATGCCTTCGAGCAGGAACAGCCACTGCCAGCCGTGCCAGCCGCTCACGCCGTCGAATGCCTTCAGGATGAAGCCCGAGATCGGCCCGCCGATCACGCCGGACAACGCGACCGCCGTCATGAAGAACGTCGTCATCCGGCCGCGCCGGTGCGCGGGATACCAGTAGGTGAGGTAGAGGATCACGCCGGGGAAGAAGCCTGCCTCGGCGACGCCGAGCAGGAAGCGCATCACGTAGAACATCGCGGGCGTCGTGACGAACATCGTCAGGATCGAGATCACGCCCCACGTCGCCATGATGCGGGCGATCCACACGCGCGCGCCGACCTTGTGCAGGATGATGTTGCTCGGCACTTCGAAGAGGAAATAGCCGAAGAAGAAGATCCCGGCGCCGAGCCCGTAGACGGTGTCGCTGAGATTCAGGTCGCTCGCCATCTGCAGCTTCGCGAAACCGACGTTCACGCGGTCGAGATACGCGACCACGTAGCACAGCAGCAGGAGCGGCACGAGCCGCCACGACACCTTGCGATAGGTTGCTTCCTCGAATGCGCCGGACGAGCCCGGCAGCGATTGCGTCGATGTTGCCATGTTGTCTCCTGTCCTTGTAATTGGCCGGAGAAGGCGTATCGGTGCCTGGTCCGGAGTCGTGCGAAGCCATGCGCGTGTGCCGCGGCGGTTGCCGGCCGCGGCACGCCGCGGCAAGGGGGATACGGCTAGATGCAGCGCCCGCCGTCGACTTCGAGACAGACGCCCGTGATGAACTCGGCCTCGTCGGATGCCAGGTACAGCGCCGCGTTCGCGATGTCCTGCGGCGTCGAGAAGCGGCCGAGCGGGATCGTCGCGAGGAAGCGGCTGCGGTTCTCGGGGGTATCCTCGCAGCCCATGAATTCGGTCATCAGCGCGGTTTCGCCGAGCACGGGGTTGATGCAGTTCACGCGGATGCGGTCGGCGCCGAGTTCGGCCGCGAGCGACTTGCTCGCGGTGATCATCGCGCCCTTCGTGCTGTTGTACCAGACGAGGCCCGGCCGCGGCCGCACGCCGGCCGTCGACGCGACGTTCACGAACACGCCGCCGCCCCGCTCGCGGAAGTACGGAACGAACGTCTGCACGCACCAGAACAGGCTTTTCATGTTGACCGCGTACACGCGGTCGAATTCGGCTTCCGACACGTCGAGCACCGGCTTGTTGCGGTGCGTGGTGCCCGCGTTGTTCACGACGATCTGCACCGCGTGGAAATCGTCGAGCGTCGCCTGCAGCAGCGCGTGCCAGTCGTCCTGCCGCGACACGTCGCCGGCCACCGCGATTGCCTTGCCGCCCGCGAGCGCGATCTCGCTCGCGACACGCTCGGCCGCTGCTCCGTTCAGGTCGTTGACGACGACGTTCGCGCCTTCGCGCGCATACGTCTTCGCGATGCCTTCGCCGAATCCCGAGCCGCCGCCCGTGACGATGGCCGTCTTGCCGCTCAACCGCATGGTGTGTCTCCTATGCTGGATTTAGTGTCGTCGTGCTTCGGCATGCGGCCGCGCGCTGCCGGCCGCATGCCGCGTCCTGCTTGCCGCGTGTTCAGCCGTGCCGGATCGCGATCGTTTTCAGCGCGGTGAAGCCGTACAGTGCCTCGAAGCCTTTCTCGCGGCCATGCCCCGAATGGCCGACACCGCCGAACGGCAGCTCGACGCCGCCGCCCGCGCCATAGTTGTTGATGAACACCTGGCCGGCCCGCAGGCGCCGCGCGATACGCATCTGGCGTGCGCCGTCGCGCGTCCAGATGCCCGCGACGAGGCCGTACGGCGTGCCGTTCGCCAGCGCGACGGCTTCGTCTTCGTCGACGAAACGCATCGCGGCGAGCACGGGGCCGAACACTTCCTCCTGCGCGAGCCGGTGCGACGGCGGCACGTCGCGCAACAGCGCGGGTGCCTGGTAGAAGCCGCTTTCGGGCGCCTCGGCGACGACCTGCCCATGCGCGGCCATCGGAATGCCGTCGTGCTGCGCGTCGGACAGGAAATCCCACACGCGCTGCTGCTGCTTCGCGTTGATCAGCGGGCCGCAGTCGAGGTCGGCGCGGCTCGGGCCGACGCGCAGCCCGTTGAACGCGGTGGCGAGCCGCTCGACGAGCGGCTCGTACACCGCGCGCTCGATCAGCACGCGGCTGCCGGCCGAGCAGGTCTGCCCGCCGTTCTGCACGATCGCCGACACGAGCACGGGCAGCGCCGCCTCGAGGTCGGCATCGGCGAACACGATCTGCGGCGACTTGCCGCCGAGTTCGAGCGTGACGGGTACGTGGTTCTCGGCCGCCATCTGCGTGACCAGCTTGCCGGTGGCCGGGGAGCCCGTGAACGAGATGTGGTCGATGCCGGGATGGCGCGCGAGCGCGGCGCCGGCCTCATGGCCGTAGCCGGTGACGATGTTGAGCGCGCCGGCCGGCAGCCCGGCCTCGGCGGCCAGCTCGGCGACGCGCAGCAACGACAGGCATGCATCCTCGGCCGGCTTGACGACGCATGCGTTGCCGGCCGCGAGCGCGGCGCCGACGCTGCGCCCGAAAATCTGCATCGGGTAGTTCCACGGCACGATGTGGCCCGTGACGCCGTGCGGCTCGCGCACCGTCAGCACGGTGTAGCCGGCTTGGTAGGGAAGGGTTTCGCCGTGCAGCTTGTCGGCCGCGCCTGCGTAGAACTCGAAGTAGCGCGCGAGCGCGGCGGCATCCGCGCGTGCCTGCTTGAGCGGCTTGCCGGTGTCGCGTGCCTCGATCGTGGCGAGTTCCTCGAGGGAATCGGCCACGCGCGCCGACAGCCGCATCAGCACGCGGCCGCGCTCGGCGGCGCTTTTTGCGCCCCATGGGCCGGCGAACGCGTCGCGGGCCGCGGCGACCGCACGCTCGATGTCGGGCGCCGTGCCGCGGGCAATGGCTGCGAACGGCTGGCCGTCGGACGGATCGACGACCGCGATGGTTTCCAGTTGCGCAGGCAACGTCCATTCGCCTGCGATGAAGTGCTTCGCCTCTTCCATGCGTGCTCCTGTCTTCGCGCCGACCGCCGACGGTGCTCCGGCGCCGACGCCGATTCCATGCAACGCGGCCGGTGGTTCGACGGCCGGACATCGGGAACGATTATCGCGCCGATCGTCATCCGGACGCCACCGGTCGATTGGCTATAATGGCGCATTCCGTTGGGGGACGCCTGCGGCGATGCATCGGCCGCGGCGCCCTGTCCCGAATTCCCATCGACCTACAGAGAGTGCTCATGAGCTTCAACCATGTTCCGGCCGGCAAGGACCTGCCGCAAGATTTCAACGTGATCATCGAGATTCCCGCGCAAAGCGACCCGGTGAAGTACGAGGCGGACAAGGAACTGGGCCTCCTCGTCGTCGACCGTTTCATCGGCACGGGCATGCGCTATCCGGTGAACTACGGCTACATCCCGCAGACGCTGTCGGGCGACGGCGATCCGGTCGACGTGCTGGTGATCACGCCGTTCCCGCTGCTGGCCGGCTCGATCGTGCGTTCGCGCGTGCTCGGCATGCTGCAGATGACCGACGAGTCGGGCGTCGACGCGAAGCTGGTCGCGGTGCCGCACGACAAGGTCTGCCCGATGACGGCCAACCTGAAGTCGATCGACGACGTGCCCGAGTACCTGAAGGACCAGATCAAGCACTTCTTCGAGCAATACAAGGCGCTCGAGAAGGGCAAGTGGGTGAAGGTCGAAGGCTGGGCCGGCATCGAAGCCGCGCACAAGGAAATCGCCGACGGCGCAGCGAACTACAAGAAGTAAGCCGGCTGGCCGGCCTCGCGGCCGGTTCGTTCGGAACGCAAACCGCGCGTGTCTCGTCAGGAGGCCGCGCGGTTTTGTTTTGTGCGCGGGCCGGCGCCCGGGGTGGCCTTCTTTCGGGGGCGCGCGGGGGCCGGCGCAGGCAGGGCGGTCGCGTTCGATGCGCTTCTCGCACGATTCGCGCGCGTGGCGCGGCGGGTCGCGGTGACGGGATTCGCCGGGGTTTCGACCGTGTCGGTGGTGGTCTTTGTTGCCGATGCACGGCTGCGCGCCGGCGCGGCAGCAACGTCGGTGCGTGGTTTGGCGACGGACTTGCCGCCGGCTGCCGGCGCTTTCTGCTTCGGTGCGGCCTTCGTGGCCTTCGTGGCCGCCTTGCCGCGAGACGATCCCTTTTTCACTTCGGCCGCGTCGTCGGTCTTCGCACGCTTCGTGGCAGGCGTGGCCTTGGTCTTCTTGGGCGCCTGCGCGGCTTGTCCGCGCTTCACGGTTTTTGCGGGCACGGACGCTTTCCCGTCATTCCCGGCCTTCGCGGCTTTCTTGACGGGCTTGTCCGTTTCAGCGGCCTGCGTCGCGATGTCGACAGACTGCGCCTTCGCCTTCTTCTGCCCGCGCTTACCGGCCTTCAACCCTGCCGCATCGACGTTCCCGCCGATCGACATCCCGGCCGGCAACACCGACTCGAGCGTCCGGATCCCGGCCGCCAGTTCGCGTTTCTGCGCGGCCGTGAGCCGCTTCACCCAGTACTCGGCACGCGATGCGATCGACCGGTCGGGCAGCGGAAACGACGCGAGCACCGCGCGCGGCTTGCGCGAGCGCGTGTAGCGCGCGCCCTTGCCGGACGCGTGCTCGTCGAAGCGCGCGGCGACATCGGTCGTGATGCCCGTGTAGACGCTGTCGTCGGCGCATTCGATCAGGTACAGAAACCAGGACATGGCAGGGCGGCGGGATGCGAAGCCGCCAGTGTCTCAGAAAAGGCGCGCGTCAACGCCATCGATCGCCGTGCCCGTCGCGAAAACGGCTCGGCGCCGCGCCGAGTTCGCGCGTGAAGAAGCGCGTGAACGCGCTCGTCGAACGGAAGCCGACGCGCACGCCGATCTCGCCGATCGGCAGTTGCGTATTCAGCAGCAGGTCGCGCGCCTCGCCGAGCCGCGCCTGCGCGACGAGCGCATGAAAGCCGACCGCCTCGCGATGCAGCCGCCGGCGCAGCGTCCAGCGCGACATCGCGAAGCGCGTGCACACGTGCTGCATCAGCGTGTCGGTCGGTACATCGGCTTCGTCGGCGGTACGCAGCCAGTCGCGCACGCATTGCTCGACCGACGAGCCGAACGTCGAGCGCACGCGTACACGCTCGCGCGCGGCGTCGGCCGCGTGACGCTGAATGCCGGCGAGCGGCGCGTTGTAGCGTTCGAACGGCGTGTCGAAGTGCGCGGAGCGCAGCACGATGCGGTTGTGCGCGGCATCGAACGACATCGGTGCGCCGAGCATGTCGCGCAGCGCGGCGGTGGGGGCGAACGGGCGGCCGGCGAAGGCGGCGTCGTCGACGCACACGTGCGGATCGTACAGGCGGGCGAGCGCGGCGAGGATCGCGAGGTTCGCGAACGCGCTGCCCGCGTGCCGGCCGTCGCCTTCGTTCACGTATTCGAGCGCGATCGCGTCGCCGTTCTCGTGCGCGAAGACCCAGTCGACGTTGCCGATCAGCTCGCGATAGTGCAGGTAGCCGTGCAACGCGTCGCGCAGTGTCGCCGCGTTGCACGTGACGCCCGCGAGTTCCGGGAACGGCACGAGCCACGGCACGACCTGCGGCGGCGGGCGATGCCACGACAGCGGCCATGCGCTCGTGAGCCGCATCGCGGCGACGTGCCGGTCGCCCGCGATGCGGCGCGTGTCGTCGGCAAGCTCGGCCGGACCGATGCCGAGCGTGTCGTAAAGCGATGCGAGATCGATGCCGTTCGCGCGCGCGTCTTCGCACAGCCAGCGGTAGATCCGCACGGATACCGATTTCTGTTGCAACTCCATGTCTGTCCCCCTTCGTCATGCCGTTCGGGTTTGTCCCCGCTGCGAGAGGTCAACGCATGCTCCTGCCGGTCAAGCGTGGTGACCGGTCAATTTTTAGACTCGGACGCTGGAGTGTGGCGACAAGTACAACAGAACGATTCAGGAGGATCAATGAAAACTTCGCTGTTCCGGTGTTCGACGATTGCGTCCGCGTGCGCGCTCACGGTGCTGCTCGCGTCGTGCGGCGGCGACGACATCCACGCGGGTCCGGCCGCACCGGCCGACCCCGATGCGGCGGCCGACCAGCGCGCGGCCGCGCTCGTCGCGCAACTGACGACCGACGAGAAACTGCAGCTCGTGCACGGCACGGGCCTGCCGGCGCTCGACCTGGGCGGCCCGTTCCCGGCCGACGCACTCAATGGCGCGAGCTTCATCCCGGGCGTGCTGCGGCTCGGCATTCCGGCCGTCAGCAGCGCCGATTCGGCGGGCGGCGTGAACGTGAAGAACGCGCGCGTGACCGCGCTGCCCGCACCGGTCGCGCTCGCGGCAACGTGGGACCCGGCGCTCGCCGGCACCTACGGCACGCGCATCGCGCTCGAACTGCGTGCGCTCGGGTTTGCGGAAGGGCTCGGCGGCGGCGTGAACCTCGCGCGCGAGCCGCGCAACGGCCGCACGTTCGAATACATGGGCGAGGATCCGGTGCTCGCGGGTACGCTGAGTGCCGCGCGCACGCAGGCGACGCAGGCGCAGAAGGTGATCGCGACGATCAAGCATTTCGCGTTCAACGACCAGGAAACCAACCGGATGACGATCGATTCGGTCGTCGACGAGCGGACCATGCGCGAGGCCGAACTGCTCGCGTTCGAGATCGGCGTGAAGGACGGCCAGCCGGGCAACGTGATGTGCTCGTACAACAAGCTGAACGGCGTGTATGCGTGCGAGAACCCGTATCTGCTGACCACGGTGCTGAAGAACGAATGGGGCTTCAAGGGCGTCGTGCAGTCCGACTGGGGCGCGACGCATTCGACGGTCGCGGCCGTGCAGGCGGGGCTCGACGAGGAGGAACCGGGCGCGGCGGACGACAACAACGCGCCGCTCGGCTCGTTCTTCAACACGAAGCTGCGTGCGGCGCTGCAGGCCGGCAGCGTGTCGGCCGCGCGGCTGAACGACATGGTGCAGCGCAAGCTGCGCACGCTGATCCGCATCGGCGTGATGGACGCACCGCCGAAGCCGGGCGGCGCGATCGACGAAGCGGCCGGCAACGCCGATGCGCTCGCGATCGCGCGGCAATCCGCGGTGCTGCTGAAGAACGCGGCCGCGCCCGGCGATGCGCAGCCCGTGCTGCCGCTGGCGGCCGGCGCGCTGAAGTCGGTCGTCGTGATCGGCGGGCATGCGGACGCGGGCGTGCTGTCGGGCGGCGGCTCGGGCGCGGTGCCGGCGATCGACGGCAATGCGGTGACGACCTGCCAGCAACCCGCCGACACGCTGTTCGGCGGCTGTGCGACGTGGTACAAGTCCGCGCCGCTCGCGGCGATTCGCGCGAAGGCGCCGAACGCGGCGGTCAGCTACCTCGACGGAACCGACGCGAATGCCGCGGCGAGCGCGGCCGCGCAGGCCGATGTCGCGATCGTGTTCGCGACGCAGTGGCAGACGGAAGGGCTCGACCTCGCGAGCCTGTCGCTGCCCGATGCGAAGGCCGATCCGTACAACCAGCAATACGACCAGAACGCGCTGATCGCGGCGGTCGCGGCGAAGGCGAAGCGCGTGATCGTCGTGCTCGAGAACGGCAGCCCCGTGCTGATGCCGTGGCTCGCGAACGTGCATGGCGTGCTCGAAGCGTGGTATCCCGGCGCGCAGGGCGGCCAGGCGATCGCCGACCTGCTGTTCGGCGATGCGAACCCGTCGGGCCGGCTGCCGCTGACGTTCCCGAAGCAGGAGGCCGACCTGCCGCAGCCGGCGATCGATCCGTCGCGCACGCAGACCGTCTACGCGGAAGGGCTCGCGTACGGCTATCGCTGGTTCGATGCGAAGGCGATCGAGCCGCTGTTCCCGTTCGGCTACGGGCTGTCGTACACGACGTATGCGTTGTCGGCGATGTCCGCGCGGGCCGATGCGGCAGGCAACGTGACGGTCGGCGTGACGGTGACGAACACCGGCGCGCGGGCCGGCGCGCAGACGGTGCAGATCTACGCGGCACTGCCCGCGTCGCTCGGCGAACCGCCGAAGCGCCTCGTCGGCTGGACCAAGGTCGCGCTGCAGCCGGGCGAGGCGCGTACCGTCAGCGTTGCGGTGCCGGCGCAGCGCTTCGCGGTGTGGGATGCGAATACGCATGCGTGGCGGATCGCTGCGGGCAGCTACGGGCTGTCGGCGGCGGCTTCGTCGCGTGACCCGCAGGCGCAGTCGACGACGGTGACGCTCGCCGCGCACTGAGCCGGGCGGCCGCGCGGCATGCGGCGAGGCCGGTCGCGGTCTCGCCGCATGCCGGCACGTACCGCCACGTTCCGGCGCGCAGTCGTTACCCGGCGCCGCGCCGGAACGGATCGTGTTCGCGCAATTCGTCGACGTACGCGTGGATATGCTCGGTCTCGCGTTCGAGAAAGCGCGCGACGGCGTCGGAGAATGCCGGGTGCGCGAGCCAGTGCGCGGAGTGCGTGACGGTCGGCAGGAAGCCGCGCGCGAGCTTGTGTTCGCCCTGCGCGCCGCCTTCGAACGTGTCGAGCCCGGCCTCGATGCAGAATTCGAGCAGCTGGTAGTAGGCCGTTTCGAAATGCAGGCACGGCACGTGCTCGACCGCTCCCCAGTAGCGGCCGTACAGCGTGCCGCCGCCGTTCTCGCCGCGCCGGTAGACGGCGAGTGCGCTCGCGATCGGCTGGCCGCCGGCTTCCGCGATCACGAGCAGCAGGTTCTCGGGCATCGTCGCACCGATCGTGCGGAAGAAGTCGAGGTTCAGGTACGGGCTCGAATAGTGTTCGCGATAGGTCTGCCGGTAGCAGCGCGAGAAGAAGCGCCAGTCGGCGTCGGTGATCCGGTCGCCGGTCAGCCGCCGGAACGTTACGCCCGCCTCGTGCACCTTGCGCCGCTCCGCGCGGATGTTCTTGCGCTTCTTCTGCTCGAGCGTGCCGAGGAAATCGTCGAAGTGGCGGTAGCCGTCGTTGATCCAGTGGAACTGCACGCCTTCGCGCAGCATCATGCCCATCGATTCGAGAAGCGCCGCTTCGTCGCCGGTCGGGAACAGCACGTGCAGCGACGACACGTCGCTCTGCTCGGCGAATGCGAGCAGCGTGGCCGCGAGCCGGCGGCGCGCATCGTCGTCGGCCGCGAGCAGGCGCGTGCCCTGCACGGGCGTGAACGGCACCGCGCACAGCAGCTTCGGGTAGTAGGGCAGGTCGTTGCGCTGGTACGCGTCGGCCCAGGCCCAGTCGAACACGTATTCGCCGTACGAATGCTGCTTCGCGTAGACGGGCGCGGCGGCCGCGAGGCGGCCGGTGCGCTCGTCGGTCAGCGTGACGAAATGCGGCGACCAGCCGGTGTCGTCGACCGCGCAGCGCGCGACGTGCAGCGCGTCGAGGAATTCGTGGCGCAGGAAGGGCGTCGGCTGCGCGTCGCGGGCGAGCAGCGCGTTCCATTCGTCGGCCGGCACCTCGGCGGGGGACGACAGGATGCCCGTGCGATAATCGATGCGTTCGTGTTTCAAGCGTGAATCCGTACCGTTCTGTGTCGCCGGATGCGAGGGCCTGCGTGGCCCGCACCGGGACGATTTCGTCAGCCGTTCAGGGCGCGCCGCCGGGCTGCGCCGATCCCGCCATGAAGACCCGACTCGCTCTCGCCCAGATCAACGTCACCGTTGGCGATTTCGCCGGCAACGTCGCGCGGATCGTCGCGGCCGCACGCGCCGCGCACAACGATGGTGCGCAGCTGATGATCGCCCCCGAACTTGCGCTGTCCGGCTATCCGCCGGAAGACCTGCTGCTGCGGCCGGCGTTCTACGCGGCGGCGGCGGCCGCGCTCGACGCGCTCGCCGGCGCCTTGAAGGCGTTCGACGGGCTCGCGGTGCTGGTCGGCCATCCGTTGCGCGGCGCGCCGGGCGGCGATCCGCATGCGCCAGCCGTCGATGGTAATGCAAACCGCCCGATCGAGCGCGGCGTGCCGCCCACCGATACCTACAACGCGGTATCGCTGATCGTCGGCGGCGAGATCGTCGGCACCTACCGCAAGCAGGACCTGCCCAACACCGAGGTGTTCGACGAGAAGCGCTACTTCGCGACGGACGCCGAGCCGCTCGTGTTCGAGCTGAACGGCGTGAAGTACGGCGTGATCATCTGCGAGGATGCGTGGCATGCATCGGCCGCGCAGATCGCGAAGGCGGCCGGCGCGCAGGTGCTGCTGATCCCGAACGGCTCGCCGTACCACATGAACAAGGAAGCGGTGCGCGTCGACATCCTGCGCGCGCGGATTCGCGAAACCGGGCTGCCGATGGTGTACGTGAACCTCGTCGGCGGCCAGGACGAACTCGTATTCGACGGCGGCTCGTTCGTGCTCGACGCGCAGGGCGCGCTCGTCGCGAGGATGCCGCAGTTCGACGAAGGGCAGGCGATCGTCGAATTCGACGGCGCGCGGCCGCTGCCCGGCGCGATCGCGCCCGAGCTGTCGACCGACGCGCAGGTGTACCGCGCGCTCGTGACCGGCGTGCGCGACTACATCGGCAAGAACGGCTTTCCGGGCGTGCTGATCGGGCTGTCGGGCGGTGTCGATTCGGCGCTGGTGCTCGCGGTCGCATGCGATGCGCTCGGGCCCGGGCGCGTGCGCGCGGTGATGATGCCGTCGCGCTTCACGGCCGACATCTCGACCACCGACGCGGCGGACATGGCGCGGCGCGTCGGCGTGCGCTACGACGAGATCGCGATCGCGCCGATGTTCGACGCATTCCGCGCATCGCTCGCGGGCGAGTTCGCGGGCCGCGCGGAAGACGCGACGGAAGAGAACATCCAGGCGCGCATCCGCGGCACGCTGCTGATGGCGCTGTCGAACAAGTTCGGCTCGATCGTGCTGACGACCGGCAACAAGAGCGAGATGGCGGTCGGCTACTGCACGCTGTACGGCGACATGGCCGGCGGCTTCGCGGTGATCAAGGACATCGCGAAGACGCTCGTGTACCGGCTCTGCCGCTATCGCAACGAAACGGCCGACTATGCCCTGCGCGACGTGATCCCCGAGCGGATCCTCACGCGTGCGCCGTCGGCCGAGCTGCGCGAGAACCAGACCGACCAGGACAGCCTGCCGCCGTACGACGTACTCGACGCGATCATGCGGATGTACATGGAAGAGGATCGGCCGCTCGCCGAGATCGTCGCGGCCGGTTATGCGCAGGCGGACGTCGAACGCGTGACGCGGCTCATCAAGATCAACGAATACAAGCGCCGCCAGGCGCCGATCGGCATTCGCGTCACGCATCGCGCATTCGGGCGCGACTGGCGCTACCCGATCACGTCACGTTTTACCGAACGCCTCGACTGAGCCGTGATGGGCCGCATGCGGCTCGCAGGCTTACAATCGGGGTCGCGATTTTTCATCCAAACGAGCATTGGGGGACAACCACCATGAAACGCATCACTGCCATCATCAAGCCGTTCAAGCTGGACGAAGTCCGCGAAGCGCTCGCCGAAGTGGGGCTCACGGGCCTGACCGTGACGGAAGTGAAGGGCTTCGGCCGCCAGAAGGGGCATACCGAGCTGTATCGCGGCGCGGAATACGTCGTCGACTTCCTGCCGAAGATGAAGATCGAGGTCGTCGTCGCGGAAGCGCAGGTCGACCAGGTGATCGACGCGGTGATCGGCGCGGCGCGCACCGGCAAGATCGGCGACGGCAAGATCTTCGTGTCGGATGTCGAGCGCGTGATCCGCATCCGCACCGGCGAAGAGAACGAAGCGGCCGTCTGAGCGCCGCATTCGTCAGCGGGCCGTTTCAGGCCCCGCCAATAAAAAACGGTGCGATACCCGGTTGGGTACCGCACCGATACGCGCCTCTCGCAGCAGCGTGGAAAGTGTTGCCGAATCGTTATTTGACGGCGCCTGATCAGAACAGGTGCTGGATGCCGGCGTAGACGCCGGTCTGGCTGCCGCCCGGATTCGGGTTGCCCGTCGACACGGCCGTACCGGCGCCGTTCGCGTTCAGGCCGAAGTTGGCGTTCTTGCTGTTGCGCACCGTCGCGACCTGCAGGTCGAACAGCGTGCGCTTCGAGATGTTGTACGAGCCGCCGACGGTGTAGATGTTCGCGTTGCCGCCGCCGTGGTTCGCGTTCACGTGATACACGGCCGCGATCAGCGCCGCTGCCGGCGTTGCCTGCCACGTCACGCCGCCCCAGACCTGCTGGGTGCCCGTCACGCCGGCGTTCACTGCCGGGCCGCCGCTGCCGTCCGCGCGCGAGGCCTGGTAAGCGGCCTGAACCTTGAACTGGCCGAGGAACACGTTCACGCCCGCGAAGTATTCACGCGAGTAGTTGAACACGTCCGAGAAGCGGCCGTTGCTGTCGCGCGTTTCGTCGTAGATGCCGCGCAACTGGAACAGCGAATTCGTATAGGTGACCTGTGCACCGGCTGCACGGCCCGGTTGGCCGGCCGTCGTGTTGCCGTTGAAGCTGGTCGAGTTGGAGAACGAGAACTGGCCGTAGAAGTCGAGGCCGTAGAACTGCGGCGACTGGTACGACACGTTGTTGCTGGTCTTGTTCCAGTTGCGGCCGCGCACCAGCGATGCCGTCGACCAGGCCGACTGGCCGAACGGGTCGAAGTCCCACACGCCGTTGGCGATCGCGAGTTCACGACCCAGCAGCAGCGTACCGTAGCGGTCGTTCGAGATCCCGACCGTCGCATAACGATCCCAGATCGAGCCGCTGAAGCCGCCCGTCATCGTGTTGAACGCGCCTTCGAGGTGGAACAGGATCTTGTTGCCGCCGCCGATGTCTTCGGTGCCCTTCAAGCCCCACAGGCTGGTGCCCCAGTCGCCGCTTTCCGCGCGCACCTGGTGGCCGTTTTGCAGGCCGTTCAGGTACTCGAGGCCGGCATCCAGGCGACCATACAGCGTGACGCTGCTCTGCGCGTGCGCCGTCACCACCCCAGCAGCCATCAGCGCGGCCGCGACCAAAGCTTTCTTCATCATCTCCTCCATACCCTGTCAAAAAGTCAACCCAGACTGCACGAGATGCCCGGAGCGCGAGCGCCGGGCAAAAGCGGGATAACCAGGGAGACCTCGTGCAGGGCCGGTAAGCGCAGCACGCGGGCAAGCGGACGGAAAACCGTTGAGCGGTCCCGCGCAGCCGGGTCGGCCTGCGGGGTCTCCTTGTAGTGTCGTGAAGCTAAACTACATTTCACGAACTTCGTTTTGCTACTTTGGTTACTAATTTAGCAAAAATACAATTTTGTGGCGATGGAAATCGTTGTTTGACTAACACCTGTCGCCAAATTGCCATGCAACACGGTAGGCAACAGGTGCGCCAAGGGTTTGCAATTAACGGAAAACCCTTGTCCCACAAGGGAGACACGACTTTCGCAAACATGGATCAAGGATTGCCACTATTGACGTTGCAGGGGGCGCGGGCGTAAGCGCCATACAAGAGAAATTGGTAAGTATTTCGTAATGATTGGGCGGGCACCGGACGTCGCCGGCCTGTGCCTGTCGCACTGGCACGGCAACGCGCGACGCGGTGCGCCGGCGCGCTCCGGTCAGGCGGGCTCCGGCCTCGCTTCGAGCAACTGCGTGCGAATCCAGCGATGCGCATCGGTGCGCGCGTGCTTCGCGTGCGAGTAGACCTTCACGGTGTAGCGCGGGATCTCGAACGGCGCCGGAAAGATGCGGATCGGCGCCGCGTGCCGCAGCGCCTGCGCGGCGCGGTTCGGCACGGTCATCAGCAGCGCGGATTCCGCAATCACGAACGGCGCGGCCAGCACTGTCGGCAACTGCACGGCGACTTGCCGTGCGAGGCCGAGCCGGTCGAGCACGTGGTCGACGACGCCGCGCGACTCGTTCCACGGCGTGACGACCACGTGGCGTGCCGCCAGGTACTGGTCGAGCGTGAGCCGCCGGCGGAGGTCCGGATGCGCGGCGCTCGCGATGACGACGTAGTCGTCGGAGAACCAGTCGAAGTCCTCGATGCCCGGCGCGTCGGCCGCCGATTCCTCGTGGTAGCCGAGCGCGAAATCGATGCGGCCGGCCGCGAGTTCGTCGACGGAAATCTTCCGGTCGGAATGCACGACGCGGATCCGCAACCGCGGCGCGACCTGCTGGATGCGCGCGAGAAACGCCGGCAGCACGGCGAATGCCGTGTAGTCGGTCGCCGCGAACACGAACGTGCGGTCGCTTTGCGCGGGATCGAAGCGGCGCGCGCGGGCAAGCCCCTTCGACATCGCGTCGAGCGCGTCGCCGGCCCAGGTGGCGATGTCGTCGGCGCGCACGGTCGGCTGCATCTCGTTGCCGAGGCGCACGAACAGGGCATCGCCGATCGCGTCGCGCAACCGCGCGAGCGCGTGGCTCAGCGCGGACGGGCTCAATGCAAGCTCGTGCGCGGCCGCGGCGACGGACCGGTGGCGGTACAGCGCGTCGAACACGAGCAGCAGGTTCAGGTCGAGACGGCGCAGGTCGGGATGCATCATGTTCAGGTCGGGATGAAAAACCTGCACTTCCTGCAGGCGCTGCGTGAACGTAGCATGACGATCTGATTGGCGCCAGCGCGGCTGCGCGGCGCCGCTTTCCGTTTCAAGTCCGGGCCGGAGGAGGGCTCATCCCGTGCAAATCGACATTCGTTCCGCCACCGTCGCCGACGTGCCGCAGATCCTGCGTTTCATTACCGAACTGGCCGTCTACGAGAAGGCGGAGCACGAAGTGGTCGCGACGCCCGCGTCGCTCGAGCGCAGCCTGTTCGGCGACGGATCGCCGGCGCGCGCGCTGATCTGCGAGGTCGACGGCGAGCCGGCCGGCTTCGCCGTGTATTTCTTCTCGTATTCGACGTGGCTCGCCCGGCAGGGGCTGTATCTCGAAGACCTGTACGTGTCGCCGCGTTTTCGCGGCGCGGGCGCCGGGCTGCGGCTGCTGAAGGCGCTCGCGCGGATCGCGGTCGAGTCGGGCTGCGGGCGTTTCGAGTGGAGCGTGCTCGACTGGAACGAGCCGGCGATCCGCTTCTACGAGAGCGTCGGCGCGGCGCCGCAGAGCGAATGGGTGCGCTACCGGCTCGCGGGCGACGAACTGCGCGCGTTTGCCGACAGCGCGCCGGTGAGCGCCGCATGAACGCCACGTAAATGCCGCGTAAACGCAAAATGGGCGCCGCGAGGCGCCCGTTCGAACGTCGTGCGTTTCGTGCGCGTTACTTGAGGCTGCCGGACAGGAACCCGCGCAGGCGTTCGCTCTTCGGGTTCGCAAACACCTCGGACGGCACGCCTTCTTCCTCGACGCGGCCCTGGTGCAGGAACATCACGTGGTTCGACACGTTGCGCGCGAAGCCCATCTCGTGCGTGACGACGATCATCGTGCGGCCTTCCTCGGCGAGCTTCTGCATCACCTTCAGCACTTCACCCACCAGTTCCGGGTCGAGGGCCGACGTCGGTTCGTCGAACAGCATCACGTCCGGATGCATCGCCAGCGCGCGCGCAATCGCGACACGCTGCTGCTGGCCGCCCGACAGGTGCGATGGATACTGCTTCTCGACGCGCGGCGCGAGGCCGACTTTCTCGAGATAAGCGCGCGCACGTTCCTCGGCTTCCTTCTTCGGGATGCCGAGCACGTTCACGGGCGCTTCCATCACGTTCTCGATCACGTTCATGTGCGACCAGAGATTGAAGTGCTGGAACACCATCGACAGCTTGGTGCGCACGCGCTGCAGTTGCTTCGTATCGGCCGCGCGCAGCGCGCCCGTCTTGTCGAGCGCGGTGCGCACTTCCTCGCCGTCGACGAAGATGCGGCCCGCATTCGGCTGCTCGAGGAAGTTGATGCAGCGGAGCATCGTGCTCTTGCCGGAGCCGGACGAGCCGATCACGCTGATCACGTCGCCCGAGTTCGCCTTCAGCGACACGCCCTTGAGCACTTCGTTGTCGCCGTATCGCTTGTGCAGATCGTCGACGAAAAGCTTCTGAGTCTGGGAATTCATCAATAGTCCTGCGAAAACTTACTTGCCTTGCGGGCGCAGATACGCGAGCCAGCGACGCTCGGCCTGGCGGAACAGCCACACGAGCGTGAACGAGATCACGAGGTAGAGCAGGGCGGCGATGCCGAACGCATGGAACGACATGTAGGTCGCCGAGTTCACGTCGCGGGCGATCTTCAGGATGTCCGGCACGGTCGCGGTGAAGGCGACGGTGGTCGCGTGCAGCATCAGGATCACTTCGTTGCTGTACAGCGGCAGCGCACGGCGCAGTGCCGACGGCAGGATCACGCGGCGATACATCGTGAACGTGGACATCCCGTAGGCACGCGCGGCTTCGATCTCGCCGTACGACGTCGCCTTGATCGCGCCCGCGAAGATCTCGGTGGTGTACGCGCAGGTGTTCAGCGTGAACGCGAGCAGCGTGCAGTGCATCCCGTCGCGGAAGAACGCGTCGAGCATCGGCGTGCCGCGCACGGCCTGCAGGCTGTAGAGGCCCGTGTAGCAGAGCAGCAGCTGCACGTAGAGCGGCGTGCCGCGGAACACGTACGTGTAGAGCCATACGGCGCCCGACAGCCACTTCTTCTTCGACACGCGCGCGACGGCGAGCGGCACCGACAGGCAGAAGCCGAGGCCGATCGACACGACCAGCAGCCACAGCGTGATCGCGACGCCGGTGATGCGGTAGCCGTCGGTGTAGAGGTAGTTGCGCCAGTATTCTTGGATGAGGTCGATCATAGGTCAGCCTTGCGGACGCCGGTCGAGTAGCGCTTTTCGAGCCACATCAGCACGAAGTTCGAGATCGTCGTGATCGCGAGGTAGACGGCACCCGCGATCAGCGTGAAGAAGAAGAACCGCAGCGTGCCCTTGCCGGCGTCCTGCGACGCCTTCACGACATCGGCCAGGCCGATGATCGACACGAGCGCGGTCGACTTCACGAGCACCTGCCAGTTGTTGCCGATGCCCGGCAGCGCGAAGCGCATCATCTGCGGGAACATGATCCGCGTGAACACCTGCCAGCTGGTCATCCCGTACGCGCTGCCGGCCTCGAGCTGGCCGCGCGGCACCGACAGGAACGCACCGCGGAAGGTCTCGGTGAAGTACGCGCCGTAGATGAAGCCGAGCACGAGCACGCCGGCGAGGAACGGGTCGATGTCGATCTGGTCCCAGCCGAGCGCGTCGGTCGCCATGTTCAGCCAGATCTGCAGGCTGTAGAACAGCAGCAGCATCAGCACGAGGTCGGGCACGCCGCGGATCAGCGTGGTGTAGACGGTGCCGACGCCGTTCGTGAAGCGGTTGCGCGACAGCTTCGCGCCCGCGCCGAGCAGCCCCAGCAGGAACGACAGCGCAAGCGAAAGCACCGCCAGTTTGACGGTTTGCCAGGTGCCCGCGAGGATCAGCGGGCCGTAACCTTGTAGAAACATATGTGGTCCCTGGTGTGGTCCCTAGTGGGGTCCCGTAGGGCGCACGCGGTGCGCCGCGAAAGACGCGCCCGCCAAGCTGCGCGGAACGCCCCGTGCGTATCATGACCGTCCGCCCCGGCATCGGTGCCGGGCCAGCCCGTCGCGCGAGCGGCGGGCGAGGGGGCGGGCGGCGCGTGGTCGACTGCCTGTACTGCCCGGACACGGGGCCGCCCCCGCATCCGTTGCCTCTTCTTTTCGACGCTCAGCGGGCCGAAGCCGAATAGACGCTGAACGCGAAATACTTGTGCGACAGCCGGTCGTACGTGCCGTCCTTGTGCATGTCGGCCAGCGCCTTGTTGATCTTGAGCTTCAGGTCCGTATCTTCCTTGCGCAGGCCGATCGCGGTGCCGTCGCCGATCGTCTTCGGATCCTTCACTTCCGGCCCGGCGAACGCGAAGCCCTTGCCGCGCGGCGTGCGCAGGAAGCCGTAGTCGGCTTGCAGCTCGTCCTGCAGCGTCGCGTCGAGGCGGCCCGAGCCGAGATCGGCATAGACCTGGTCCTGGTTCTGGTAAGGAATGATCGTCACGCCCTGCGGCTCCCAGTACGCCTTCGCGTAGGTTTCCTGCGTCGAGCCCTGCTCGACGCCCACGCGCTTGCCCTTCAGCGAGGCGATCGTCGGCAGCAGCGGCGAACCGGCCTTCGCGATCATCCGCGCCGGCGCGTCGTATACCTTGTCGGAGAAGTCGATCTGTTCGCGGCGCTTGTCCGTGACGGTCAGCGACGACACGATGACGTCGTACTTCTTCGCCTTCAGCGCCGGGATGATCCCGTCGAGATCCTGCGCCACCCACACGCATTTCACGTTGATTCGCTTGCAGATTTCCTTGGTGAGATCGACGTCGAACCCGACGATCTCGCCGCTCGGCGCGGTCGACTCGAACGGCGGGTAGCTGGCGTCGACGCCGATCCGCACGGTCTTCCACTCCTTCGCGAAGGCGCTGCCCGCCACGAGGGCGAGGGCGGCGCACAGGGCGGCCTTCTTCATTTCGATCCTTCTGTTGCTGACTTTCCGGGGGCGCTCGCGGCCGGTCGGACCGGGCGCCGCGGCGTATTCTAGACGGCCAAAATTCGCCGATCGGCGCTCTGGCGATGGCGGCCGCCGGAACGGCGAACGCCAAAAGGGCGGTATTTTACCCGAACGCGATACCCGGAAACCGGCAATCCGGGCCGACCGATCGATTCTTCGAGGCATTGATCCGGCTGTTGCGATAATCGTCGCATTCGCAGCGGGCATTGGGTCAATTGCATCCGCAGATGCAACGATGCAGTGCGCGAGCGGTGGATTGTGGCGCGATTGGCACACTCATACAGTGACGGCATACCAGAACAGCGCCTCTCACGGAGTGTCCGTCCCATGTTCCAGATCCGCCGCGCCGCCGATCGCGACCAGCGCAGCCATGGCTGGCACGAATTCCTTCACAGCTTTCCTTGCGCGTCCGCCCGGAGCGGGCCGCCGGTCTTCGGCGCGTTGCGCGAACTGAACGAGGAATGCATCGCGCCGACCCGCGGCTACGGGATGCGGCCTTACCGGGATGCGGAAATCGTCACCTACGTGCTCGACGGCGCGCTCGCGCACCGCGACAGCCTCGGCAACGGGGCAATCGTGCGTGCGGGCGGCGTGCAGCGCTTGAGCGCCGGCACCGGCGTCATGCTCAGCGAAGCCAACGCGTCGTGGGACCAGCCGCTGCGCCTGCTGCGGATCTGGCTCGCGCCGGCCGGGGCGGGCGGCCGGCCCGGCTACGCGCAGACGCGCTTTGCCGACGGCGAGAAGCGCGGGCGGCTGCGGCTCGTCGCGGCGCCGGACGGCGGCGGCGGCGCGCTGCCGTTGGGCGCGGACGCACGCATCTTTGCGGGACTGATCGACGGCGACGAGGCGGCGGCGTTCGACCTGCCGGCCGGGCGCCGCGCCTATGTGCACGTGGTGCGCGGCGACGTCGCGGTGAACGGCCGCGCGCTGGCCGCGGGTGACGGCGCGCGGATCGGCGGCGTGGACGCGGTGGCGTTCGCACGCGGCCGGGCGGCCGAGGTGCTGCTGTTCGACGTCGCCTGAAACGCAAAAGGGGACGCAGGGCGGTGCCCGCGTCCCCTTCGAGGATGCCGCTCCGCGGAGCGGCCCCGCCGGCTTACTGCGCCGGTGCCGACGCGGCCTTGGCCGCGCGATGCTGCTGCCAGCGCTCCTTCATCTTCTCGTGGCGCTGTTCCATCTTCGCGAACTGCTGCTTGAGCGCCGTGCTGACCGTGGTCTTCTGCTGGTCGTTCAGGCCGTTGTAGAACGCGAGCCACGCGGCGGACGTCTGCTCGCGCAGTTGCGCGTTCTGCTGCTCGGCCTGCTGGCGCGCGGCGTGCATCGCGCTGAGATCGAGGATCGGCTGGTTCTGCTGCGCCTTGAACTGCTCGCGCATCTGCTCGTGGCTCTTGCGCATCGCGTCATGGTTCTGCTTCATCGTGTTGACGGCGGCCTGCCACTGCTGTTCCTGCGATGCGTTGAGCTTCAGCTGGTCGTGCAGTTTCATGATCACGCCGAACGGGCCGCCGTCGTGCCCGCCGTGCATCTGGTGGGCGCCGGGGCCGCCCGGAGGCGGCATGTCGCCGGGTTGCGCGGCGTGCGCGGTGCCGAATGCGAGAGCGAGCACGGTGGCGGCCGCGATGGCCACGCGGGAAGTCTTCTTATACATTTCAGAAACTCCTTGTATCCAAAGGGTCCGGCGATGCGGTGCCGGGAAAGCCGTGTACCGCATCCGGTAAGACGCAGGTTAGCGAGGCAGGCCCCGGCCGATGTTACGTGGCGCGGTGGCCGGGTTACCGCGCATTACAGTTCCCTTGCGCGGTAACCCGCAGTAACCCTTTCGTCCCTTTGTTTCGTTCTTCGACTCCGCCCTCGCGCGGTAAACTTCGAGCCATGACTACCCAGATCCTCATCGTCGACGACGACCAAGAACTCCGAGACCTGCTGCGCGACTATCTCGTGCGCCAGGGGATGGAAGTGTCCGTGCTGCACGACGCGGCGACGCTCGAGAAACGCCTCGAGCGCGAGCGGCCCGACCTGATCGTGCTGGACCTGATGATGCCGGGCGTCGACGGCCTGACCGCGCTGCGCCAGTTGCGCGCGGCCGGCGACGACATCCCCGTGATCATGCTGACCGCGCGGGCGGACGACGTCGACCGCATCGTCGGGCTCGAGCTCGGCGCGGACGATTACCTCGGCAAGCCGTTCAACCCGCGCGAGCTGCTCGCGCGCGTGCAGGCCGTGCTGCGCCGCCGCCGCGCGACGCCGTCGGCGGCGGCGCCCGAGCAGCGCGAGCCGTTCGGATTCGGCCGCTTCGTGCTCGACTTCCAGGCGCGTACGCTGTCGGTCGACGGCAAGCCGGCCACGCTGTCGAGCAGCGAATTCGCGCTGCTGAAGATCTTCGTGAACCATGCGCTGCGCACGCTCACGCGCGAGCGGCTGCTCGAGCTGCTGCACGGGCCCGAGTACGACGGCACCGACCGCGGCATCGACGTCCAGGTGTGGCGCCTGCGCCGCATTCTCGAAACGGATCCGTCGACGCCGCGCTTCATCCAGACGGTGCGCGGGCGCGGCTACGTGTTCGTGCCCGACGGCGAGGCCCATGCGCAAACCCATTGATTCACTGTTCGGGCGGCTGGCGCTGCTCGTCGTGGGTGTCCTGCTCCTGTCGCACTTCGCGTGGTTTTTCGCGATGCGGCTCGAGCGCAGCCAGATGCAGACGCGCTACGCGGTCGAAGAGGCCGCGTTCCTGGTCGACGCGGTGCGCCAGCACGTCGAGCGCACGCCCGACCAGCCGTTGCCGTCGCGTGTGCGGCTCGTGGCGCCGGACAGCGCCGACGTGCCGAACGGCGATCCGTCGAACCTGCCGGCGGCGCTCAGGCGGTTCCGCGACGACGTGAGCGAGCGGATGCCGCCCGGCACGCGCGTCGAGCTCGGCGCACCCGGCCATCCGCCGGTGCTGTGGGTGAAGGAGCCGACCGACCGCAACTGGATCGTGGTGCCGGTGCAGCCGCTGCGGCCGCCGCGCTCGCTCGACCGGATGCTGCTGTGGCTCGGCACGATCTTCTCGGCCGGCGTGATTGCCGCGCTGTTCGCGGCCTGGCAGCTGCAGCAGCCGTTGCGTTCGCTTGCGCGCGCGGTCGCACGCTTCGGCCGCGGCCAGCCGGTGCCGCCGTTGCGCGAGCGCGGCCCGCGTGAGCTGCGCCAGCTCACGCACGGCTTCAACCAGATGGTGGAACAGGTGTCGCAGGCCGAAAGCGACCGTGCGGTGATGCTGGCAGGCGTGGCGCACGACCTGCGCACGCCGCTTGCGCGGATGCGGCTGCGGGCGGAAATGATGGACGACGTCCGGCTGCGCGACGGTGTCGTGCGCGACGTCGATTCGATGTCGCACATCGTCGACCAGTTTCTGGTGTTTGCCCACGGCGGGTCCGATCGCAGCGAGCCGGTGCCGGTCGATCAGGCGTGCGAGCGGATCGCACGCAGCTATCGCGCGGTCGCGCCGAACGCGCCGACGGTCCAGACCCGGCTCGACGCCGATCCGGGCTTCCGCCTGCCGACGGCGACGCTCGACCGGATCCTGTCGAACCTGCTGGACAACGCGCATGCGTACGGTGCGCCGCCCGTGCTCGTCGAGACGGCACGCACGCCGGCCGGTTATGTGCTGTCGGTCAGCGACAGCGGCGGCGGGATCGCCCCGCGCGATCTCGCGGCGGCGACACGGCCGTTCGTGCGGCTCGATCCCGCACGCGGCGGGAACGGCCACAGCGGGCTCGGGCTCGCGATCGTCGAGCGGCTCGTACTCAGGCTGGGCGGGGCGTGCGACATCGGCAACCGCCCCGAAGGCGGCCTGCGTGTCGCGATGACGTTCCCGTTCGAGGCCGTGCCGAAGGACGAACCCCACGCACAGGCCGCGTGAGCGGCTGCGGCGCCGGCCCGGCCGGGCTGGCGCCGCGTGGCATCATTCGCCGAACAGCGTGCCGAGCGTCTCGGCCGCGTTGCTGTCGATGGTGTTGTAGGTCACGCTGGTGGCCTCGAAGATGTAGACGGTCGTATACCGGCCGAGGCGCTCCAGGATTTCTTCCTGCAGCGATTCAGGCACGACGTTCATGTTGAGGTACCATGCCGTCGACGACAGCCGCGTCTGGAACGACCCGTATTCCTGCATCAATTCGTAGAACGCGTCGGCATCCTGATCGCGGCAGACGATCACCAAGTTTCCTGCCATTCCCTTTCCTCCCGCTCGTCGATCGATCCCCAGGGCCTGCGGACACCGGGAACGCGCATGCGTTGCCATCGGTACGGCCGCAACCGACCCCAGGGGCCAGCCCCGATCATACCCGCTTAGTCGTATCGGGCTGATGACGCCCGACATGGTTTGCGCGTGCGTGCGGCGGGCGGGTTCCCGGCCGGGCCGGATCACGGCATAATTCGGGCCTGCGTGCCGGCCGAAGGAGTGCGGCCGGGCTGCTTGTACCGCGCACCCGTCATTCGCCCGCGCGCCAGGCACGATCCGTGCGCCGCCTGCGCCGTTCCCGGACGGTTGTACCTGAAATACAGGTTGGTGTAGTGTCGTGCCGTCGCGGGCCGGCACGTCCGGCGCGCGGCAGCGCGTGCACGCACGGCGCACCGCGCTCGCGCGCGATCGTCAGTCAATCGAATTACCGCACCCGTGCGCTTTGCCATGAATCAACATCGACTGCCGGCTTCGTTCGGCCTTACCGGGGAGGGCGCCTGATGAACGTCGGATTCTTCAATCCGAACCGGACCGCCAACGCGTCCGCATGGCGTGTTCTGCCGAACCGGTGGGATTTCATCGCGTTTCCGCTGATCATCTGCCTGATCGCGATGGCGGTCGTCGGTTTCCACGAAACGATGGCGCCGATCGGCACCCTGCAGACGCAGAAGATCTCGCTCGACCCGTCGAACCTGCCCGAATACGCGCTGCGCACCACGCTGCGGATGCTCGCCGCGATGGTCGCGTCGCTCGCGTTCACGCTCGTCTACGGCACGCTCGCGGCCAAGAGCCGCCGTGCCGGCATGGTGCTGATCCCGATCCTCGACATCCTGCAGTCGGTGCCGGTGCTCGGCTTCATCTCGTTCACCGTCACGTTCTTCCTTGCGCTGTTCCCGAGCCGCGTGCTCGGCGCCGAGCTCGCGGCGATCTTCGCGATCTTCACGAGCCAGGCGTGGAACATGACGTTCAGCTTCTACCAGTCGCTGCGCACGGTGCCGCGCGACCTCGACGAAGTGTCGCGAGGCTTCCACCTGACGTCCTGGCAGCGCTTCTGGAAGCTCGAGGTGCCGTTCTCGATGCCCGGCCTGATCTGGAACATGATGATGTCGATGTCGGGCGGCTGGTTCTTCGTCGTCGCGTCGGAGGCGATCACCGTCGGCAACCAGACCATCACGCTGCCGGGCATCGGCGCGTATCTCGCGCAGGCGATCTCCGACAAGAACTTCGGCGCGATCGGCTGGGTGATCCTCACGATGACCGTCGTGATCCTCGCGTACGACCAGTTCCTGTTCCGCGCGCTGATCGCGTGGGCCGACAAGTTCCGGATGGAGAACACCGCGTCGGGCGACGCGCCGCAATCCTGGCTGCTCGACCTCGTCCGCCGCACGCGCCTGATTCATCAACTGCTCGTGCCGGCCGGCTGGTTCTTCGCGAAGGCCGCGCGGATTCCGCTGCGCCTGCCGCTGTCGGGCGCGATGCGCTTCACGCTGCCGAAAGTCGAGAAGAAGGCGTCGCGCACGGTCGACATCGCATGGGCCGCGCTCGTGCTGCTCGGCACGGCCTATATCGTGTGGCGCGTCGTCAGCTTCGTGTCGACCGGCGTGACGATGGCCGAGGTCGGCCATGTGGTCATGCTCGGGCTCATCACGCTGCTGCGCGTGGTTGTGCTGATCGCGATCGCATCGGTCATCTGGGTGCCGGTCGGCGTGTGGATCGGGCTGCGTCCGCGGCTCGCCGAGAAGCTGCAGCCGCTCGCGCAGTTCCTCGCCGCGTTCCCGGCGAACCTGCTGTTCCCGGTGTTCGTGATCGTGATCGCGCGCTTCCACCTGAACGCCGATATCTGGCTGTCGCCGCTGATCGTGCTCGGCACGCAGTGGTATATCCTGTTCAACGTGATCGCCGGTGCGACGTCCTACCCGAACGACTATCGCGAAGCGGCGACGAACTTCCGCATCCGCGGCTGGCAGTGGTGGCGGCAGGCGATCCTGCCCGGCATCTTCCCGTACTACGTGACCGGCGCGATCACCGCATCGGGCGGCGCGTGGAACGCGAGCATCGTGTCGGAAGCCGTGCAGTGGGGCAATACCAGGATCGAGGCGCATGGCCTCGGTGCCTATATCGCGCAGACCACCGCCGCCGGCGACTTTCCGAAGATCATCCTGGGCATCGCCGTGATGTCCCTGTTCGTTACCCTGTTCAACCGCCTGCTGTGGCGTCCGCTGTATGCCTTCGCCGAAGCGAAGCTGCGGCTCGACTGAGACCGATTGAGAGCGAAACGCGATGCACAATCCGAATGCTGTAAACGCCCCCGTCCAGACGAACCAGCCGCCGCGCCTCGGTGAGGAAATCCTGCGCGTCGACCACGTCTGTCGCGGCTTCAACAAGACGCAGGGCGAGCTGCTCGTGCTCGACGATGCGAACCTGTCGCTGCGCGAAGGCGAGATCGTCGGCCTGCTCGGCCGTTCCGGCTCGGGCAAGTCGACGCTGCTGCGCATCATCGCCGGGCTGATCGAGCCGACCGGCGGCGAGGTGACCTACCTCGGCAAGCCGCTGCGCGGCCCGGCCGAAGGCGTCGCGATGGTGTTCCAGACCTTCGCGCTGTTCCCGTGGCTCACCGTGCTGCAGAACGTGGAAGCCGGGCTGGAAGCGCTCGGCGTCGGCGCGCGCGAGCGGCGCGAGCGTGCGCTCGCCGCGATCGACCTGATCGGTCTCGACGGTTTCGAGAACGCGTACCCACGCGAGCTGTCGGGCGGCATGCGCCAGCGCGTGGGCTTTGCGCGCGCGCTCGTCGTCGATCCGACGATCCTGCTGATGGACGAGCCGTTCTCCGCGCTCGACGTGCTGACCGCCGAGACGCTGCGTACCGACCTGCTCGACCTGTGGACGCAAGGGCGCATGCCGATCAAGTCGGTGCTGATCGTCACGCACAACATCGAGGAAGCGGTGTTCATGTGCGACCGGATCCTCGTGCTGTCGTCGAACCCGGGCCGCGTGATCGCCGAGATCAAGGTGCCGTTCAAGCATCCGCGCAACCGGCTCGACCCGGCGTTCCGCAAGCTGGTCGACGACATCTACGCGAAGATGACGGCCCGCCAGACCGGCGAGGCGACGAAGAAGGGGCTGGAGCTCGGCAGCTGGCTGCCGCAGGTGTCGACCAACCTGATGGCCGGCCTGATCGAGACGCTCGCGATGGCGCCGTACCACGGTCGCGCGGACATGCCGGAAATTGCGCGCACGCTGCATCTCGAGGTCGACGACCTGTTCCCGATCGCCGAAGTGCTGCAATACCTCGGCTTCGCGGACGTGCGGGAAGGGGACGTGTTCCTGACGCCGCCGGGGCGCGTGTTCGCGGAATTCGGCACGCAGGAGCGCAAGCTGATGTTCGCGGATCACCTGTTGAAGCACGTGCCGCTGGCCGCGCGGATCAAGAAGGTGCTGAACGAGCGTCCGGGCCATCGCGCGCCGCGCGTGCGCTTCGAGCAGGAGCTGGAGGATTTCCTGTCGGACGGTGCCGCCGAGGAGACGCTCGACGCGGTGATCGACTGGGGGCGTTACGGCGAGATCTTCTCGTACAACGACCAGACGGAGATTTTCAGTCTCGAGGACGTCGAGACCTGAAGCCGGCGGGACGATTCCTGCGCATCCGGCCGGAATCGCCCGGATGCTCCCAGCGGCCTGATGCGGCCGTCGCGGGCCAAGGGCTGCGGCCCGACCCCGGCGTTCGCAACGGGCGCCCGGCCATGGATACTTGATTGTCGGATCGTGCGCCTGCCGGAAGCGCTGCGAATGGTGTTCGGCGACGATGCCGCGTCCAGTTTCACTCTTCGGCGACAACGCTTCGTTCACCTCGGACACCGTTCTCCACTTCACCACGTATTGAATGCCTGCCGCGTCGGTGCGGTGTGCTTCGACGCGCGATCACGCTCGTCGATCGGCAATAGATATTAGGGATTGATCTGCTGATCGATCGGGCTGCTTTCTGCACTGAACATTAAATCCTGACAAGTGGTTATGAATTTCCCTACGGTTTGATATATTTGGCGCCACCAAGGCGGCTGAGAGCGCCTTGTTGGTGCGATAGCGTCCAGATCGCGGCGGGTCCGCCCGACAAAAAGAACGAGGTTAATGATGAGTTTCGCAGCAAACGGAAACCCTGACGGGATGGGCGGGGGCGGTGCAGCCTTGGCCGGCGGTTTGAGCAACCTGGGTTCGCTTGCCGGCATGGCGGGCCAACTGGGCGCGCTGACGGGTATGCCTGGCGCGGGGCTGCTGGGCGGTGCCGCGAGCGCGGTGCAACTGGCGCAAACTGGCTTGTCGCTGATGGGCAAGGCTCCCGAATCGATCGTCGCGGCCATCAACAGCCTCACGGGCGCGCTTCCGCGCCTGACCCAGGACAATCGCTTCATCACGATCGAAACGCCGCTCGGCCCGGACGTGCTGCTGGTCAGCGCGGCGGTCATCGACGAGCACGTCAATCAGCTGACTGAAACACATCTCGACCTGCTTTCCCACCGCAACAATATCGAACCGCAGGAAATCGTCGGGCAGCGGGTCAAGATCACGCTCGAGCCGCAGAGCCGCAATTTCAGTCTGACGCGCGTCGTGACGTCGGCTGCGGATATTGAGACGAAACGATATTTCGACGGTTACGTTGCGTCGTTCGGCCGCGTCGGAAAATCGGGTTCGGTGACCCGCTACGAAATGTCGGTCGTTCCGTGGTTCTGGTTTCTCACGCGCTCCACCGATTGCCGGATCTTCCAGAACCAGACGCCGCAGGACATCCTGAGCGACATTTTCCGCGAGATGGGTTTTTCGGATTTCGAGTTCACGATGCAGGGCGAACGTCCGAAACTCGAATACATCGTCATGTACGACGAGTCGTACTACAGTTTCTGCTCGCGCCTGATGGAGCAGGAAGGGCTGATCTGGACGATCCGCTACGAACAGGACAAGCACATCCTCGTGATCGGCGACACCAACGCGGTGTTCCAGCCGATTCCGAACCTGAAGACCATTCCGTACGAAGCCAGTAGTGCCGCCAGCGAGCAGAACGGCATCGATCGATGGGACGAGGCGTTTAGTTTCCGCGTCGGCAAGATCACGTACCGCGACTTCAACTATAACCAGCCGTCGTCGCAACTGATGCATGTCGAGGTGCCGACCGTCAATCTGAAGCACCCGAACATCCAGACGACCGAGCGTTATCAGTTCCATTCGCTGTATGACCACGGCGACGACGGGCAGCGCTACGCGTGCTACGCGATGGAAGCGGAAGAAGCGCTCGCACATCGTTTCAACGGTGCCGGTCATGCGCACGGGATGACGACGAGCGGGCGGTTCACGCTGGTCAATCACGGCACGTCCGCCTACAACAACAAGGACTTCGTAATCCTTCGCGTTCGTCACCAGGTGGCGAACGACTATACCCAGCAGACCTCGAAACTGCCGTACCACAACACGTTTACGTGCCTGCCGATCGACATCCCGTTCCGACCGGAGCGACGTACGCCCAAGCCGCACATGCAGGGTACCCAGTCGGCGATCGTGGTCGGGCCGAAGGGCGAGGAAATTCACACCGACGGCAGCCGGGTCAAGCTGCATTTCCTGTGGGACCGGCGCGGCAAGCTCGACGGTTCCGATTCGATGTGGGTGCGTGTATCGCAACCATGGGCGGGCAAGGGCTGGGGCGGCTCCGCGATCCCGCGGATCGGCCAGGAGGTGCTCGTCTCGTTCAATCAGGGCGATCCGGACAACCCCATCGTCGTCGGCCGTGTGTTCAACGGCGATTCGGGCAACCCGTATCACGGCAGCGGCGGCCAGACGATGGGGATGCGCAGCCAGACGCACAAGGGCGAGGGCTTCAACGAGCTGCGGTTCTCGGATGTGAACGGCGCGCAGGAAGTCTTTCTGCATGCGCAGAAGGACATGAAGACGATCGTCAAGGACAGCGAATCGCACACGGTCGAGTCCGGCGCTCGGAACGTGTCGGTGCTGAAAGGCGACGAGAGCAAGCATGTCGCGGAAGGCAGCCTGTCGGAAAAGATCGCGAAGGCGCGCTTCACGACGGCCAACACCGTCGGCGTGCAGGCGTTGGCGGGCGATGCCGGCCCGGGCAAGCAGAGCTATCAGGCGACGGACGAGATCGAGCATCGGGTCGGTGCGAGTATCGTGACGCTCAAGCCGGACAGCATCAAGCTGTCCCACGGCGCATCGAGCATCCTGATTAATCAGAGCGGCATTTTCCTCGATGGCCCGGTGATCCACCTGAACCAGGGGTTGTTCGTGACGCCCGAGCAGGCGATGGCGATCGAGTGGGCCAATCAGCAGGCGATCATCGCGGCGGGTCTCGCCTCGGCCGATCCGAAGGTGCAGGCCGCGGCACGCAAGCTTCAGGCGACGGTCAAGGCGCAGCAGTTGGCCAAACTCGCGGGAGCCGTGTATGCGCCGGGTACGGCGCCGCCGGGATGGAAGAACGTGTCGAACGATCCGGAAGTTCTCAAGAAGTTCGGCTTGAGGCCGCAGGACTTGCAGATTCCCGGCAGCAACTTCGGTGCGCAGGCGTACGTGCCCGATCCCGCGGTGTTCGGCGACAGCATGAAGCCTGCTCTGGCCTTCAAGGGAACGCAGCCCACGGTCAAGGAAGACTGGTCGAACAACCTTAATCAGGGATTGGGCGACAACTCTCCGTACTACGATCGAGCGGTGACCATCGGCAAGAAGATCTACGGCTCCGGCAATGCAGGCGGCCTCGATCTCACCGGTCATTCGCTCGGCGGCGGCTTGGCTTCGGCGGCGTCCCAGGCCAGCGGCGCGGGCGCGACGACGTTCAACGCGGCCGGCCTCAATTCCGAAACGCTGCCGATGTACGGTGCAGCACCTCAGGCGTCGGCCATCACGAACTATCGGGTCGATGGAGATATCCTGACCGGGGTGCAGGAAGGCAGGCTGGGCCCGATCAGCGACGTGACGTCGGAATTGATGCCCAAGGCCGTCGGTGAGCAGATCACCATTCCGGGCTCCAGTTTGACGACCGTTCAGCGCCACATGATGGGGCAGGTGACGAGCGGACTGGAAACGACCGTTGCCGATCAGCAGGCGTCGTTGCTGAGTCAACTTCAGGGACATTGATGAAATACAGCAAGGTCATTGCCGCGGGCGCGGTTGTCGCGGTAATCGGTTTGTCGTCGCCGTTCTGGTGGCCGACTCATGCACAGGAAACAAAAATGGCAGACTTCAAGCGTTACCCGCCCGAAGACTTTTTCTCGGGATCGCAACTCGAGCTGGCGCGTGCCATTCGCGACGGAAATCTCGAGCAGGTCAAATCGCTTGCGACGCATATCGATCTGGCTGCGCCGGGCAACAAGAAGGCCACCCTGTTGTCGTTCGCGGTGCAGGAGGCGATTCCGGTGAAGACGGACACCTCGAACGTGCACTTCCAGATCATCAGCGAACTGGTTCGGGACGGCGCGAAGCCCGAACAGCCGTTCGGCGAGAACGGTGCGAACGTGGCATATCTGGCTGCGCGGGCAGACACGCCCAACCTGCTGAAAGCGTTGCTGGCCGGCGGCATGAGCCCGGATCTCAAGTACGACGGCGATACACCGCTGCTGTTCGCAACCTGCAAGGACACGCTGTTGCCGCAAATGCGCGTGCTGGTCGAACACAAGGCCGACGTCAATCTGCGGGACTCGATGAAGGAAACCGCGCTCTACGAAGCGACGCGCCTGCGGCAGTGGGACGTCGTCGATTATCTGCTCGCGCATGGTGCCGATCCGTCGGTGAAGAACGACAACGGCCTCGCCTATTCGAAAGTCCTCGGCGACGAACTGCAGCAGACGCCGAAAGGCTCGCCGCAGCTGAGTCGCATCGAAGCCATTCACAAGCGTTTGGTCACGGCTGGCGTGCAGTAACGCAAGCCGCAGACGGCTGCGCCGGCTGCGGCTGTGCCGCGGGCGAACAGTTTCAATCCGGCGCCTGCCCCGACGGGCGGGCCGAACCGAGAAGAGCATGTCCGAATATCAGATGAACGATGCCGTCATTCAGTTGCCGGCGCACTTCAAAGACAAGACGATCCACCTGTTCACGGTAGACGAAGCAGGAAGCAGCGGATTTACCTTCGTGGTGTCGCGCGCGCCGATGGAGCCGGACGACACGGTCGATACGTTCGTGACGCGATTGGTTTCGGAGATGCGCAAGTCACTGCCGCGTTTCGAATTGAAGCATCTGGAAAACCGCGAAATCGACGGCGAAACCGCGCGCGAAATCGATTACCAGTGGGTGTCGGAAGGCTCGGCGCTGCATCAGCGCCAGACGGTCGTGATGTCGCCGAAAGCGGGGCGCGAGCGCATGGCGATCAGTTTCATCGGTACCTGTCCGAAGTCGTTCACGGAGGACAAGAGCAAGGAATACAAGAGCCTGCTCGCGAGTGTCGTGTTGACGCGGCCCGAGCGGGCGGCCTTCGCGCCGAGGGTGCTCGGCCAGGACGAGGCCGGCATCGTGTTCGTGCTGCACGAGCCGAGTGCGACGCTGTACGCGCTCACCGGCATGGCCGAACTGTACCGCCACGACGTCACGGAAATGTTCGAAGACACCGCGTTCTTCGGCCCTGGCGGCGAGCCGCTTGCGCTGCAGCCTGCGCCGCACGGGCAACCGGCGTGGCGAGCCGTGGATGGCCGTCAATTCGCGCTATGGACGACGGATTCGCGCGAGCACGCGTCGCTCGGTGACCGGCTGGGTGACGTGGCGGCGGTGAAAGGCATGGTCGGCATGCAGAACGTCGAGGCCGTACGGGCTTATCTGACCGCGGTTGCGAACGCGGGCTGACGGGGAACCTGCGTGGATACATTGCTTGCTGCTGCGCGGTTCGGCGATCCGATTGCGCATACGGCGTCCAAGGGGTGGATGATCGCCGGGATGATTGCCGGCGCGGTGATTGGCGCCGTGGCGGTGGTCGCAACCGGCGGTGCGGCGTTGACGGTGATTGCCGCGGTCGCCGCAGGGGCTGCCGCTGGCGGCGGACTGGGCGAAGTGCTGGGCACGATGTCGTGGGCGCCGCGGCACGTCACCGGAAGCCTGATAAAGGGCTCGCCCAACGTCTTCATCAACAGTCGCCCGGCGATACGGGCCATTTTGAGCCTCGGGCTGTGCAGCGACCACGCGGGTCCGCCGCAGGTGGTCGCGCAGGGTTCGTCGACGGTGTTCATCAACAGCCAGCCGGCGAGCCGCAAGGAAGACCGGATGATGTGCGGCGCGTTGATCAACGACGGATCGCCGAACGTGTTCATCGGTGGCCCGGCAGTCGGGGAGTTCAATCCCGAGATCCCGGCGTGGGTGAACTGGACGATGGCTGCGGTGGGCATTGCTGCCGCGGCCGTTCTTGCAGGGCCGGCGCTGGCGTTTCTCGGCGCGGCCGGCGGCTTTCTCGGCGGCGAAGTTGGCGGCTGGCTGGGCGGAAAGATTTTCGGCGAGGGTTCGGACGGGCAGAAGTGGTCGATGCTTGGAGGAAGCTTGCTGGGCGGGTTCGGGGCGGCGAAGGGCGCCGGGCTCGTCAGCGGGGCGAGGGGAGCGGGCTCTGCAGCTGGCGAACTGTCGGCGCTGGAAGCAGCCGAAGGTGCCGCAGGGGCGACGGAGCAGCCGACGATTTCACTGTTCGGTGTGCGTGGTGGCGGGCGGGTGTCCGATGTCGAAGGCGGGATGCATCCGTATCAGTACACTGGCCACGTCGGGTATTCGCTGGACGGCGGCAAGACGATATGGGGCTTTGGCCCTGCAACGGGCGATGCGAGCGCGGCGGAAGTGTTTGCTAATCTGAAAGGATCGGGCAGCTACCCCGGGATGATTACCGCGGATCAAGATGCATTCATCGCGATCGCGAAAAATCCGATGGCTGCCCGTGGCGGTGGCGGAGCGCTACAGACCGTGTACGAGCAAAAGATACCGGTCACGCAGGAGCAGTACGAATCGATACTGGCGGCGCACGAGGAACTGGTTGCGCGCGGGCCGATGGATGACATTCGGTATCAATGGCCACCCAAGTCTGGCGAATGGCCGGAAAACAACTATAACTGCGCGACGTTTCCAGGTCGCCTCGGCATTCCCATTCCCGAAGGGACAGGGAAATTGCAGAACTACATGCCGGAGCTCGAGAAAGTGGGTACGCCTTGGATGCCAGGGAATTAAATCTTATGAACATGTCAGAGAGCCTCTATTCTGTCGCTGCTGGTATGCACGATCTGGTGGTCGTGTCCGTCATCGATTCGCCGAGTCCGCACGTTTTTCGCGCAAAAATCGAGCAGATCTATTCCTGCGGGAAGGGCATCACGCCGGATCGTCTCGGAACGGAGTTCGAGTTTTACAGCGGGCCTGCGACGTGGGGGAACGTACCGCTCCAGATCGGGGAGCGGGCGTTGCTCTTCGTGCATCAGGTGTCCGGT
Source organism: Burkholderia sp. 572 (assembly GCF_040545135.1). NCBI lineage: Bacteria > Pseudomonadati > Pseudomonadota > Betaproteobacteria > Burkholderiales > Burkholderiaceae > Burkholderia > Burkholderia sp. 572. The sequence continues at coordinate 177,887 of NZ_JBEPLH010000010.1, read as the reverse complement.
GTGTTTAACGAATATCCATGGCGCGGCCACATGGTTCTGGAGGAAATTGACGGTGAATCGTACGCCCGATTACAGATTCCCGAGTTGTGGTTGAGGGACGATCTGCCGGAAGCCGTGAAAGCTGCGGCGGCTCCTCATCCAACCAGGCGAAACGCATCGATTGTCAGGTTCGGTGCGCTCGAGAACTACCTGAAAGGGCTCATCGAGAAAGCGGTTCGCTGAGCCGGGGCGGCTTCCGGACAGCGAAGCGGATAATGCGCGTGCGAAGTTTTTGGAGCTGAATTGAATGACCGATAAGAACCCCGATTTTTCACCGATGCGCATGCGGGCACGCGGATTCGTGTCGCAGGGGCGCATCGAGGATGCGCTCGGACTGTACGGCGACATCCTGAAGGTGGCGCCGGAAGACGCGGCGACGTATGCCGATCGCGGCACGACCTTCGCGATGATCAAGAAGACAGCGCTCGCGCTGAACGATCTGAACCGGGCCATCGAGCTGGGCTACACGGATCCGTCGGCGTATTGCACGCTCGCGACGATTTACCTCGAAGGCGGCGCCTACCAGAAGTCGCTCGATTACTTCGACAAGGCGCTGAAGCTCAATCCCGACCAGCCTTTCGTCTATTTCAATCGCGCCAGGGCATACGAGACGCTGGGTGATATCAACGCGTCGATCGCCGATCTCGAGCGGTGCCTGACTTACGACCCGGACGATGCGCTGTCCGCGAAGATCAAGGAAAGGGTGGCGCAGCTTCGCGCGCGTCTGTAACGGCTGCCTCCGGATGTGAAGTGTGCGGTACCCGGCCCGGAAGAGTCCGGGCGAATTGAGGGAGTAATGATGTTGAAGCGGGACAGCTTGCCGTATTCCGTGCTGCCTTCCTCGTTGGCAGCATTGATCTCAGAGACTGATTTTCTGACGGCGTTCGAGAATGCGGAGTCGCAAACCGTCATCGTTTGGTATGTCGACGCGCGAATCGGTCGTCAGCACGAAATCGAGTTTTCCCCGAGGCTAGGACGTCTACTGTCGCGCGGCGAGCGCGAAGCGCAATTTCCGCCGGAGCGTCAGATGGTGCTGCAAGACGGGATCCGCGTGCACGTAGGCAATAGGCTCGAGGCCGATACCGACGTTCGCTATGAAACCTATACCGCACACGATCCGGTGACGTCGTCGAAGCTTGCCGTCGGCGAACAGATGTTCTTTGTGCCGTTTCTGGACGAGCCCGAGCCGGTCGTTCGGCAGGCAATCGAACGAGCAAAGTTCCCGAATACGTATGCGGGATGGAGCGCAATCGAGCGCACTCGTTATTGGGTGGGCGTGCTGTATCGTGCGCGACGCCAGACGGGGGAGTCGGGTATCAACGAAGACGAAGCCTTTCGGCCCGCAGTGTTGAAGCACATGAGGGCGGTGGATCCTGATGTCGATGGCATGCTTGCGGCGGTGCTTGCCGAACTGAGTCGAATGGAAATGATCGCCCCGGATATCATGCGGGCTGCGTTCAATCGACGTACAGGCGCGTCGATCTGATCGCCCGGACCACCAGTGTGTCCGATGAGCGACGCGCATTGATTGACCGACGCGCCGCACACCGCACCGCTACTGCAAATTCCCCCACCGATCGACGGCCGGCTCCGCCGACGCCCACTTCCAGTGCGTGCCTTGCTGGCACGCATTCGCGAAATACCAGTCGGCCTTGTCGCCGTCCTTCACCGAAAACGCGAATTCCTTGCACAGCGCGAGCGCCGACGAGTACGCGCGCGTGACGCGCACTTCGCCTTCGCCGTTTTCGAGCGGCAGCGTGTTCTTCACCTTCCACGGCTTCACTTCGCCGACGGCGAGACTGCCGGCCGTCTTCGCGATCGCGTCCTGCTGATTCTGATGGAGTTGTTTCATCGTGCGGTTCACGGCTTCGTCGGTCGCGGCCTGCACGGCGATCCCGACGCCGACGCCGACCGCCGGGTTCGCGGTGACGAGGCCCGTCGCCGCACCGGCAAGCGCGCCGCTCGCCGCGCCGACCGACCCGCAGCCCGACAGCGTGGCCGCCGCCGCGCACAGCGCGCCGACGGCCGCGATACGGATCGCGACGCTCATTGCAGCGAGCCCCAGCGTTCGGTCGCCGGTTCCGCCGACGCCCATTTCCACACGGGGCCGTCGCGGCAGATCGTGGCGACGTAGAACGCCGATTGCGCGGCCTTGTCGGCCTTTGCGGGCGTGTCGACCGCGAACACGATTTCCTTGCAGTCGAGCGGGCCGATGCTGATCATCCGGCTGACCGTCACGCGACCCTGTTCGTCGTCCTCGATCGGGAACGAGTGGTGCGTCGACCACGGCGCGACGCCGCCCACGTCGAGCGGGCCGGCCGCCTTCGCGATCTGTTCCTGTGTGTAACGGTGTGCGACGCGCTGCGAGTACTGGACGCCCGCACGCGCACCGGCGACGGCGCCGAGGCCGATGCCGGTCGCGACGGCGGCGTTGTTGGTGACCTTGGAGGCGATCGCGGCACCCGCGATACCGGCGCCGGCTGTCGCGCCCTCGCTGTACAGCGAGTTGCAGCCGGACAGCAGTGCGGCCGTGGCGATCGCGGCCAGCACGACGCGCGCCGGAATGGCCCGGCGCGGCGATTCGAAACGAATGTTCATCCCTGAGTGCAAGTCCTGTCTGGGTGAGCGGCAACGCGTGCGCGCCCTCATGCCGCGTCATTGTTTCGCAATTGTCATAGGAAAACTGCAAAGCTTTGACAAATCGCCGGACGGCATTCCGCGCGCGTACGCGCGGCGTTATTGTCGGACAGGTGGATCGTGAGGGGTCGAAACGTTACAAATTGAAGGTAATTGTTACTTTGGCGTGCAAGGAAGCGACCTAGACTTTTCAGTTATGGAATGTTTCTACGACGGCCTCGGGCCGCGCCGCACATGAGACACCCGGCCATGCGACGTTCGAAACGGTTTTCGCCCCGGCCGCCCGACGCAGGGGCGGTCCGCCCGCATTCGCAGACCGACGCGCCATCGGCACCGCCTGCCGGCGCGCCCGGCGAGACGCCGTCCGACGGCGATCACAACCAGGGCGGTGCCCGCCCGGAAGGGCTCGACTATCAGCGGGATCTCGGTCAGGAGCAGGACGCCTGATGTCGTTGCCGTCGTATTCCGCCGCTGCCTTTCACACCTGCATTTCTCACGTCTGAATCGCCGCACGGCCGCCTTCGGGCAGCCGTGCCAGCCTTGGCGCGCGCCGCGCGCCAGCCCATCGAATCGAGGAGGGAAAGCCGCATGAGCAGATTGATCGTGGTATCGAACCGTGTCGCCGCCGGCGAGGACACGCGCCCGAGCGCCGGCGGCCTGGCGGTCGGCGTGATGGACGCGCTGAAGGAAACGGGCGGTGTCTGGTTCGGCTGGAATGGCGAGATCGTCGGCGCACCCGACACCGCGCCGGCGATCCAGCGGGACGGCAACGTGACCTATGCGACGGTCGGGCTGACCCGGCGCGACTACGACCAGTATTACCGCGGCTTCTCGAACGCGACGCTGTGGCCGGTGTTCCATTACCGCGGCGATCTCGCGCGCTTCGACCGCCAGGAGTACGCGGGCTATCTGCGCGTGAACGCGATGCTGGCGAAGCAGCTTGCCGCTTTGCTGCGTCCCGACGACCTGATCTGGGTGCACGACTATCACCTGCTGCCGTTCGCGCATTACCTGCGCGAACTCGGCGTGAAGAATCCGATCGGCTTCTTCCTGCACATCCCGTTTCCGTCGCCCGACATGCTGCGTCTCGTGCCGCCGCACGAGGAACTCGTGAAATTCATGTGCGCATACGACGTCGCGGGCTTCCAGACCGAGGCCGACAAGCAGGCGTTCACCGACTACATCGAGCGGCGCGGCATCGGTGCGGCGAGCGACGACGGGATGCTGCATGCGCACGGGCGTGTCGTGAAGGTCGCCGCCTATCCGATCGGCGTTTATCCCGACGCGATCGCGCAGGCGGCCGTCCAGTACGGCGCGCGCAAGCCGGTGAAGATGCTGCGCGAGGCGCTCGACGGCCGCAAGCTGGTGATGAGCGTCGACCGCCTCGATTATTCGAAGGGGCTCGTCGAGCGCTTCCAGGCGTTCGAGCGGATGCTCGCGAACGCGCCGGGCTGGCAGGGACGCGTGTCGCTCCTGCAGATCGCGCCGCCGACGCGTTCCGACGTGCAGACCTATCAGGACATTCGCGAAACGCTGGAAGGCGAGGCCGGCCGCATCAACGGCCGCTTCTCGCAGCTCGACTGGACGCCGATCCAGTACCTGAACCGCAAGTACGAGCGCAACCTGCTGATGGCGTTCTTCCGGATGTCGCAGGTCGGCTACGTGACGCCGTTGCGCGACGGGATGAACCTCGTCGCGAAGGAGTACGTGGCATCGCAGGATCCGGCCGACCCGGGCGTGCTCGTGCTGTCGGAGTTCGCGGGCGCCGCGGCCGAGCTGACCGGCGCGCTCCTCGTCAATCCGTACGACCTGTCGCAGATGGCCGAGGCGCTCGAGCGCGCGCTGTCGATGCCGCTCGCGGAGCGGCAGGCGCGCCACGAGGAGAACCTCGCGCGACTGCGCGGGAACGACCTGTCGGTCTGGCGCGATACGTTCGTCGCCGACTTGCGCAGTGTCGCGGCGGCCGCGTCGGTCACGCGGCGCGCGGGCCGGCGGGTCGTGCATGCGTGAGGTCGTACAGGGGCGCGGCGCCGCCGACGACACGAGCGACGACGCCACCCGCCGCTTCTTCGTCGTGACCGGTGGCCCGGGTTCGGGCAAGAGCACGCTGCTCGATGCGCTCGAGCGCGCCGGTTGCGCGCGCTCGCAGGAAGCCGGGCGCGGCGTGATCCGCGACCAGATGGCGATCGACGGTCACGCGTTGCCGTGGCGCGACCCGGCCGCGTTTGCCGAGCTGATGCTGAGCTGGGAGATGCGCTCGTACGATCTCGCGCGGCATGCGCGCGGGCCCGTGTTCTTCGATCGCGGCGTGCCGGACGTGATCGGCTATCTGCGGCTGACGGGGCTGGCCGTGCCCGCGCATGCGGAGGCCGCGGCCAACCGTTTCCGCTATCACCCGCGCGTGTTCATCGCGCCGCCGTGGCCGGACATCTATGCGCAGGACACCGAGCGCCGGCAGGATTTCGCGGAAGCCGTGCGTACCTGCGACGCGATGGTCGAGTGCTATACGTCGTATGGCTATCGGCTGATCGAACTGCCGCGCGAGAGCGTGCAGGCGCGCGTGCGTTTCGTGATGGACGCGCTCGACGCCGAATGACGCGCGGGGCGGCGCGCGACGGTGTCAGGTTGTCGCGTCCGGTCGCGGCGACGCGATGCGCAGCATGCTGACGAGCGCGGCCACCGCCGCGAATGCCGCGGCGACATAGAGCGCAATCGTCGGCCCGCGATCGGGGACGAGCCCGAAAATCAATGCGACGAGCGCGGCGCCGAGCGTCTGCCCGGTCAGCCGCGCGGTGCTCAGCATGCCACCCGCGCCACCGCTGCGTTCGCGCGGCGCCGACGACAGCATCGCGCGGTTGTTCGGCGACTGGAACAACCCGAAGCCCGCACCGCACAGCGCCATCCGCCACACGATGTCGACGGTGCCCGGGTGTGCGCCGATCGTCGCGAGCGACAGCAGCCCGGCCGCGAACAGGGCGAGCCCGATCCCGCCGAGGATGCCCGCGGAATAACGATCCGACAGCACGCCCGCGAGCGGCGCGGCGAACACGATCACGAGCGGCCAGGGCGTCATGTAGAGGCCCGTCTCGACCTGCGAGAAACCGAGCGAGTGCTGCAGCCAGAACGGCAGCGCGACGAACGCGAGCATCTGCGACGTGAACGACGCCATCGACGTATAGATCGACAGCGCGAACATCGGGATGCGCATCAGGTCGACGGGCAGCAGCGGCGCCGGCTGCGACAGCTGGCGCTTCACGAAGAAGTAGCCGACGACAAACGCGACGGCCAGCTCGGCCGCGACGTACGCATGGCCTTCGCCGTGGCCGAGCCCGTCGACCGCCGTGATCAGCAGGCCGAACACGCACGCGTTCATCAGCGCGCTCGGGAAATCGTACGGCGCATCGTGCAACGGGTTGGACGGCAGCGCGCGCAGGCTGCCGATCACCGCGGCGATGCCGATCGGCACGTTGACCGCGAAGAGCCACGGCCACGATGCGAACGACAGGATCGCGGACGCGACCGTCGGCCCGATCGCCGACGACAGCGCCACGACCATCGCGTTGATCGACAGCCCGCGCCCGAGCATCGACGACGGGTAGATCATCCGCACGAGCGCCGCGTTGACGCTCATGATGCCGGCCGCGCCGAAACCCTGGATCACGCGCATCACGGCCAGCATCGGCAGCGAGCCGGCGAGCGCGCAGCCGAGCGACGCCGCGGTGAACAGCGCGAGCCCCGCGACGTAGATGCGGCGATAGCCGATGCGTTCGCCGAGCGAGGCGAGCGGCAGCAGCGTGATCGTGACCGCGAGCTGGTATGCGTTGACGATCCAGATCGATGCGGCGTCGGATGCGTGCAGGTCGCGCGCGATCGTCGGCAGCGCGACGTTTGCAATGGCGCCGTCGAGCACGGCGAGCGTGATGCCCAGTGCGACGCAGAGGATCGCCCAGTAGCGTTGCGGAAGCGGCAGGCCGGTATCGGCGTTCATGGCGGGAGCAGATGCGTGGTTGTCCGCGCGCCCGGCTGCCGGTTGCGTGCGCAACCATGCGGAAGGGCGGAGGCGGCGATGAGCGGCCCGGCCGGCCCAACTGCACCGGGGCGTGGCCGGCCGAGTGTATCACCGGGCCGCATTGCGCGACGTCGGCACTCAGCCTTCGAAGTCGAGGCCGCCGAGCCGCACGAGCGGGTCGGCCTGCGTGCGCGACAGGAGATCGATATCGCGCGCGCCCTGCCATGCGCCCAGTTTTTTCGGCAGGGCAGCCAGGTAGTGCTCGAAGCGCCGCGGGCCGTCCGGCTCCATCAGCCGCTCGATTTCGTCGGTGTCCCAGGTCAGTTCGAGATTCAGCGGATGCTCGAAGCCGCTGACGTGCTCGTGCGGCGCGCTGCGGATCTGCACGCGCGTCGGGTGCCCGTGGCCGCCATACGGGACGACGTCGGTCAGCACGTGATCGGCGAAGAAGGCGGCGATCGCCTGTGCGATGCGCGGGGCGAATTCTGTATCGAAACGGCGGGCGGTTTCGGGCTGCATGAAGGCGTCTCCTGTATGCCGAAAATCCTAGCATGGCGGCGCTGCGTTTCGGTGTGCGTGATAGCGGTAATCGCGCGTTACCACTTGCTGCATCTATTACGGCCGCCTGCCGCCACAATGCATCGCATCCAGTACCACTTCGCGTGGGAGCCCATCATGAAAAAAATTGCCGCAGTGTGTGTCCTCGCCGGTTCGCTTGCCGTGGCAGGTCCGGCGTCCGCGCATGGCCGCGACGGCGGCGCCGTCATCGGCGCATTGATCGGCGGCGCGGTGCTGGGCGCGATCGTGACGTCCGCGATGAATCCGCCCGTCGCGTATCAGGCGCCCGTGTACCAGGCACCGGCCTATCAGCCGCCGACGTACTACCAGGCACCCGCGTACCAGCAGCCTGCCTATCCGACCTACCAGCAGGCGCAGTACCAGGACGACGGCCCGAACTATTGCTACGACCGCTACCAGCGCGCGTACGTGTGCGGCGCGCCGGTGCGGGGCGGCTACGCGCAGCCGGCCGGCTGGTAAGCGGGCGGATGCGTGACGCGTGTCGTGTGACCGGCCAGTGCCGGACGGCCTGCGCCGCCGACGTTCGCTTCGCTGCACCGGACGACAAAAGGCCCTCGCTTCGTGCGAGGGCCTTTGTCTTTTGCGCGGGAGTCCGTTCGTCTGCGTAACGCACGACCGGCAAGACCGGCACGACCGATCATCGGCGGGCCGTGCGCGGATACAAACGGTTGCAATTGTGCGTCAGTGGCGATGGCCGCCGCCTCCGCCGCCATCGTTCCAGTCGCCGCGGCGTCCGCCGCCGTGCCCCCAGCCGTTGCCGCGGTTGCCGCGATCGCCGTCCCAGCGATGGTAGTCGCGCCGGCCGCGATCCCAGTCGCGTCCGCCGCCACCGCCCCAGATGTTGACCGTGCCGTACACGGGGGACGGCGCGTAGGCGTAGCCCGGATCGGAATAGTAGGGCTGGCCGTAGCCGTATCCGGCGTCCGGGGCGACGACGCAGCCGGCCAGCAAGGTCGCGACGCCGGCGGCAGCAATGAGCTTCAGCATGATGTTCTCCGTTGGTTCCCGTATAAGTACCGCGCAAGGGGATTGCCAGCTGTTTGCAATTGTGTCGTCAAATTACAGCGCCGTAAGGTCATGCGACGAAAGTGTTAGCATCCGGAGCTCATTTGTTTTCCAGGAGTACCTCGATGAAATTCGCGATCCGGGCCGCGCTGGCCGCCTTGTGCGTGACGACTGCCGCCGCCTGCGTGGCCGCGCCTGCATCGGCGCCCGCCGTGCCGGCCGAGTCGATCAAGATGTTTCCGCAGGCAGCGGCCGGCCAGCAGCGCGTCGTGATCGCGCTGCCCGCGCTCGAGAACGAAGGCGATGCGCGCGTCGAACTGATGATCGGCAAGACGTTGCAGACCGACTGCAACCAGCAGTGGTTCGGCGGCGAGCTGACCGCCGAGGACGTGAAGGGCTGGGGCTATACGTACTACCAGCTCACCGACGTGAAGGGCCCGGCGTCGACGCTGATGGCGTGCCCGGGCCAGGCGCCGCAGCAGCGGTTCGTGCAGGTGCGCGGCGATGGCCAGCTGCTGCGCTACAACAGCCGCCTGCCGCTCGTCGTCTATGTGCCGGACGGTTTCGAGGTGCGTTATCGCGTGTGGCATGCGTCGAAGGACGTGCAGCACGCTGAAAGGCAGTAACGCGCGGGGGCGGCCGTGTGCGGCGGCGTCCTGCCGCTACGCGCCGCCCATACCGACGAGCGCTGGCCATGCGGCCAGCGCAGCCGTCGCGACGGCCTCGAGATCGCGACGGCTCGCACCATCGCGGGCCTGGATCGACATCCCCTGCTGGACGGTTACGTAGTACCGCGCGATCGCGTCGAGGTTCGCGTGCGCCGAGATCTCGCCGGTCGCGACACCTTGCCTGAGGCGCTCGCGCAGGCTCTCGACCGTACCCTCGCGCATCGCGATCAGCGTTTGCCGAACCGTATCGGAGCGCTCGGCCGGATGCAGCGCCGACAGCACGACCAGGCAGCCAGCCGGCTTCGACCGCCGCGTGAACACGCGTGCGGTATCCATCAGGTAGTTCCGCACGGCGTCGTGTGCGCTGCCGGCCTCCTCGACGCCCCCCCAGATTTCTTTTCCCTCCGTTGCGCGGTAGTGATCGAGCGCTTGCCGGAACAATGCTTCCTTGCTGCCGAACGCCGCATACAGGCTCGGCGATGCGATGCCCATCGCGGCCGTCAGGTCGGTCATCGACGCGCCCTCGTAGCCGAGGCGCCAGAACACCTCCATCGCGCGTTCCAGCGCCGCTTCCTTGTCGAAGCTCCTCGGTCGGCCCCGTTCAGCCATTGCGTCCGTTCCTTCGTCGATATCTGTGTCGATCGATAAAATAAATCAATTGACTGTGCCGCGCAACTTGCCACATTCTGTGCCGGTCGTTACATAAATGAGGAAAGGAACCGACATGAATCGACTTCAGGGCAAGCGTGCACTCATCACGGGCGGCAGCCGCGGCATCGGCGCGGCGATCGCGAAACGGCTGGCGGCCGACGGCGCGGACGTCGCGATTACCTACGAGAAATCGGCCGAGCGGGCGCAGGCCGTCGTGGCCGGCATCGAGGCGCTGGGCCGGCGCGCCGTCGCGATCCAGGCCGACAGCGCCGATCCGGTGGCCGTGCGCGACGCAGTGGATCGTGCAGCGGAGGCGTTCGGCGGTCTCGACATCCTCGTCAACAACGCGGGGATTTTCCGGGCCGGCGGGCTGGACGATCTCACGCTCGACGATATCGACGCGACGCTGAACGTGAACGTGCGCGCGGTGATCGTCGCGTCGCAGGCGGCGGCGCGGCATCTCGGCGAGGGCGGGCGCATCGTGTCGACCGGCAGTTGCCTCGCCACGCGCGTGCCCGATGCGGGGATGAGCCTCTATGCGGCGAGCAAGGCCGCGCTGATCGGCTGGACTCAGGGGCTCGCGCGCGATCTGGGCCCGCGCGGCATCACGGTCAACATCGTGCATCCGGGGTCGACGGATACCGACATGAACCCGGCCGACGGCGAACACGCCGGCGCGCAGCGTTCGCGGATGGCGATCCCGCAGTACGGCAAGGCCGACGACGTCGCGGCGCTCGTCGCGTTCGTCGTCGGGCCGGAAGGGCGGTCGATCAACGGGACCGGGTTGACGATCGACGGCGGCGCGAACGCGTGATCGCGTGATGGCGGGACGCCCGGTGTGAGTTGACCGTGCGGCGTTGCGTTCGTTATCGGCAGCCGAGCCGTTGATGCTCGGTTTCGAGATCGGCGCGCTTGTCGTAAGCGCGCAGTTCGTTGCGCGGCTTGCCGTCCGGGCCCATCCCGCGCACGACCTTCTGGCCGCGGTCGGGGGTGTGCGTCACGGCGTCGATGCCGGCAGCCAGTTCACGGCAGCGTGAGTCGGAGGATGTTTTTTCCGGGCGCGGTGCCGCTGCGTTCGCGACGTTGGCGATGTCGGGGCTGACATAGCGCCGCTTCGCGGGCGCGGTGATGGTGTCGGCGGCGTTCGCCGTGCCGGTAATCGCGGAAAGCGCGGCGAGTGCCGCGATCGTTCGAATCATTGCGGAAGTCCGGATGCTGAAGAAGGTTCGGAATTCTACGCAATGTCTGACGTGGAACCGCGGCGATCGGGCAGGATGCGATCGTGTGTCGCAGTTGGTGCCGGCGGCTGAATGTTCCGCAGTTTGTCGGCGATGCCGGCCAGGCGGTGCGCACGCAGCAGTGCATGCGGAAAGCAAAAAGCCCGCTTGCTTTCGCAAAGCGGGCTTCGGTATTGGTTGCGGGGGTAGGATTTGAACCTACGACCTTCGGGTTATGAGCCCGACGAGCTGCCAGACTGCTCCACCCCGCGGCGCGAAGTGTACTTGGGCTGATGCCGAGAGTCAAACGATCTTTGATTTGTGTCGAATGGAAGCCGTGGTTCACCGGCAGGCTCGGCACGCATCGTGAAGGCCGCACAGAAGGGTGAGCTGCCCACGAAAGGCCAAACTTGGCCGATCGACAACGGTCGGTAGATCGTCAAAAATCACGATTCGCTCCGCACACCGTGAAGAGCCGTGTTTGAATGAAAAAAATAATGGAGTAGGTTCGAATGAGCTTTCACACTCAGGTTTCGGTTCATCCGTTCGATGGTGAGCCGTTGAATGTTGCCAGTGTCCGTGAGGAACTCTTGAGGTTTCTTGACGAATATTCGCTAAGCCACGACGTATTGACCAACCTCACCGAAGCATGTGGTTCGGCTCTACCAACGTCAACTCTCTTCTTTCTGAACAGCATGGCGATCGTCATGCTGTTCGACAAGTTGGCTTCATGCCTACCGAACGCGTCGTTCGCGGTAAAGGGCTCTGGCGAGGATCACCGCGATATATGGGTGCGAGAGTATGCCGCCGGAGTGGCTACGTTCGAAGCCGGGCCGTTCGACGAATAAGCTGGCGGCAGTCCAACATCGTCGCGCCTCGCCCGTCGCCGGCGGTGGGGCGGAAAGGGCGAGTTGGGGCGCGACCAGTGTTGATGCGGTAGCGAGCTGACGCGATAACTGCGCGTCCGTGAGAGGTGTGGTTGGTATCTGCTGATACCAACGAAAATCGCAAGAGTCTCGGGTACGGCTGGGAGGCAGAGTGGCGCCAGACGGGGGCGAAGCGGGGAGATTCTTGTGAATCCGGGGGATGGCTGAGAGCTTGGCTGGTCCCCCGACAGAATTCATATCTCTAGGCTCTATGTGCCATTCGGGCGACAACGTTCCGTAAATACCAACAAAAATACCAACAGGCGCATCCGGGTACGCTCGATCACTCGAAGGGAGACGCGGTGCGTACCCTTGTCGTGCCGCCGGAAGCAAAAATATCTGGAGATTTGGAGATAAACACCCGTTTCGGCTTGTGAGCCTTGTCTGGCGGGGATGTGGTTATCTCCAAGTCTATCTCCAGAACACATACTTTCTTGGAGATAACGTTGGAGATATGTGGCCGAGCAGCCAATGGTCGCTCTATCGCTCGCCAACTGCCCGCCATCTGGAACACTGCGCGCAAAGGATCTCCCGCCCCCCATTTCCGGCCGCGAGCAGAGTCAGCTCTTTGTGGATTTGCTGGCAGAGTTGGGTCAAGCGCCCGGCAGCATTCCGTCCCGCCTTCGCGGCTTCCGCATCCGGATCTATAATTCACTGTCATATCGCGGCACAGTCTCGAAATGATCGGCTGGCGTGTGTTTGTAAGCCCACTCGACCTCGGCGCACTTCTTTGTCTCGCGTGACCGATGGCAAAAAAGAAAAGGCTCGGACATGGGGAAAAGTCACAAGAAGCAACACTACGTGCCGGCGTCCTACCTCAAGGCGTGGTGCGATCCCGATCGCCCAGCGACACATGAGCCGTACGTGTGGGTGTTCGAGCGTGACGGTACAAGCCGCCATCGGCGTGCGCCGCACAAACTATTCACTGAGACGGATATGTACACCATCGAAACGGCGGATGGTGGACGTGATCTGTGCATCGAAGCAACGCTTTCGATGCTGGAGGACAGATTCACGCGAATGCGCATCAGCAAGTTCAATCACAAACGACCGCTGACACCTGAGGAGCACGTATATTTGTGTACGTTTGTCGCCGCTGCGCAGTTTCGCACCGCCGCCTCGCGCAATCATCATGCTTCGCAGTGGCAGAACGTCTTAAAGATCGCAGACGACCTTGCTGCAAAAGTGAAGAGCGCAACCGCCGAGCAGCGCGAATCGATGGCGCGTATCTCGGAGCTTTCGTCTGGGGAGGGGCAGTCGTTCACACACGAGCAGGTACGCGAGCTCGCCGCCAAGCCCTTGCAAAAAATGATGGCTCCGGTTCTGCGTACCACCGTGCCGATCCTTCTTCGAATGGATTTGGCGATCTACAGTACCAGTGATGAGACGGGGTTTATCACGTCGGACCGGCCATGTACGTGGTTCGATCCTGAGGCATATAAAATGCCACCATTCTTCAGAAGCCCTGCACTTGGCAGCGAGACTATAGAAGTGACGATGCCAATTTCCCCTCAGCAGTGTCTATGCCTAAACTGGCAGGGGTATGCGGGCTATTTAGATGCTTCGAAACTGCTACTCGATGAGTTCAACCGTCGGCATCGATTTCATTGCAAGAATCAATATGTCGTTCGAAATGATCTGAAAAACGACTACTGGTTCTATGAGCAAGAAATCCCTGATGACGCGCGGGAGAAGCGTCACACAGGTGCAAGCGCAAAGTAACTTGAAGTAATCAAACTGCATCGCGCACCCGCATAATCGTTTGACGGCTCGTGCCGTAGCACTTCGCTAGACTCGCCACGCTCGCCCCCTGACTCAACTGCTTGCGAACTTCGTCCTGCTGTTGCTTGGTGAGCGCAGAGGGACGTCCCATCGCTTTCCCTTCCGCCTTTGCTCGGGCGATGCCGGCTTGTGTGCGTTCGATCAGCAGATCGCGCTCAAACTCAGCAACAGCGTTCAATACCTGCATCGTCATCCGGCCGGCCGCACTGGTCAGGTCAACGCCGCCAAGCGCAAGGCAATGAATCCGAATGCCTCTCTCCGCCAATGTCTCCACGGTTGCGCGTACGTCCATAGCATTTCGGCCAAGCCGGTCGAGCTTCGTAACGATCAACACGTCGCCTTCTTCCAGTCTGCGGAGCAAGTCCGCAAACCCTGGCCGCTGGTCCGCGCTTACGCTACCCGAGATGCTTTCCGTTACGACCCGGCGCTTGTCGACATTGAAGCCAGCCGCCTCGATCTCGCGGAGTTGGTTAGCTACCGTCTGGTCGGCCGTGCTGACGCGAGCGTATGCGAAGGTTCGGGACACCATGGGCTCCAATGTGTTCAAAAGGGGTGTACGAATTATAACCCCTGTACGAAAATAGCAAAGCCTTATTTTCGAACATCCATTCGTACCCATGTCCGCAAGGGAACGGTTTCGGACATGTCGCTGCATGTAGCGAGGACGTTAGCGCGTACGCATTGCTATCCGGGGATATCGCCGGAGTACATGCAAGCGGTATGCTGCACCGTGCTTTGCCTGCTGGATGCGTGCAGCCAGTCGGGCCGCTAGTCGTCTCGGGTTGTCGTGCGTCGGCCAAAATTACGTGAGGAGAATCCCCTTGAGCTTGTTGTTAATGAAGATCGGTGGGGTATCGGTAGTCGTCTTTCTTGCCGGATGGGCGCTTCGGAACTGGATTGCGGCGCAAGCTAGTCGCGCAGTTAGCCATCTCTTTGACCAGCGTCTAGAGTCACATAAGGCAAGGCTGAAGACCGAAAGTGACTTGGCGGTCGAGCACGTCAGATCGACGTTGCGTTTCGAGGCAGATCACAAGCTCGAAGAGCTGCGTGCAGCCCTTGGTCGCGAGGGAAGCCGGCAATTGGCGGTCCACGGGGAACTGATTCGAAGAAGATTCGATGCAATTGAAGCGGTCCATAGCGCACTTCTCGCACTTTATGAGGCTGTTAGGCAATTGGTCGACCCGACCGCCCGCAATGGCGGAGACACGGATGAGGACTGCTCAACGCGGGTCTGGGACACCTTTCAGTGCTTTGACCAGAGTCACCGTGAAAAGCGCATTTTCCTTAGCAAAGCAACGGCGGACCATATTGCGGCGCTTCGTCAGCAACTTGTGAGCAACGCAAACCTATATCAGTTGCAAGTGAAAAGCCCGAACAATCAGAACCCCTACGAGAGTTGGATCAAAGTACACGAAAGTGTGTCGCAGGACATCAAGCAGTCGATCGATGAATTAGAGGCCGAGCTGCGTACCCTTATGGGTGACGCAGTCACGCTTAAGGCGAAATGAGGCTTGACTCGGATTTTTGATATCGCGAGGTGATGCGCGGGGATATCGCAGTTCACGCGATGGGTGATGCGAGTGTCGGGAACGTTGCCGTGAGAAAATGTGGCCCGTCGAGTCTAGGGCGGCCACCCGAAAACCGGTTACCTTCACCGGCTGGCTCGGCTTTCTTCGTGAAGGCCGCACAGAAGGGTGCGCTATTGCCACGTACAAAGACATCTCATCCAGATTTCACGCACAAACCACGCGCCGGTCTTCGTGCGCGGCGGCCGAGGCAATGTGTCAGAAGGAGCATTCTCTCCTCCGCTGCTGCGGATGCGAAACATCGAGCTTCGCAGCCTTTCGCTGAAAGAGACGGTGAAAGTCCATTCGGGCGGATGCAAGACATCATTCCACGCGACGTGCCGGTTGGGGAGGCGATGGCCTTGCTGGCCGGCCTGCTCGTCAAGTGCATTGACGAAGATGATCTGCGCACGGCGCAAGAGCTGATGAAGCATGAGTTGTTTAATAGCCGTACGTTGGAAGGAGTGGTGCTATACGCGCGCCGTGAAACGGAATCCGCATTGCTCGAACGAATTAATGCTTTGCATGATCAGCTTGCCGA
The DNA here is from genome assembly GCF_040545135.1 of Burkholderia sp. 572. NCBI lineage: Bacteria > Pseudomonadati > Pseudomonadota > Betaproteobacteria > Burkholderiales > Burkholderiaceae > Burkholderia > Burkholderia sp. 572. The sequence continues at coordinate 162,268 of NZ_JBEPLH010000010.1, read as the reverse complement.
GCACGCTGAAGAGCGCGACATGTCGCAGGCACATTTGGCGCAGCTCCAAGCTGAACAACGAGAGCGGCAAGATCAGTCCATGCGCGAAAGGCAAAAGGCCATCAAGCCGGCTCAGGCTGCGCGGCTTGCTGGTGCAAAGAATACAAAGATCGTCGAAGAATTTAACCGGCGTCGGCGTAGCGGTGAGGACTTTCAGGGGCGCAATGTTTGCTCAGATATTGCGGCTCGCTTCGGCGTCACGGCTGATCACGTGCGCAAGCTGAAACGGGCTTGGCTTGCCACGTGAATTGATAAAACGAGATTGACGCAACGATAGTCTTGTTTTGCATGGTGCTAAACGCGATTGTCGATACGTCGGTCGCGTTTGGTGCTTCAAGCTCCCGGTTGTGCCGATGGTGGCACAGCTACGCTTAGGGAGCACAAATGTCTGCAAGCAATACATTCGCGTCACAGGCCCCGGTCGGACTGCCGCTTGACGGCTTTTCGCGTTGGAGTGACCTGCGTCGCTTTGTTCCGTTGTCCCGTGAGACTGTTCGGCAACGCGAACTGGAAGGGAGATTTCCGCGTGCACGTCGTTTGACGCAGCGCTGCACCGTCTGGTCGAACAGAGAGATTCATCGCTGGATGGCCGACCCGTTGACTTACCGCTCTGCCGATGTGGCGGGCGACGTGACGGAGGGCGCGTAATGGCGAATGCCGTGGACGTTACGAATATGCGCGTTGCCGCGCGCGAAACCAAGAAGCAAGCAGACGCGGCCTTTTTTGAAAGCGAGTTGGAGCGCCAGCGCGAGCGATTCGCCGAAGCGCACGCTAGCTGTGTGGACGAAGGTCGACGCGAGGCGGCTTGTTGGATCGCGGCGGCGGCCACCGTATTCGAGCGCGACGCCGAACGTATGCCGACGCGTGCCAAGCGCGCGGTCGAACTCCTCAAGCACGCGGTTTTCATGCTCGATCCAAAGGCTCCTGCATGACGTCGTGCCAAAGTCACTTTGCCGTGGTGGCTGGGCCGGTGTGTCGGCCGTGTTACGCCAGCTGCGCTGATCGGTCCCTTCCTCGATTTGCGCATCCTGGCGGGGCGCAGTATCCTGTGGGCGTCGCTGAGACAACAGCGACCCGGGGTGACAGCCGGAATAGTTCCAAGGCGGACAACCGCCTTCGCGCGGTTTTTTTACGTCCGTACACCTTGCGCCTTCTATGGTCGGGCCTTGGTGGGGGTGCGTTCGCGCACGCCGGTTCCCTTGGACGCCGGTCTGTCAACCCTGCCATGTGCCCGGCCACCCCGTTTGACAGCGGGGACCGGGTTCGTCAACCCGTCCAAGGAGGTCGCATTCAATGCGCCAGTCGTCGCACGCCCGTACCGGGCCGCAATCCCACCTCATTCAATCCATCGTCCGCGCAGCACTGCGCGACGCCGCAACGGCCAACACGTATCAAGACGCGCTCGATGCGACCGGTGCAGCACTGGCCGCAATCGCCGCGCTCGTCCGTGCGGAGGTGCGTCATGGCTGACCTGCGCTGCAAGATTGGCGATCTGGCGATCGTCACGAAGTGCGATGCTCGCTCGCGTATCGGCATGCTGGTCGAGGTGGCATCGGCTCGCCCGACGCCCGATCACGATTGGCGCGTGCGGATCTTGGGCGGCCCCGTCTCGGGGCGCAGCGTCTGCGGTTGGCGGTCCGGCGAATTCACGCACGCAGCCGTCCACGACTGGAACCTCACGCCGATTCGCGGCGAAGCGGAGCTGGATTGCACGATCGACGTCGGGCAACTCCTCGCGTCGATTCTGGAGGTGCGCCATGTCTAAATACCGCCTGCCGAACGAAGTCACGATGATCGCCATGTGCGCGGCCCATCAGCTCGCCCAGCTCGAAGCCCTGTTCGATGCTGTCCGTTCGCATCTTGCGGAGGGCACCTACGAGCGCGCGCTCGTCGACATGGGGCAAAGCGTTGCGAGCCGGTATTCGGCCGAAATGCGCCGCACTGCGCAGCCGGAGGTGTGCCATGACTGATCAGCGCATCCGAACCGCGGTTGTCGATGGATTCGACAACGCCCCGCCGCTCGATACCGGCGCTCCGATCGAGCTGCAATTCGCCGTCGACCTGGGCGCGATCTGCGCCGACGCATGGCTCGACCTGAAAGGCGACGTGCGGCTGCACGACTACGCGGCCCATCAAGCGGCCGCGTTCGCGCGCGGCATGGAAGCCGCCATGCAGGATGCGGGCGACGTCGACGCGCATCGCGTGACGATCAGCCGCCAAGCGTTCGCGGCCGGCCTGATGGGGCGCGTGCAACAGCACCTGTTCGCGGCGCTCGGGCTCGTCACGCGCGAACCGCGCACGACGCACTGAGGGGCGGTCATGGCAAAGACGAACAAGAACGCCGTGCAACCGCTGGCTTCGCACTTCGTGGCCGAGGTGAATCGCCCCGATCACGACCGCATCGGCACGCGGATCAGCGATGCGATGGAGCTGCTGGATAGCCTGCATTGGGCGGCTGACAAGGCCATGTCCGATGACGACTACTGGCTTGTCCTGAGCCTGTTCCGCGCGTCCCTGCCGTCGATCGGCGCGGCGCTGGAGGCGGCCAACGACGCCCTTGGCGAGTCGCGGCTCGGCCGCTACGTCTACAGCAACGACGTCACGGCCGGCGGTGCCGTTCTGTCGGTGCCTCGCGCGGCCGGTTGACGCTGCGCCGCTAGGCATCGTCGAATCATTCAATTCTTCGCGCGTCGGGTAGCTGCTTACCCGATATGGACTACTAATCGGCAGTCGACCGACGCGCGTCCAGTGGGAACCTATGAGTAACGTACCCATGTCCGAATTCGAGCGGGCGAGAGTCGCGCTCGGCTATGTCCCGCCTGACGACCGCGACACGTGGAGTCAGGTGGGGATGGCGCTCAAGGCCGAGTTCGGCGAGGAGGGCTTCGCCCTCTGGAACGAATGGAGCCAAGGCGCGCAGAACTACAACGGCAAGGACGCGCGCGATGTGTGGAAGTCGTTCAAGGGCGGCAAGATCACCATCAACACGCTGTTTCATCTCGCCAAGGTCGGCGGATTCGATCCGCGTGCGCATCGCGCCAAACCGATCGATCCAGCGGAGCGCGAGCGGCAGAAGGCCGAGCGCGCGGCCCGCGAAGCGGCCGAGCTGGCGGAGCTGACCGAGAAGCAGCAAGCCGCGTCGGCGCTCGCTGAGTCGATCTGGTCGGCGGCCGAGCCCGCGCCGGCCGATCACCCGTACCTTGTTCGCAAGCGCATCCCGGCCGACGCGCTGCGCCTCTATCGCGGCAGCTTGTGCATCGGCACGGCCGCATGCGACGGCGCGCTCGTCATTCCGGCCCGTGATGCGGAAGGCAAGCTGTGGACGCTGGAGTTCGTCCTGACTGACGGCCAGAAACGCTACCTGCCGAACGGCCGCAAGGCGGGCTGCTTCTCGCTGATCGGTGGCCCGTTATCTTCCGCGCCGCCCACGCTGCTGATTGGCGAGGGTTACGCCACGTGCGCGACGCTCGCGGCCGCAACGGGCTATCCGGCCGCCGTCGCATTCGACGCCGGCAACCTGCACGCGGTCGCGACGGCGCTGCGCGGCCAATATCCGGACGCCCGCATCGTCGTGTGCGCCGACGACGACCACACGACAAAGGGCAATCCGGGCGTGACGAAGGCCCGCGCGGCGGCCGAGGCGGTCGCCGGCATCGTCGCGGTGCCTGACTTCGGTCCGAATCGCCCGGCGAACGGGACCGACTTCAACGACCTGGCTGCGCACCTCGGCCCGGATGCGGTGGCCGCCGCCGTGCGTGCTGCGCTCGCGCTGGCCGGCTCGTCCGATGCTGGCAAGGCCAAGGCTGCACTGCCTGCCGTGAAGCCCGCCAAGCGCCCGAAAACGGCCCGCGCGCAGGATGGCAAGTCGCGGTTCGTCGTCGACGACAAGGGCGTGTGGTTTCACGGCTTCAACAATCAGGGTGATCCGCTGCCGCCGCATTGGGTCAGCACGCGGATCGACGTGATTGCGGAGACGCGCAACGAGATGAACAGCGAGTGGGGCTACCTGCTCGAATTCACGGACCGCGACGGCATCCAAAAACGGTGGGCGGTGCCGGCCGGCCTCTTTGCCGGCGACGGCACGGAGCTGCGCCGCATGCTGCTCGATATGGGCGTGAAGCTCGGCGTCACGCAGATCGCCCGCACGCAGATCGCGAACTATGTGCAGATGGCGCAGCCGGACGAGCGCGTGCGCTGCGTGCCTCGCGTTGGCTGGCATCACGGCGCGTTTGTGCTGCCCGATCGCGTGATCGGCACCGGCAAAGAGGCGTTGATCTATCAGGCGGATACGCCGATCCAGAGCCAGTTCAAGGAGCGCGGCACGCTGGAGGACTGGCAACGCGAGGTTGCGGCCTACTGCGTCGGCAATAGCCGGCTGCTGTTCTGCGTCGCTACCGCCTTCGCTGGTCCGCTGCTGCACTTCTCCGGGCTTCAGTCGGGCGGGTTTCACCTGCTCGGCACGACGTCCAAGGGCAAGTCGACGGGCGGCGTCATCGCCGCGTCCGTGTTCGGCTCGCCGGACTACGTGCGGAGCTGGAAGGCGACCGACAACGCGCTCGAAGCCGTGGCCACGCAGCATAGCGACGCGCTGCTGATCCTCGACGAAATCGGGCAGGTGGAACCGCGCCTGGTCGGCGATGTGATCTACATGCTCGCGAACGAGTCGGGAAAGGCCCGCGCGTCGCGTAGCGGCTCGGCCAAGCCCGTGCTGACGTGGCGGCTGCTGTTCCTGTCGAACGGCGAAAAGAGCGTGTCCGCGCTGATGGCCGAGGGCAACAAGCCCATGAAAGGCGGTATCGAGGTGCGCTTGCCCGCGATCCCGGCCGAGGTCGGCGAGATGGGCGTCGTGGAGAAGCTGCACGGTTTCCCGACGCCGGCCGCGCTGATCGAACACCTAGAGCGGCACGCCGGCATGCACTACGGCACGGCCGGCCCCGCGTTCATCGAGTGGGCGTCGTCGCAGGCCGGCGAGCTGGCCGAGCATCTGCGCATGCGCGTCGACGAGCTGGTCGGGCAATGGGTGCCGGAGGGCTCGCATTCGCAGGTCGCGCGCGTCGCCAAGCGGTTCTGCCTCGTTGCGGTGGCCGGCGAGCTGGCGACGGCGCACGGGCTGACCGGCTGGCCGCAGGGCGAAGCGGTCGAGGCCGCGCGTCGCTGCTTCGAAGGCTGGCTCGAACTGCGCGGCGGCACCGGCAATTCGGACGAAGCGGATGCGGTGCGACAGGTGCTGCACTTCCTCGTCGCACACGGCGACAACCGTTTCGTGTGGATGAACCGGGCGCAGGACGACCATCGACCGAACGCGCCGCACCGTGCGGGCTGGAAACGACTCGTGAAACACGACAAGAGCAGCATCGCCATCGAGTCGGATCAAGCGTATTACGCCGAGTTCGGCGAGAAGATGAGCGCCGAAGACGCGGAAAGCGTCGAGACGGAATACCTGATCGAGTCAACCGTGTTTCGCAAGGAAGTATGCGCCGGCTACGACCATAGGATCGTCGAGAAGGCTTTGATGAAGCGGGGTGTGCTGATGCTGCGTAGCGATGGGCGTCCGTATCGACAAGAACATATCCCCGGCATGACAAAGAAACTCATGGTCTATCGCGTCCTGCCGTCCATCTTCTCACTCGAAATCTAAGCTGCACCGCCGCCGTCCGGGAGGGCGGTGGCGGGCATCCCTTTGCGCGGCACTTTTGGCCCGTGCGTCAAAGTTACTTTGAGCGATACGCTCCAGATGGAACCGGGTCGGCGGTTGCCTCGACTCTTGCTGAGGATGTAACAATTCAGCCCGGTTTATCTCCAGTATCTCCAGCGTTCTCCAAATCGTTTGGAGACACACGAAGCCTTACCCCACAAGGCTTTGCGGCCGATTCTGGCGTTTATCTCCAACTCTCCAACTCGTTTTGCACTGAGCGGACAAGAGTCGACCGTCTGCGTCGACCGCGAAGCTAGACGGGGTGCGGCTCTACGGGATTCGAGGGGCGTCGAAACCGTGTTTTCGAGGGGGGTGTCCGCGACGCGCCTCGGTCGGGCATTGTTGCGCCGGCTGTAAGTGTCATGGCGGCCGGAAAGCGGGGGACCCTCCGTCTAGGGCAAAGACGCGGGGGCTCACACCCGCGTCTTTTCTCTACTGACGGCAAACATAGGGGGGGCACATAATAATAAGGGGCCAAATCACTCGGTGATCCTATGCCTAGACCGCTTGCGTTTTACTGGTGGGAAACGCACGGAAGGGGGTCATAACCATGCAGGGAAGCTATAGCCGGAACGCAGGGGGCAGATTTTGGGCAATGTCCCGCGACGCCGAGCCCTCGCGACGTAACAAAGGTTTGCTGTAGGCGTTCGGGGAGTGCGATGAAGTCGTGCGCGTTCGGCGATCAGTGGGAGTAGGTCGGTAGACCCCAGACCTTCAGCGATTCATGCAAAATCATGTCCGATCGACACTTTAAGAAAGTCTCCTCCATGAAAAATGCATATGCGTTTGTCGCATGCATTGTTGTGTCAATGCAGTCGATTGCGCAGACACAACATTGGCCTTTGTTCACGGTTAGCGGGCCATATTGGACGTACCCAACAAACTTGCCCGGCCAACACGATCCGTGTTTCTCGAAGGTGCTCTATACACGAGTCAACCTTTCATTCGAGATGCGATGTGAGAGTTGGGACGAACGTCAACACCGTCATTTCGGCATCGTGACTGGAGATGATAAAGACAGAGAGGGCCCCGAATATTCATTCCATAACCCTGTACTCTAATATTGCACACCCTTGCTCGCGATAGATCCCTGATGCGATGGTTGAGGAGTCGTTGAGGGGCAGTAAGCGACAGGAACCTAGCCAAATATACGAGCAACTGAACCCCCCGCTTCCTTTGGTGGTAGCGAGGGGGCGGGCGACATTGGGACACTAGCGGGCTGACGCGATACGGACGACCGCCGCTCCTGCCTTGAGGTGGTCGAGGTGATCTCCCCATGCCTGCATCATTCGCCTGCGCTCCGGCAGATATTCGGCGTGAACGTAGGCTGCCGTCACCTGATTCCGTTCGGCGTGCGCCATCTGGCGCTCTACAACGTCCCGGCCGAAGCCGAGTTCACGCAGAGCCGTAGCAGCCAATCCGCGAAAGCCGTGCCCCGTCATCCGCGACTTGTAGCCCATGCGATAGAGCGCGTAGAGCATGGTGTTGTTCGAAATGTGGCTCCGGCCTTGCACGCTGTAGAACACGAAGCGATGTTGACCGTTGATCGCGCGGAGCTGGGCGAGCACGTCGAGCGCCTGTCGCGACAGCGGCACGATGTGCGGGTCGCGCATCTTCATGCGCTCCGGCGGCACGCGCCATTCGGCTGCGACATCGTCGAATTCCGACCACTCTGCACGGATCATTTCCGTTGTCCGCACGAAGGTCAGAGCCATCAGGCGGAGCGCGAGCCGGGTAACTAGGTCGCCTTGGTAGGCGTCAATGTCGCGCATGAGCTGCGGGATCTCCGTCGCCTTGACGCGGGCCATGTGTTGCACGCCGGGACCTTTCTTCAAGACCGTCTGCGCGTCGATGTCGGCCGCTGGATTCCTGGAGCATCGCCCAGTCATGATCCCGTACTGGAAGACCGCGCGAGAGCGCTGGAGAATCCGCTTCGCTGTCTCGCGCACCCCGCGCGCTTCAACCTCGCGAACGATGCTGAGCATCTGCGGCGAGTCGATCTCCGCGATCGGGCGAGGGCCGATCTTCGGGAACACGTCGACCTCAAGCGAATTCAGCACCTTCTCCGCGTAGCCGTCGCTCCAGCCCGGACGCTGAGAGTCGAACCACTCGCGGGCTACCGCTTCGAACGAGTTCGCCGCTGCGATCTCGGCGGCCCGTTTCGCATCCTTCTTCGCTTCGCCCGGATCGATGCCGGCCGCGATCTGCTCGCGGGCCTCGTCGCGTTTCTTCCGCGCCGTCGCAAGCGTGACGGCCGGATAGACGCCGAGCGCGAGCGTCTTCTGCTTGCCAAGGAAGCGGTAGGACAAGCGCCAGTACTTCGCGCCGTTCGGTTGGACGAGCAAGAACATTCCGTTGCCGTCCGTGAGTTTGTACGGGGCCGCGCTGGCCTTCGCGTTCCGTACCTGCACGTCAGTGAGAGGCATTGTTGGTATCTGTGTTGTTGGTATCTGCTGATACCAACAAAAATACCAACACTTTCTCCGGCTGTCACTGAGCAACCTTGGGTAACGATAGGAGCTAGATGGCCGTCAGACGGGCCTGAGCAGGGAGTTTCTTGTGAATCTTGGGGGAGGTTTGGGGCTTGGCTGGTCCCCCCGACAGGAATCGAACCTGTATCTAGCGCTTAGGAGGCGCTTGTTCTATCCATTGAACTACGGGGAGCGCCATGTCCGGGTGCTCGCACAAAAAACGCGAACCGGACGGCAGTGTGGACAGCGCGCAGAGTATAGCAAACGCGCGGCGCGTCGGCAGGGCGGAATGCACGCCGACGCGTGCGATCGCGCAATCAGCCGCGATCAGAACATCGTCGAATCAGAAATCGACGACAACAAAATCTTCCTTGCCCACGTCGCACAGCGGGCAGCGCCAGTCGGAGGGAATGTCGGCGAAACGGGTGCCGGGTGCGATGCCTTCGTCGGGCAGCCCTTCCGCTTCGTTGTAGACCCACCCGCAAATCAGGCAGACCCAGCTCTGGTATTCGGTGACTTCGCTCATGTGGCGCTCGGTAAAAATGGAAATCCGGTGATGCCGTCCGCGGCCTGGCCGGCGGACGAAAGGCGCAATGGTACCGGAATTTCGCCGAACGGCTCCGCAACGTCGTTTTAAACGTACGCATCGCGAACAACGCAACCGGAACACGCATGCCGTAAGTGCGGTGTATGCTTCCCGGGCTGTCCAACCATAAGGAGAATGCGATGCTGAACAAAAAGTGGATCGCGAGTGCGGTATGCGTGGCGGCGATGGCCGTGTCGACGGTCGCGCGGGCCGAGGCGCGCGTGTTTTTCGAAGCGCCGAGAGACGGCGCGACGGTGTCGAATCCGGTGCTCGTGAAGTTCGGGCTCGAAGGGATGGCGCTTCGGCCCGCCGGCGACATGACGCCGGATACCGGCCATCATCATCTGCTGATCGACGGCCGGCCGATTCCGAAGGGCGACGTGATTCCCGCGGGCGAACGTTCGCTGCACTTCGGCAAGGCGCAGACCGAAACCGAGCTCAGGCTGCCGCCCGGCCAGCACACGCTGACGCTGCAGTTTGGCGACGGCGCGCACCGCTCGTACGGTCCCGAAATGAGCTCGACGATCTCCGTGAACGTCAAGTAAGCACGCATTTCCGCGAGGGCGGCCGTGCCGTCCTCGCGACGGAGTGAGCCCGCGCCTGCAGGCGCGGGCGCCCGCCGCACGCGCGGCACTCGACCTCCGGCAACCGGCCCGCGCGACCGGTCTTGCACCTTATCCGTCCGGCCATACCGGTGCCGGCGCCCGCGACCGGTACAATGGGCGCTTCCGATTTCTCTCTTCGCCGTCTCCCCATGTCGCTCTATTCCATTACCGGCGCGCAGCTCGCGTTCGGTCACGTCGCGTTGCTCGATCACGCGGATTTCTCGCTGGAAGCCGGCGAGCGCGTCGGCCTGATCGGCCGCAACGGCGCGGGCAAGTCGTCGCTGCTGAAGATCGTCGCCGGGCTCGCGAAGCCCGACGACGGGCTGGTCACGCGCCAGCAGGAGCTCGTGACCGTCTATGTGCCGCAGGAGCCCGAGTTCGAGCCGGGCGCGACGGTGTTCGAGGCGGTCGCGTCGGGGCTCGCGCACACGCGTGAAGTGCTCGAAGAATACGATTCGATCGCGCACCGCCTCGCGGATACGCCCGAAGGCGCCGAACACGATGCGTTGCTCGCGCGGATGAACGCGCTGCAGTCGTTGCTCGACGCGCACGACGCGTGGAACTGGCGCACGCGCGTGTCGATGACGCTCGCGCAGATCGGCCTGGCGGACGTCGACGCGCGCGTCGACGCGCTGTCGGGCGGGATGCAGAAGCGGGTCGCGCTGGCGCGCGCGCTGGTGTTGCAGCCCGACGTGCTGCTGCTCGACGAACCGACCAACCACCTCGACTTCGACGGCATCCGCTGGCTGGAAGAGCTGCTCGTCGCGCAGCGCGCGGGCCTGCTGTTCATCACGCACGATCGCGCGTTCCTCGACCGCGTCGCGACGCGCATTGTCGATCTCGACCGCGGCCGGCTGTTGTCGTACCCGGGCAATTTCTCGGCGTACCAGACGCGCAAGGCGCAGCAGCTCGAAGTCGAGCGCGTGGAAAACGAGAAGTTCGACAAGCTGCTCGCGCAGGAGGAAGTGTGGATCCGCAAGGGGGTCGAAGCGCGCCGCACGCGCAGCGTCGGCCGCATCGCGCGGCTCGTGCAGATGCGCAACGAGCGCGCGGAGCGCCGCAATTCGCAGGGCAACGTGAAGCTCGACGTCGCGCAGGGCGAGAAGTCCGGCAAGATCGTCGCGGAGCTGACCGACGTGACGAAGCGCTACGGCGGCCGCACGGTCGTCGATCGCTTCTCGACGACGGTGATGCGCGGCGACAAGATCGGCTTCATCGGCCCGAACGGCGCCGGCAAGACGACGCTGCTCAAGCTGATTCTCGGCGAACTGAAGCCCGACGAAGGCACGGTGCGCACCGGCACGAACCTGCAGGTCGCGTATTTCGACCAGATGCGCGCGCAGCTCGACCAGGAAAAGAGCCTCGCGGATACCATCAGCCCCGGCAGCGAATGGGTCGAGATCGGCGGCGTGCGCAAGCACGTGATGAGCTATCTCGGCGATTTCCTGTTCGCGCCGGAGCGCGCGCGTTCGCCGGTGAAGTCGCTGTCGGGCGGCGAGCGCAACCGGCTGCTGCTTGCGCGCCTGTTCGCGCGTCCGGCCAACGTGCTGGTGCTCGACGAACCGACCAACGACCTCGACATCCCGACGCTCGAACTGCTCGAGGAGCTGCTGGCCGACTACGACGGCACGGTGCTGCTCGTCAGCCACGATCGCGCGTTCCTCGACAACGTCGTGACGTCGGTGATCGCGTCCGAGGGCGACGGCAAGTGGCGTGAATATGTCGGCGGCTTCACCGACTGGCAGATCCAGAGCGCGCGCGCGGATCAGCTCGCGCAGCAGGAAGCCGCGAAGCGCGCGGTGAAGGAAGCTGCACCCGTCAAGGAGGAGCCGGCAAAAAGCGCCGCGGGCCGCAATGCGCAGCGCACGGTGAAGCTGTCGTTCAATGAGCAGCGCGAGCTCGATTCGCTGCCGGAGAAGATCGCCGCGCTCGAAGAGGAGCAGAGGACGATCAATGCCCGGCTCGAAGACGGTTCGATCTTCGCGAAGGATCCGCAGGAAGGCACGCGCCTGACCGAGCGGTTCGCGGCGATCGACGACGAATTGCTCGCGGCGCTCGAACGGTGGGAAACGCTCGAGGCGAAGCGCAAGCCGGCGTAATCCGCATGACGCGTCGCGCGGCCGGCGGCGGCCGCGCGCGATTGCGCGATTGGCGCGCCACGCGGAACCAGTAAAATACCGCGCGTCCCGGGCAGCGCAGCCAACGCCGCGCGCCCGCTTTCGGAGCAGTCCAAGCACACCGTTGTTTCGATTCGCTTTTTTACGGAACTCAACGTTTTGTCCACGACGTTATCCACACGAGGTGTGGACAACGTCCCGATGAATGACGAAATTCAGCGCCTATGTCAACGAAGAAACCCAGCGCGGCCTATAGCGAAGCATCGATCAAGGTGCTCAAGGGTCTCGAGCCGGTCAAGCAGCGGCCCGGCATGTACACCCGTACCGAGAATCCGCTGCACATCATCCAGGAAGTCATCGACAACGCGTCCGACGAAGCGCTCGGCGGCTACGGCAAGCAGATCACGGTCACGCTGCACGCCGACCAGTCGGTCTCGGTCGAAGACGACGGCCGCGGCATCCCGTTCGGCATGCACCCGGAAGAGGGTGTGCCGGTCGTCGAGATCGTATTCACGCGCCTGCACGCGGGCGGCAAGTTCGACAAGGCCGCGGGCGGCGCCTATACGTTCTCGGGCGGCCTGCACGGCGTCGGCGTGTCGGTGACGAACGCGCTCGCGACGCGCCTCGACGTCACCGTCTGGCGCGACGGCAAGATCGCGGAACTCGGCTTCGCCGAAGGCGATGTGGTGAAACCGCTCGCGACGCAGGGCGCGGGCCGCGGCGAAAAGAAATCCGGCACGCGCGTGCAGGTGTGGCCGAATCCGAAGTACTTCGACTCGCCGAACCTGCCGCTCGGCGAGCTGCAGCGCCTGCTGCGCTCGAAGGCCGTGCTGCTGCCGGGCGTCGAGGTCGTGCTCGTCAACGAAAAGAGCGGCGAGCGCCAGACGTGGAAATATGAAGACGGCCTGCGCGGCTACCTGCTCGACGAAATGAACGGCAGCGAGTTGCTGATCCCGTTGTTCGAAGGCGAGCGTTTCGCCGATTCGCGTTCGGGCGACGACACCTTCGCCGAAGGCGAGGGCGCGTCGTGGGTCGTCGCCTGGAGCGAGGAAGGTTCGCTCGTGCGCGAGTCGTACGTGAACCTGATCCCGACGCCGGCCGGCGGCACGCATGAATCCGGCCTGCGCGACGGTCTCTACCAGGCGGTGAAAAGCTTCGTCGAACTGCACAACCTGCAGCCGAAGGGCGTGAAGCTGCTCGCGGAAGACGTATTCGCGCGCGTGTCGTTCGTGCTGTCGGCGAAGGTGCTCGATCCGCAGTTCCAGGGGCAGATCAAGGAGCGCCTGAACAGCCGCGACGCGGTGAAGCTCGTGTCGTCGTTCTCGCGTCCGGCGCTGGAGCTGTGGCTGAACCAGCACGTCGAGCACGGCAAGAAGCTCGCCGAACTCGTGATCAAGCAGGCCCAGGCGCGCACGCGCGCGGGCCAGAAGGTCGAGAAGCGCAAGAGCTCGGGCGTCGCGGTGCTGCCCGGCAAGCTGACCGACTGCGAAACCGAGGACATCACGCGCAACGAGCTGTTCCTCGTCGAGGGCGACTCGGCGGGCGGTTCCGCGAAGATGGGCCGCGACAAGGAATACCAGGCGATCCTGCCGCTGCGCGGCAAGGTGCTGAATACCTGGGAAACCGAGCGCGACCGCCTGTTCGCGAACAACGAGGTGCACGACATCTCGGTGGCGATCGGCGTCGATCCGCACAGCCCCGATGAAAGCGTCGACCTGTCGAACCTGCGCTACGGCAAGATCTGCATCCTGTCGGACGCGGACGTCGACGGCTCGCACATCCAGGTGCTGCTGCTCACGCTGTTCTTCAAGCATTTCCCGCAACTGATCGAGCGCGGCCACGTGTGCGTCGCGCGGCCGCCGCTGTTCCGCGTCGATGCGCCGGCACGCGGCAAGAAGGCGGCGCAGAAGCTCTATGCGCTCGACGAGGGCGAACTGGAAGCGATTCTCGACAAGCTGCGCAAGGACGGCGTGCGCGAGACGCAATGGAGCATCAGCCGCTTCAAGGGGCTCGGCGAAATGAGCGCCGAGCAGCTGTGGGATACCACGATGAACCCCGACACGCGCCGCCTGATGCCGGTGAAGCTCGGCGAACTCGACTACGAGGCGACCGTCGCGCGCATGACGATGCTGATGGGCAAGGGCGAGGCAGCCGCGCGACGCGGCTGGCTCGAGGAAAAGGGCAACGACGTCGAAGCGGACATTTAAGCCGGGAATCCGCGCGGCCGGGCATGACGCCCGGCCCGGCCTCACGCCACTTACGAATACGGAATTCAGATGGACGACAACACCTCCGATCTCTTTGCCGACTCCGGCGCGCCAGAGAGCGATGCGCTGACGCTCGGCAACTACGCGGAGCAGGCGTATCTCAGCTACGCGGTCAGCGTCGTGAAGAGCCGCGCGCTGCCCGACGTGTGCGACGGCCAGAAGCCGGTGCAGCGCCGGATCCTGTTCGCGATGAACGAAATGGGCCTCGGCCCGGACGCGAAGCCGGTGAAGTCGGCGCGCGTCGTGGGCGACGTGCTCGGTAAATACCACCCGCACGGCGACCAGTCGGCGTACGACGCGCTCGTGCGTCTCGCGCAGGATTTCTCGCTGCGCTACCCGCTGATCGACGGGCAGGGCAACTTCGGCTCGCGCGACGGCGACGGCGCGGCGGCGATGCGATACACCGAAGCGCGGCTCACGCCGATCTCGAAGCTGCTGCTCGACGAGATCGACCAGGGCACGGTCGACTTCATGCCGAACTACGACGGCTCGTTCGAGGAGCCGAAGACGCTGCCGAGCCGCATGCCGTTCGTGCTGCTGAACGGCGCGTCGGGTATCGCGGTCGGTCTCGCCACCGAGATTCCGTCGCACAACCTGCGCGAGGTCGCGGCGGCGGCGGTCGCGTTGATCCGCAATCCGAAGCTCTCGCACGCGGAGCTGATGAACCTGATCCCCGGCCCGGATTTCCCGGGCGGCGGCCAGATCATCTCGAGCGACACGGAAATCGCGGCGGCCTATGAAACGGGCCGTGGCAGCCTGAAGGTGCGCGCACGCTGGAAGATCGAGGATCTCGCGCGCGGCCAGTGGCAACTGGTCGTCACCGAGCTGCCGCCGAACACGTCGGGCCAGAAGGTGCTCGAGGAAATCGAGGAGCTGACGAACCCGAAGCTCAAGCTCGGCAAGAAGACGCTCACGCCCGAGCAGCTCAACACGAAGAAGGCGATGCTCGACCTGCTCGACGCGGTGCGCGACGAGTCGGGCAAGGAAGCGGCGGTGCGGCTCGTGTTCGAGCCGAAGTCGCGCACGATCGACCAGACGGAATTCGTGAACACGCTGCTCGCGTACACGAGCCTCGAGTCGAACGCGACGCTGAACCTCGTGATGATCGGCGCCGATGGCCGGCCGGGCCAGAAGGGCCTGCTGACGATCCTCGACGAATGGGTGAAGTTCCGCCAGCTGACGATGACGCGCCGTTGCCGCCATCGTCTCGCGAAGGTCGACGACCGCATCCACATCCTCGAAGGGCGGATGATCGTCTTCCTGAACATCGACGAGGTGATCCGCATCATCCGCGAGTCGGACGAGCCGAAGGCCGCGCTGATGAGCGCGTTCGGTCTCAGCGAACGGCAGGCGGAAGACATTCTCGAAATCCGGCTGCGCCAGCTCGCGCGGCTCGAGAAGATCAAGATCGAGAAGGAACTCGAAGCGCTGCGCGACGAGAAGGCGAAGCTCGAGGAACTGCTCGCGAACGAAAGCGCGATGAAGCGGCTGATGATCAAGGAGATCGAGGCCGACGCGAAGCAGTACGGCGACGATCGCCGCACGCTGATCCAGCAGGAAAAGCGCGCGACGTTCGAGGCGAAGGTGGTCGACGAACCGGTGACGGTGGTCGTGTCGCAGAAGGGCTGGGTGCGTGCGCTGAAGGGCCACGGGCTCGACCCGGCCGGCTTCACGTTCAAGGCCGGCGACCATCTGTACGCGGCGTTCCAGTGCCGCACGCCGGATCGCCTGATCGCGTGGGGCAGCAGCGGCCGCGTGTACTCGGTCGACGTGTCGGTGCTGCCGGGCGGGCGCGGTGACGGCGTGCCGGTCACATCGCTGATCGAGCTCGAATCGGGCTCGCACCTGATGCACTACTACGCGGCGCCGGCCGACCAGCAACTGCTGCTCGCGTCGAGCAACGGCTTCGGCTTCCTCGCGAAGGTCGGCGACATGGTGAGCCGGGTGAAGGCCGGCAAGTCGTTCATGACCATCGATGCGGGCGCGGTGCCGCTCGCGCCGATGCCGGTGCTGCCGAACGCGACGCAGGTCGCGTGCCTGTCGAGCGGCGGCCGCCTGCTGGTGTTCGGGATGGACGAGATGAAGACGCTGTCCGGCGGCGGTCGCGGCGTGATCCTGATGGCGCTCGACGACAAGGAAACGCTCGTTCAGGCGCTCGCGATCGATCCGGCCGGCGTCGTGCTGATCGGTACCGGCCGCGGCGGCAAGGCGCAGGACGAGACGCTGTCGTACGCGGGGCTGGCGCCGCACGTCGGCAAGCGCGCACGCAAGGGCCGCGCACCGGAGACGAAGCTCAAGGTCGTCAACGAGCTGCGTCCGCTGCTCGGCTGACGCGACGCACGATCGATCGACCGGCCGGCCGATTCGGCCGTGATCGAAGGCCGCACCTCCGCTTCGGCGGGCGTGCGGCCTGTTCTTTTTGAGCGGGCATTCGGGTAAGCAAGCGTGGCGCTGTCACGCGGAACTTGCAAAATAGTGTGAAATCGCGCCTGGGGTCTGAACCGGGCGGCGACAATCCGGTCGAACGTCGCTCGATGCCGCGTGCGACGCGGCCGTTCGCCGTACCCCACTCCTCACAGGATTGCCCTCATGTCCCATGCTGTCTCCGTCGCGCTGTTTCTTCATCTGCTGGCCGTCGCCGTGTGGGTGGGCGGGATGGTCTTCGCCAACTTCTGCCTGCGTCCGGCGCTGTCCGACCTGTCGCCGCAGCTTCGGTTGCCGCTGATCGAAGGCGTGTTCGGCCGCTTCTTCAACTGGGTGTCGGGCGCCGTGATCGTGATCCTGCTGTCCGGCGGCTTCCTGCTCGTGGAATTCGGCGGCGCGCACGCAACGTGGTCGCTGCACGCGATGGCCGGGCTCGGCGTCGTGATGATGCTGATCTTCGGGCATATCCGGTTCGCGCTGTTCCCGCGCATCCGTCGTGCGGTGCAGGCGCAGAAGTGGCCGGACGGCGCGCGCGCGGTGAATACGGTGCGCCTGCTCGTCCTCGTGAACCTCGTGCTCGGCGTCGTGACGATCGGCGCGGCGGTGTTGTCGCGCGGGTTCTGACCTGTCGGTGCCGGCCGGCGCGCAGCCGCCGGCGCATCGGCCTGCGTCGCTACGCGGCCAGCATCGCATCGAGCAGCCATGAGCCGACCGGGCCGAGCGGCCGGTTGCGCGACCAGACCGCATCGACCCGCACGCGGCGCGGCCAGCCGCGCGCACGCAGTTCGCACAGGCGATCGCGCGCAAAGTGGTCGACCATCCAGCGCGGCAGTTCGGCCCAGCCGAACCCCTGCACGGCCATCTCCAGCAGCATCAGGTAGCTCGGCGCCAGCCAGTGGTGCGTGCCGACGACGATCCGGTCGCCGGTGCCGCGACCTTCCGGTTTCACATAGGTATTGAGGCGCAGTTCGCGCACGTCGCGCAGCGCGGCGTGCGGCACGTCGGCGTCGCCGTATTCGGCGAGCGCGTGCATGCGGCCGACGAACAGCCCGATCTCCGATTCCTCCGCGATCGTCGCCGCGCCGATGTCGGCCGGGTAGGCCGCGCGCGCGGCCATCAGCCCGAGCTGCGCGCGTCCCTGCTGGATCAGGTCGAGCACGTCGTCGTGCTCGGCGATCTGGCACTCGAACTCGAGCGCCGGAAAGCGCCGCTCGAGCGCCATCAACGTTTCCTCGTAGCGCTTCGACTGGTACGTATCGGACACGACGAGCGTCAGCCGCGCTTCCTCGCCGCGCGCGAGCCGCGCGGCCGTGCGGTCGATTGCCGCGCCGGCCTCGAGTGCGCGCTGCACCTGCGGCAGCAGTGCCCGCCCGGCGTCGGTCAGCGTCGGCGTGCGCGTCGAGCGGTCGAACAACTGCACGCCGAGATCGATCTCGAGGTTCGCGATCGCCTCCGACACGGTCGACTGGCGCTTGCCGAGCTTGCGCGCGGCGGCCGTGAACGAACCGAGCAGCGCGGCTTCGGCGAATGCGAGCAGGGCTTCGGGGGCGTGGCGCATGCGGCGCTCCTGATGGCGTTATATCGGAAAAACCGATGATATCAAACTGGATTCATACGGTTGTGCCGATCAAAATGGCCGCCATCAACGAAGCAGACGAATCGGAGGGAATCATGAAACAGGTCAACAAAACGGTGACGGAACGGTTGCTGCATGCACTGACGTTCGAACTGGTCGCGATCGCGCTGTGCGCGCCGCTCGGCGCGTGGCTGCTCGACATGCCGGTGTCGCACGTCGGTGTGCTGACGGTGATGGTGTCGCTGATCGCGATGGCGTGGAACATGGCGTTCAATACGCTGTTCGACCGCGTCGAGCGACGCGCGGGGTGGTCGCGCACGCTCGGCGTACGGATCGCGCACGCGGCCTTGTTCGAGCTCGGCCTCGTCGTGCTGGTGGTGCCGGTCGCCGCGTGGTGGCTGAACGTGAGCCTCGTCGAGGCGCTGCTGCTCGACCTCGGTATCGTGCTGTTCTTCCTGCCTTACACGTTCGCCTTCAACCTTGCGTACGACGCGCTGCGCGCCCGCTGGATGGCACGCCGGGTCGCGGTGCAGGCAGGGTAAGGACGGGCGAATGCCGGTCAAGGCCGACGGGGCGGCCGCCGCCCGTCAGCGCGCGGCGGCCCACAGCCACACGCCGCACGCAACCGCGACCGTGCCGTACACGGCATAGACGGGCACCTTGAAGCGCGCGAAGCAAAGCGTCGCGAAGGCGCCCGTCAGCCAGTAAACGGGGTCGGCCGGTTCTCGGTGCAGGATCCTCACGACCGCGACGACGAGAAAACCCGTGGTCGCCGCGCGCAGCAGGCGCATCCCGTGCTCGAAACGCGAATGGCGCTTGAGCCGGGACAGATGGTTCTGCGCAAACACGACGAGGCAGCCCGACGGAATGAACAGCGCGGCCGTCGCGAGCAGCGCGCCGACCCAGCCGTCGGTCAGGTAGCCGAGAAACGGCACGACGTTCAGCAGCGGCCCGGGCGCGACGGGCGACAGCGCGAACGCAAGCGTGAAGTCGTGATCGGAGATGCCGGTTGCCGGCGTGACGAACAGCGTCTTGAGCACGGGCAGCGCGGAAAAGCCGCCGCCGAACAGCGTCATGCCGGCGCCGGCGAGGCGCGGCCACAGCAGCGTCGCCTGGTAATCGCCGGGCAGCGGCACCGCGAACAGCGTGACGAGCACGCCGAGCAGCACGAGCAGGTTGCGGTCGCGGGCCGACAGCGTGAAATCGACCGCGTCGCGCTGCGGCGGCCCGGTCAGCCAGCCCGCCGCGAATGCGGCGAAAAGAATCCCGACGAAAGCGGCCGGATTATGCGCGAAAGCAAGCAGAATCGTCGACAGCGCGGCGATCAGCTGTTCGCCCCGTGTGCGCGCGAGCGAGCGCAACTGCTTGACCCACGTGACGCCGATCAGTGCGGCGAGCACCATCCCGAAGTGATTGATCAGCATCGGCGCCGCCAGCGAGCGCACGAATGGCGTGCGATAGAAGATCGCGAACAGCGTCATCAGGATGGAGAAGGGCAGCACGCTCGCGATGCCGGCAACCCATGCGCCGACGCGGCCATGCAGTATCTGGCCGACCTGTACCGCCACGTTGCAGCCTACGGGGCCCGGCACGAGCCAGGCCAGCGCGACGAGATCGCCGAATACGTGAGGCTCGATGCGCTGCAGCCGCTCCACGTAGTGGCGTTCGAGCTGCGCCATCATCGAAAGCCCGCCCCACGAGACCGCCGAAATGCTGGCAACGACCTTGAACAGGTCCCACAGGGAAGCCTGTGCCTGTTCGACATCAGCGGTCGCTTCGATTTCGACGGTTGTCATCTTGGTGGTATGGGCTCGGGGCCCGATCTCTCGCGTATGGCCATGCCGGCGGCCCGCCGACACGTTGCCCCTCCCGATTGTCCGCCGCGCATCGTGACACGACCATGAGCGAAAACGCTAGTTCATGAACCGGACAATCGGATCGGAAAACGAAACAATGACGGTGCACGCAACGCCCGCCACGGCTACGGTGCGCTTACGCGCCCGTGCTGCCCGTCGCGCGGTGCGTGATCACGTTCGGTGAATCGCTGCGCACGCCGAAGCGTGCGATCAGCGCGGGAATCGCGTCGGCCGGCACCGGTCGCGAGAACAGGAAGCCCTGCGCTTCGATCTCGCCGAGCGCGGACAGCCACGTGATCTGCTCCTCGGTTTCCGTGCCCTCGACGACGACGGTCAGCCCGAGCGAGCGCGCGAGATGCACGATCGACGACACCATCACGCACACGCTGCGATCGTTCGGGATCGCCTGCACGAACGAGCGGTCGACCTTCAGCGTGTCGACTGAGAAGCGGTGCAGGTACGACAGCGACGAATAGCCGGTGCCGAAATCGTCGAGTGCGATCCGGATGCCGAGTTTCTTCAGTGCGACGATCTTCTCGGACACGAGCTCCGGATATTCCATCATCGCGGTTTCGGTGATCTCGATTTCGAGCCGGTTCGCGTCGATGCCGGTTTCCTGCAGCGTGCTCGAGATCGTCTCGATCAGATCGCCGCGCCAGAACTGCACCGGCGAGATGTTGACCGCGAGCGTCAGCGTATCGTGGCCCTCGTCGCGCCAGCGTGCGATCTGCTCGCACGCGGTGCGGATCACGAAGTCGCCGATCGGCACGATCAGGCCGGTCGATTCGGCAATCGAAATGAATTCGTTCGCGGAGATGATCCCGTGCTCCGGGTGATCCCAGCGCGCGAGCGCCTCGAAGCCGGTGATGTGGCGGTGCGTGAGGTCGATCTTCGGCTGGTATGCGAGGAACAGCTGCCCCTCGGCGAGCGCGACGCGGAGTTGCTGTTCCCAGCGCATCAGGTGGTCGGCGCGGTGCGACAGGTGCGGCGCGTAGAACTGATAGCAGTTCTTGCCGGCGTCCTTCGCGCTGTACATCGCGAGATCGGCCTTCTTCAGCAGGTCGATCTCGCTTTCGTTCGCGACCGTGTGCAGCGCGATGCCGATGCTCGCGTGCAGGACGAACGAGCTGCCGCGCACGTCGAACGGTTCGCTGAACATCCGGATGATCGCTTCCGCGAGCCGCACCGCGCGCCGCTCGACGTCGTCGCCCTTCATCACGACGACGAACTCGTCGCCGCCGATCCGCGCGAGCGAGCCTTCGTCGCCGACCGCATCGGCCAGGCGCGACGCGGTCATCTGCAGCACGATGTCGCCGGCGTTGTGGCCGAGCGTGTCGTTGACGGTCTTGAAGTTGTCGAGGTCGATGAACAGCAGCCCGAGCCGCGACAGGCTCGTCGGCATCGACACGTCGTTGCGCAGCCCGCGCAGCGTCGCATAGCGGTTCGCGAGGCCGGTGAGCAGGTCGTATTCGGCGAGCTGCGTCATTTCCCGCTCGCGGCCGAGCAGCTTGCCGATCAGCCCCGTCGCGACGCCGAAGAACGCGAGCATCGCGAGCGTGATGAAGCTCGTCATCAGCAGGTAGACGTTGCGCGTGTGGTAGTAGTCCGCGAATTCCTCGGTCTGCGACAGCCCGACCATCACCGCGAGCGGGTAGCCGTCGAGGTGGCGGTACGACACGATGCGCGTCACGCCGTCGATCGGGTCGATGATCGTGCCCGTCACGCGCTCGGCGATCGGGTAGACGCCCGACGCCGAAAACGCGCCCGGCGCGTTGCTGACCGAGCCCGTGCGCCGCGCGAGCACGCCGCCCGTATCGGACACGACCGCGATCACGCCTTCCTTGCCGATCGCCGCGTTGTTGTAGAAGTCGTTCGTGAAGTAGCTCGGGTCTTCCGACACGACGACGATGCCCGCGAAGCTGCCGTCCGGGTTGTTCAGGCGGCGTGTCATCTGCAGCGTCCAGTGGCTCGATACGCGGCCGAGCACGGGCTTGCTGATGAAGAGGCGGTCGTCGTTGTGCGCGAGGTGGACCTTGAAGTGCTCGCGGTCGGACAGGTTGATCGGCTGCGGATGCAGCTCGGCCGTGTTCGCGAACAGGATGCCCTTCGCGTTGACGAGCGACACCTGGATCAGCGTGTCGCTCGGCACGACGCCTTTCTCGACGGCGCTCGCGAGGTTGAAGCGCGCGGGCGACTTCTCGAATTCGAACTTGACGAAGCGGGTGATCTGGTCGACCTGGTGGATCGCCTTGACCGTATGCTGCTCGAGCGCGGAGGACAGGATCGCCGCGGAAGCCGCCGCCTCCTTGTAGGCGCTGTCCTTTTCCACCGAGAGACGCGCGATGATCACAGCCCACAGCAGCGCAAGCGCCAGCATCCCGAGCAGCGGGATCGCAAATAGCGCACGCCGGCGCGATTTGCGCGGCGCGCGAAGCGGCCGGGTCGGCGGCGTGTGGTTGGACCGGGCGGAGCTCATCGAAGAGGGTGGCGTCCTGCTCGCGTGCGCCATCCGTCAGGATGGCTGGCTATGGTTCGGGTTGTCCCGACGTCTGTTCGTTCGCGGGACACGCAACCATGGACAGACCTCCGAAACAACGGATTAGGCCCGATATTACTGGCTGGAACGTTTTTGCGATAGTTGGGCGAAGCGTAGGGGGCGCCGGGCGGGCCGGCGCCATCGCACATCGCGAAATGTCACACGGGTGACAGGAAGGTGCCGTCGACGACCGTGACGACATGGCCGCCGATCCAGGTGGTGCCGTCTTCGGCATAGCTGACGAAGATGCGGCCGTCGCGGCCGATCGCCGTACCCTGGCGGGCCGTATACGACGGGCCGGGGGGGCGCTCCTGCCGCGTCAGCAGCCCCGCCAGTGCGGCGTTTGCGCTGCCGGTGACGGGATCCTCGCCGAAGCCGAAGTTGCCGCCCGTCATCAGGCAGCGGATTTCGAACGTCGCGGGGCCGCCTTCGGCGTGCGGTGCGTAGACCGCGAGGCCGTCCATGCCGTAACGGTGCGTGAGCGCCTCCAGCGCGGCCGGATCGGGCGACAGGCCGATGCACGCGTCGGCCGACTTCAGCCGCACGACCAGCCACGGCGCGCCGTTGTCGACCGCGCACGGCTCGGCTTCCAGGTCGATCGCGTCGCTGCGCAGCGCGGCAGCCAGCGCCGCGTAGTCCGAACGGGCGAGCGGCGTGACGCGGGCCGGCGGCGCGGCGAACGCCCAGCCGTCGGCCTGCTCGCGCAGCGCAACCAGGCCGACCCCGCACTGCTGGATCAGCCGGCCCGGCGTACGCGGCCGCGCGCCGCTTTCCAGGAACGCATGCGCGGTGCCGAGCGTCGGGTGGCCGGCGAACGGCAGTTCACCGGCCGTCGTGAAGATCCGGACGCGGTAGTCGGCTTCCGGATCGGTCGGCGTGCAGACGAACGTGGTTTCCGACAGGTTCGTCCAGCGGGCGATCTCGAGCATGGCGTCGTCGCCGAGCGAATCGGCGTCGAACACCACGGCGAGCGCGTTGCCCTTGAACGGCACCGACGTGAACACGTCGACCTGCTTGAAGCGGACGAGACGGCCGGGCACTGCGTTGCGCCCGTTACGCAACTTCGGCGATCAGCTCGATCTCGACGCACGCGCCGAGCGGGATCTGCGCGACGCCGAAAGCCGAGCGTGCGTGCTTGCCCGCGTCGCCGAACACTTCGGCGATCAGTTCCGACGCGCCGTTCGTCACGACGTGCTGTTCGGTGAAGTCGAGCGTCGAGTTGACGAGGCTCATCAGCTTGACGATGCGCGTGACCTTGTTCAGGTCGCCGGTGTGTGCGTGCAGCGTCGCGAGCAGGTCGATCGCGATCGAGCGCGCGGCCGCCTTGCCGTCTTCCGTCTGCAGATCCGCGCCGAGCTTGCCGGCCCAGACCTTGCCGTCCTTCTTCGCGATGTGGCCCGACAGGTAGACCGTATTGCCGCTTTGCGCGCTCATCACGTAGGCGGCGGCCGGTGCGCCGGCGGTCGGGAGCTCGATGCCGAGCGACTTCAGCTTGTCGTAAACGTTAGCCATGGATTCGATTCCTCGTAGAGAGTCGTGACAGGAAAAAGGGGATCAGAGGCGCTCGCGCAGCAGCTTGCCGAGGCGAGCGACGCCTTCCTCGATCTTCTCGGGCGGCACCGTCACGAACGACAGGCGCAGCGTGTTCTGCTGCGCGTTGTCCGCGAAGAACGGCGCGCCCGGCACGAAGGCGACGTGGTTGTCGACGGCCGCGGCGAGCAGCTTCATGCTGTCGATCTGCGCGGGCAGGTTCACCCAGATGAACATCCCGCCTTCCGGCCGGTTCCACGTGACGCCTTCCGGCATGTGGCGCTCGAGCGAGCCGAGCATCGCGTCGCACTGCGCGCTGTACAGCTCGCGGATCGTCGGGATGTGCTCGTCGAGGAAACCGTCCTTGATCACTTCGTGCGCGATGCGCTGCGTGAGCGTCGGCGTATGCAGGTCGGTGGCCTGCTTGGCCTGCACGAGCTTGAAGTGGAGTTCCTCGGGCGCAATGATGTAGCCGATCCGCAGGCCCGGCGCGAGCACCTTCGAGAACGTGCCGAGGTGCACGATATGATCGGGCGCCATCGACAGCATCGTCGGCAGCGGCTCGCCGCGGTAGTTCAGCGCGCCGTACGGATCGTCTTCCAGCACCGGGAACGGGCTCGACTGCGCGAACGCGGCGAGCGCGCGGCGGCGCTCGACGGGCAGGCGGCGGCCGGTCGGGTTCTGGAAGTTCGGCTGCGCGTACAGCAGGCGCGCGCCTTGCGTGAGTTCGGGCGTCAGGCCTTCCGGCAGCAGGCCCTGCTCGTCGGTCGGCACCTGCACGTAGCGCGGCTCGTACAGCGAGAACGACTGCAGTGCGCCGAGGTAGGTCGGGGTTTCGACGAGGATCGGGCTGCCCGGATCGACGAGCGCCTTGCCGAGCAGGTCGAGCGCCTGCTGCGAGCCGGTCGTGATCAGCACCTGCGACACGCGCACGCTGTAGCGCTCGGCGATCCATTCGCGCAGCGGCAGGTAGCCTTCGGTTGCGCTGTACTGGAGCGCGGCGGCCGGCGCGTCGCGCAGCACGCGATCGGCGGCGGCGCGCATGCGTTCGGCCGGGAACGTCGCGGGGGCGGGCAGGCCGCCGGCGAACGAGATGACCTCGGGGCGTTCCGTGACCTTCAGGATTTCGCGGATCGCAGAGCTCGTCAGCTTGCGGGCGCGTTCGGAAAGCTGCCAGTGCGGCGGATGCAGGTCGCTCGGATTCATAGTCTCCTCGTTCGGATATCGTGGTCAGTCAAGAAAGGTCGTTCGGGCAAATCGCTTCGACGCTGCCGGGTGGGCATGCGCGAGCGCGATCGAGCCTTCGCGGCCGGGTGGGCAAAACCGATCAGGCAAAATGTCCATTATGGCGCACCTGTTCAGCCGGCGCGAGCCGGTTGCGCGGCCGTGGCGACCGCCGAGCGGCGCCCGAGCACCACGGTGGCGATCACCGCGGCCGCGAACAGCCACGTGGACGACGTGACCGTTTCGCCGAACAGCAGCGCGGAAAAGGCGATCGTGAAGAAAATCTGCAGCAGTTGCACCTGGCCCACGCGCGCGATGCCGCCCATCGCGAGCCCCGCGTACCACGCGAAAAAGCCGATGAATTGCGAAAAGAGGGTCACGTAGCCGAAGGCGAGCCACGTGCGCAGGGCGAGCGGGCCCGGATGCGCGGCATGCTGCATCCATGCGAGCCAGCCGACCGGCAGCACGAGGAACGGCGCGGACACGACGAGCGCCCAGCAGATCACCTGCCAGCCGCCGATCTGGCGCGCGAGGCGCGCGCCTTCCGCATAGCCGAGCGCGCCGATGCCGACCGCGACAAGCATCAGCGCGTCGCCGGCCTGCACGGTGCCGCCGCCGTCGCGCAGCGCGAACGCGATCACGAGTGCGCTGCCGGCCACCGCGCTGGCCCAGAACGCCTTCGACGGCCGCTCGTGCGACAGCCATGCCGCGTACAGCGCGACGAACAGCGGCTGGAGGCCGTTGACCACCGCGCCGTGCGACGCCGGTACCGATTTCATCGCCCACGCGGAGAACACCGGATACGCGATGATCACGCCCGCCGACGTGATCGCGAGGCTTTTCAGTTGCGCGCGGGTCGGCAGCGGCTCGCGGCGCCACCACAGCAGCAGGCCGGCCGGTACGGCGGCGGCGAGCGCGCGGCCGAGCCCGTTGAGCAGCGGATGGAGTTCGGAGACGACGATCCGCGTCATCGGCAGCGTCAGGCTGAAGATCATGACGCCGATGAGGCCGAGCAGCATGCCTCGGGTTTCGCGCGAATTCATGGGGTAAGTGTCTCCGTGTTGCCGGTATTGGGGTGGGGTCGGGGCAGCGGGGGCTCAGCGCAGCGTGCGCGGGCCCTGCGGCGTGTCGAATTCGGCGACGAGCGCGGGCGGGCCGTCGGCGGCTTCGAGGTCGAGCAGATGGGCTGCGCCGAGCCAGTCGAGCTGCTCGCGGACGGCGTCGGCACGCGGGTGGGTGCCCTTGAGCGCCTTCAGCGCGATGCCGTTATCCGGCAGCGACTCGGCCGGGTGGCGCGGGCTGTCCCACTGGATCAGCGACGGCACGAGGCCGTCGCCCGCGCCTTGCCACGCCGGGAAGCTGCCGTCGTCGGGCACCGTGAGGCCCCAGCGCAGGTCGCCGCGGCTCATCGCGACCACGGGCGCGATGCGTGCCGGGTACTGGCTCTGCCACAGCGCGAGCTGGCGCGGACGGTCGACGCGCGCGACCCAGTGCGCGAGAAACGGGCCTTGCGCGAGCCGCGCGTGCATGGCCGGCTCGTCGAGCGCGAACAGCCGGGCGCGCGGCGGCTCGGCGCCGTCGTTCGGCGCCGGCGCGTCGGGGTCGATCGCGATCACCTCGAGGTACAGCCCGCCCCACGCGCCGAACAGCGCATTGTGGGTTCGCATCAGCGGGTGGCGGCCGCCGCCGGCCGGTTCGATGCCGAGCGCGTCGGCGACATGGCGTACGCCTTCGTCGAGCGTGCGCGCGGCGATCACGAGATGGTCGAGTGTCAGGGAGCGGGCTGGCATGAACGTCGGTCGGGAAGCGAAAGTGTCATGGTGGGCAGGCGAGGCGCCGGGCGGTGGCCGGACCGGCCGGCGTACCGGCCGCGATGCGGGCCGGTGGGCGCTGTGCCGGGTGCGGCGGTGCCGGAACGGCAGCCGCACGGTCGCCAGTCCGGTCAACTGTAATCGTCGCTACCGGCACAGTAACGGTACAATCGGCGCGATAGCCTTCGGTACAGTTGGAGCTGCCGCCCATGTCCACCGTTCCACTCGCCCAGATTCCCGCGCCGCACGATACGGCCACGCTCACGCTCGTCGACCAGCTGGTCCAGTGGGCGCGGCGGCGTATCGACGAACGCGTGTTCCGGCCCGGCATGCGGATGCCGTCGATCCGCAAGCTCGCGCTCGACAAGAGCGTATCCCGCTTCACCGTCGTCGAGGCCTATGAGCGGCTCGTCGCGCAGGGCTATCTCGACTCGCGGCGCGGCTCGGGTTTCTACGTGCGCGAGCGCACGGCCGCCGGCCCGCAGCCGGCCGACAGCGTCGCGCGCGTGGCCGAGGCCGCGCCGGTGCACAACACGATCGACGTCGTCTGGCTGCTGCGCAACATGCTGCACACCGTCAGCCCGGAAAAGGGGCCGGGTCTCGGCTATCTGCCGGGCCGCTGGCTCGACGGCGAACTGATTACCGGCGCGCTGCGCGCGCTCGGGCGCCAGTCCGGCGCGCAGATGCTCGGCTTCGGCACCGCGCAGGGCTTCCTGCCGCTGCGCCAGCAACTGCAGACGCGCCTCGCCGAAGTGGAGATCGGCGCGAAACCCGAGCAGATCGTGCTCGTCTCGGGGATCACGCAGGCGATCGACCTGATTTCGCGGATCTACATGCGGCCTGGCGACGCGGTGATCGTCGGCGATCCGGCCTGGTTCCAGATGTTCGGGCGTTTCGCGGCGCAGGGCGCGCAACTCGTCGGGATGCCTTACACGCCCGACGGCCCCGATCTCGACGCGCTCGAAACCCTGGTGCAGATGTGGCGGCCGAAGATGCTCGTGATCAACTCGGTGCTGCAGAACCCGACCGGCACGTCGCTGTCGGCCGCGCAGGCGTTCCGGATCCTGAAGCTCGCGGAGGCGTACGACTTCCTCGTCGTCGAGGACGACGTGTACGGCGACCTGTGCCCGCCGAGCTATCCGGCCACGCGCCTCGCGAGCCTCGACCAGCTGAAGCGCGTGATCTACCTCGGCAGCTATTCGAAGACGCTCGCGGCGAACCTGCGGGTCGGCTATGTCGCGTGCGCGCCGGAGATCGCGAAGGCGGTCACCGACCAGAAGATGCTGGTCGGGATGACGACGCCCGAGCTCAACGAGCGCGTGCTCTACAAGATCCTGACCGAAGGGCATTACCGGCGCCACGTCGAGCGGCTGCGCGCGCGGCTCGACGGCGTGCGCGACAAGACCGCGCGGATGCTCGAGCGCACCGGGCTCGGCCTCTTCACGATGCCGGCGGCAGGGATGTTCCTGTGGGCCGACACGGGCGTCGACTCCGACGCGCTCGCGGCGGTCGCGCACGAGGCCGGCTTTCTGCTGACGCCGGGCAGCCTGTTCTCGCCGCAGCAATCGCCGTCGACGTGGATGCGCTTCAACGTCGCGAACTGCGGCGATCCGGCGCTGCCGGGGCTGCTGTCGCGCTATATCGATTCGGCCGTACGCCGCGCGTCGTGACGCGGCGCGGCACGCCGGCCCTTGAAATCGGGCATGCGATCCCCAGATACGCGCGCAAACCGCTTGCGCCAGGCGGTGGCCCTCCAGGGCCGTCCGGCATCGCGCGCCGGGCGCCTGCGCCACACCATTCAAGTTCAAGTAAGAGGAAACAGCATCCATGGCACATGAAACGATGAGCTTTCAGGCAGAGGTCAAGCAACTTCTCCACCTGATGATCCATTCGCTCTACAGCAACAAGGAAATCTTCCTGCGCGAACTGGTGTCGAACGCGTCCGACGCGGCCGACAAGCTGCGTTTCGAAGCGCTCGCGGACAACGCGCTGTACGAGAACGATCCGAACCTGCGCATCCGCATCGGCTTCGACAAGGCCGCACGCACGATCACGATCGAGGACAACGGCATCGGCATGAGCCGTGACGAGGCGATCGCGAACCTCGGCACGATCGCGCGTTCGGGCACCAAGGAATTCTTCACGAAGCTGTCCGGCGACCAGCAGAAGGACGCGGCGCTGATCGGCCAGTTCGGCGTCGGTTTCTACTCGGGCTTCATCGTCGCGGACAAGATCACCGTCGAGACGCGCCGCGCGGGCCTGCCGGCGAACGAAGCCGTGCGCTGGGAAAGCGCGGGCGAGGGCGACTTCACGATCGACGCGATCGAGCGCGCGCAGCGCGGCACGACGATCACGCTGCACCTGCGCGAAGGCGAGGACGAGCTGCTGTCGTCGCACCGCCTGAAGTCGATCATCCAGAAGTATTCCGATCACATCGCGCTGCCGATCCTGATGCAGAAGGAAGAGTGGGATCAGGAAAAGGGCGAGATGGTCCTGAAGGACGAGGACGAGACCGTCAACCAGGCGAGCGCGCTGTGGACGCGTTCGAAGAGCGACGTCACCGACGAGCAGTACACGCAGTTCTACCAGCACATCGCGCACGACCACCAGGATCCGCTCACGTGGACGCACAACCGCGTCGAGGGCCGCAGCGAATACACGCAGCTGCTGTTCGTGCCGGCGCACGCGCCGTTCGACCTGTGGAACCGCGACTACCGCGGCGGCCTGAAGCTGTACGTGAAGCGCGTGTTCATCATGGACGACGCCGAGCAGCTGCTGCCGCAATACCTGCGCTTCGTGAAGGGCGTCGTCGATTCGGCCGACCTGCCGCTGAACGTGTCGCGTGAAATCCTGCAGGAAAGCCGCGACGTGAAGGCGATCCGCGAAGGCGTGACCAAGCGCGCGCTGTCGATGCTCGAGGAGCTCGCGAACGCGGAAGAGGATGCCGGCAAGGAGAAGTACAAGACGTTCTGGGGCGCGTTCGGCCAGGTGCTGAAGGAAGGCCTCGGCGAGGATCACGCGAACCGCGAGCGCATCGCGAAGCTGCTGCGCTTCGCGTCGACGCACGGCGACACCGACGCGCAGGACGTGTCGCTCGCCGACTACGTGTCGCGCATGAAGCCCGAGCAGAGCAAGATCTACTACGTGACGGCCGACACGTGGCAGGCCGCGAAGAACAGCCCGCACCTTGAAGTGTTCCGCAAGAAGGGCGTCGAGGTGCTGCTGCTGACCGACCGCGTCGACGAATGGATGCTGTCGTTCCTGCATGAATTCGACGGCAAGCCGCTCGCGAGCGTGGCGCGCGGCGACCTCGACCTCGGCGAGCTGAACGACGAAGAGAAGAAGGCGCAGGAAGAAGCGGGCGAGGCGATCAAGCCCGTCGTCGAGAAGATGAAGGAAGCGCTCGGCGACAAGGTGAAGGAAGTGCGCGTCACGTTCCGCCTGACCGATTCGCCGTCGTGCCTCGTCGCCGACGACAACGACATGAGCGGCTACCTGCAGCGGATGCTGAAGGCGGCCGGCCAGAATGCGCCGGCGATGCAGCCGATCCTCGAGATCAACCCGGAGCACGCGCTCGTCAAGCAACTGAAGGCCGACAGCGCCGATTTCGGCGACTGGGCCCATCTGTTGTTCGATCAGGCGCTGCTGGCCGAAGGCGGCATGCTGGACGATCCGGCGAGCTTCGTGAAGCGGACCAACGCGCTGCTGCTGTCGCGCACCGCGTGAACGCGCGCTTGCGATTCGACGGCGGGCAGGCCGGCTGGCGCGAGACGCCGCGGCCTGGCTGCACGCTCGACCAGCGCGACTGGCTGACGCGCGGCGGATCGCTGACCGCGCACCTCGCGCGGCTCGGCCGCGTGAACGTGCGGGTGACGCGCGAGGCCGTCGACTGCCCGTGGTTCGACGAGCCGGACGCGCTCGCCAGTTCGCCGCGCGCGCCGATGTGGGTGCGCGAGGTGATCCTGTCGGTCGACGGCACGCCTTTTGTTGCCGCGCACAGCATCGCGCCGCTCGCGGCCAGCAAGGGCGTGTGGCAGGCAATGCGGCGGCTGCGCACGCGGCCGCTGGCCGAGTTGCTGTACAGCGATCCGCAGGTCGAACGTTCTGCGCTCGTCAGCCGGCGCGTGATCGCCGGCCATCCGTTGTATGCGCTCGCGAGCCATGCGCTCGGCGCGGGCGTGCGCGCGCCGCATGCGTTTGCCGCGCGACGCTCGGTGTTTCAGCGTCACGGCAAGCCGTTGATGGTCACCGAATGCATGCTGCCGGCGCTGTGGCGTCATCTCGCTGCGCACGGCGACGGGCCCCGGTCCGTCGGGCCGCGTGGAGTCGCGTGATGCTGCAGGGGTTTGCGCCGGTCGTCGGGCCGGATACGCACACGATGATCCTCGGCAGTTTTCCGGGCGAGGCGTCGCTCGACGCCGCGCAGTATTACGCGCATCCGCGCAACCAGTTCTGGCGGTTGCTGGGGGCGGTGCTCGGCGAGCCGACGCTTCATGAACTGCCGTACGATGCGCGGCTCGTGTGCGTGCTTTCGCATGGCATCGGCATCTGGGACGTCCTCGATGCATGCCATCGGAAAGGCAGTCTCGACTCGGCGATCCGGAATGCGAAGCCGAACGACTTCGATTCGTTGCGGGAACATGCGCCGTTGCTCAAGCGCGTGTGCTTCAACGGCAAGACGGCAGGGCGGTTCGCCGACGTGATCGGCCACGCCGGATACGACACGCTCGTGCTGCCTTCGTCGAGTCCGGCGAATGCGATGTTGTCGTTCGAGCAGAAGCTCGCGCAGTGGCGGCAGATTCGCGACTGATTGCGGCGCGAGGGGGCGAGGCGGGCAGCCATCGTGCGCGACGCTCAATCGTCCTTGCCCCATCTCCATCTGGGCTTCTCGCCCTTGATCCAGCACACCATGGTCAGCAGCGCGACCAGCACCACGATGCACACGCCGTAGGCGAACGGTGAACGGTGAGGCGGCGCCAGCCATGCGCTCGCGATGATCCCGAGCGCGAACAGCACCAGCACGACCCAGCCCTGCCACGCAACCGGCAATCCCCAGCCCCATCCGTAGCGTTTCGCCGGAAACCAGATCTTCCTGTCGGTTGAGGTCATGTTTCCTCCTTCGAGCGATGAATGCCGTGTATCGCCAACGGGATTCGAAGTCGGGGGCAGCCGGGCGCGCCTCGCGGCTGCCATCCCCCACCAATGCTATCCTCTCGTCCGCTAAAACCAGCGTCACCCAGCGAGATTCAATCATGACCCGACTGATCAAGCGCGCGTCCGCCGAGGCGCGCGCGTTCAAGAATCGCAAGCCGTCCTCCTACAACGGCTCCGAAAAACTCCAGCCGCCGCGCGTGAAGCGCCGCCCGGACATCGACGAACACGACGACGTGCCCGTGCTCGAAGCGCCGCGCAAGCCGCGCTTCGCGCCCGTCACGTTCTCGGAAGAGGGCGGCGTGCGCTTCCTGCACTTCGGCACCGAGTGGGTACAGGGTGCGATGCGGATCTCGAAGCCGCTGCACATCGAGCTCGAATACGCGCAGCAGATGATGGCGTGGCTGCTGTTCCTCGAAACGCCCGGGCGGATCGTCCAGCTCGGGCTCGGCACCGGTGCGCTGACCAAGTTCTCGCACCGCTTCCTCCCGCAGGCGAAGGTCGAGGCCGTCGAGCTGAACCCGGCCGTGATCGTCGCCGCGCGCACGATGTTCGCGATGCCGCCCGACGACGCACGTCTCGTCGTGCACGAAGCCGACGCGTGGGACTTCGTCAACGACCCGGCCAACCGCGGCACGACGGGCGCGATCCAGATCGACCTGTACGACGCGACCGCGCGCGGCCCGGTGCTCGACAGCGTCGCGTTCTACCGTGCGGTGCGCGGCTGCCTTGCCGACGCGGGCATCGCGACGATCAACCTGTTCGGCGACCATCCGAGCTTCGTGCGCAACATGAAGCACCTGAACGCGGCGTTCGATCATCGCGTGATCGCGCTGCCGGAAGTGCATGACGGCAACCGGATCGCGATCGCGTTCTCGGGCCCCGCGCTCGACGTGTCGTTCGCGCAGCTCGACGCGCGTGCGAAGCTGATCGAGGACACGCTGAAGCTGCCCGCACGCAAGTGGGTGAAAGCTTTGAAAGAAACGATCGGCGCGCGCGATACCTCGTTCGCGATCTGACGCTTCAGGCACCGGCGGCAGGCCGGTGCAACCACGCGGCAAGGGGCGGATCACCTCGGGTTCGCCCCCGCTTGACCGCGTGCTCGCGGCTCCTATACTGGCGCGAAGCCAGGGGAGCCGCAGCCTACCCGTTTTGCGCTCCTCTCGGCGCCGTACCCGCTCAACAAGATCGATAACCGGGAAAGAAGAGGAGACGTCATGGCTCACGATGCCGACGCCAACCGGGCCGCCAAGCGCTGGCTCTGGCTGCTGGTACTGCCGTTGATCGCGATGGTCTGGGTACCGTCGTACAGCAAGATCGAACCGCAGGTGTTCGGTTTTCCGTTTTTCTACTGGTACCAGCTGCTTTGGGTCTTCATCAGCGCGGTGATCACCGCGTTCGTGTACTTCAAGACCAAGAACGCGTGGAAGGCGAGCGGCCCGCAGGGAGGTGCACGATGAATCTCGGCGCAACCTTCGTCTTCGTCCTGCTGTTCATCGGCGTCACGATCATCGGTTTCCTGGCCGCGAACTGGCGGCGCGGCGATCTCGCCCATCTCGACGAATGGGGCCTCGGCGGACGCCGCTTCGGCACGATCGTCACGTGGTTCCTGCTCGGCGGCGACCTCTATACGGCGTACACGTTCGTCGCGGTGCCCGCGCTCGTGTTCGGCGCTGGTGCGATGGGTTTCTTCGCACTGCCCTATACGATCCTGATCTATCCGTTCGCGTTCGTCGTGTTCCCGAAGCTGTGGAGCATCGCGAAGCGGCACGGCTACGTGACGGCCGCCGACTTCGTCAACGCGCGCTACGGCAGCCGGATGCTCGCGCTCGCGATCGCGGTGACGGGCATCCTCGCGACGATGCCGTACATCGCGCTGCAGCTCGTCGGCATCGAAGTGGTGATCGGCGCACTCGGTTTCGACACGACCGGCTTCGTCGGCGACCTGCCGCTGATCATCGCGTTCGCGATCCTCGCCGCGTACACGTATACGTCGGGCCTGCGCGCGCCCGCGATGATCGCGATCGTCAAGGACATCCTGATCTACATCACGATCGCCGCGGCGGTCATCGTGATCCCGGCGAAGCTCGGCGGCTTCGGACACATCTTCGCGAGCGTGCCGCCGGCCAAGCTGCTGCTGAAGGCGCCCGACGCGATGAGCCTGAACGGCTACAGCGCGTACGCGACGCTCGCGATCGGCTCGGCGCTCGCGTTGTTCCTGTATCCGCACTCGGTCACGGCGATCCTGTCGTCGTCGTCCGGCAACTCGATCCGCCGCAACATGGCGATGCTGCCCGCGTACTCGTTCGTGCTCGGCCTGCTCGCGCTGCTCGGCTACATGGCGCTCGCGGCGGGCGTGAAGGACATGCCGCAGTACGCGCCGTACTTCAAGGCGTTCGGCCCGAACTTCGCGGTGCCCGCGCTGTTCCTCGAGTATTTCCCGTCGTGGTTCGTCGGCGTCGCGTTCGCGGCGATCGGCATCGGCGCGCTGGTGCCCGCGGCCATCATGTCGATCGCGGCCGCGAACCTGTACACGCGCAACATTCACCGCGAGTTCGTGAACCGCAACATGTCGCACGAGCAGGAGACGCACGTCGCGAAGCTCGTGTCGCTGATCGTGAAGGTCGGCGCGGTCGCGTTCATCCTCGGGCTGCCGCTGACCTATGCGATCCAGCTGCAGCTGCTCGGCGGGATCTGGATCATCCAGACGCTCCCCGCGATCGTGCTCGGCCTCTACACGCGCGTGCTCGACCATCGCGGCCTGCTGGCCGGCTGGGCGGCCGGCATCGTGTGCGGCACGTGGATGGCGATTTCGCTGAAGCTGGCCGGATCGATCTTCACGATCCACCTGTTCGGTCTCGCGATTCCCGGCTACGCGGCCGTGTGGTCGCTGATCGTGAACCTGGTGGTGGCGGTGGTGGTGAGCGTGCTGGTGCGCGTGATGGGCATGGCGCATGCGGAGGATCGCACGCGGCCGGAGGACTATCTCGACGTCGTCGAAGGCTGAGACGGACGACGCGCGGTAACGAAAACGCCCGCCACCTCACGGTGGCGGGCGTTTTCCTGCGTCAGCCCTGCGCGCGTTTCGCGAGCTCCTCGCGCTGCGACAGGTCTTCGACGTTGACCATCCAGTGCACGCCGAAGCGATCCTTGGCCATCCCGAAGCCGAGCGCCCAGAACGTCTTGCCGAACGGCATCGTCACTTCGCCGCCGTCGGCGAGCGCATTGAACAGCTTCTGGCCTTCCTCGACCGTCTCCGGGTTCAGCGACAGCGAATAGCCGGCGTGCGCGGCGCCTGCCGGCTGGCTGCAGTCGCCGTCCGAGCACATGATCATCGAGTCGCCGATCGTGAAGCTCGCATGCATCACCTTGTCGCCCATCTCCGGCGCCATCGGGTAGTCGGGATTCGGCGGCGCGTCCTTGAAGTGCATCTTGAACATCGTCTTCGCACCGAGTGCCTTTTCGTAGAACTGAAGGGCTTCGTCGGCGCGACCGTAGAACGTCAGGTACGGTTGAACTTGCATCGTTGTCTCCTGTGATGAGCCGGCCTGCGCATCTGCGCGGGTTCGGCGTCGAACAAGACTGACCGGGAAAAGGGGGCATCGGGAGGCGGCCGCCGCACCCGTGACGTGGATTGTAGTGCGCGTGCTTGACGATGGAATGAAAAATAAAAACGGCCGCGAACATGACGTTCGCGGCCGTGTGCGTCGCGCTTGCTGACGGCTGTTGTCAGTGTTGCCGACAGCCGCTGACGCGTATCGCGGCTCAGCGCAGCGAGTCGATCAGCTTCTCGAGCTTCACCGCATCGGCGGCGAATACGCGGATGCCTTCGGCGAGCTTTTCGGTTGCCATCGCGTCGTCGTTCAGCTGGAAGCGGAACGCTGCCTCGTCGATCGCGACACGCGCGGCGGGCTTGTCGTGCAGCGCTTCCGGCGACAGCTTGCGCG
The DNA here is from genome assembly GCF_040545135.1 of Burkholderia sp. 572. Lineage (NCBI taxonomy): Bacteria > Pseudomonadati > Pseudomonadota > Betaproteobacteria > Burkholderiales > Burkholderiaceae > Burkholderia > Burkholderia sp. 572. Next base: position 126,433 of record NZ_JBEPLH010000010.1, on the reverse strand, counting down.
TGACCGTCTCGTTGCTGTCCTGCAGCTTCTGCAGCAAATCGGGACTGATCGTCAGCAGGTCGCAGCCGGCGAGTTCGGTGATCTGGCTGGTCGTGCGGAAGCTCGCGCCCATCACTTCGGTCTTGTAGCCGAACGTCTTGTAGTACGTGTAGATGCGGCGCACCGACTGCACGCCCGGATCGTTCGCGCCGCCGTCCTTCTCTTCATTCCACTCCGCGCCGGCCTGCTTCTTGAACCAGTCGTAGATGCGGCCGACGAACGGCGAGATCAGCTGCGCGCCGGCTTCCGCGCAGGCGGCGGCCTGCACGAGCGAGAAAAGCAGGGTCATGTTGCACTTGATCCCGTCCTTCTGCAGCACTTCGGCCGCGCGGATGCCTTCCCACGTCGACGCGAGCTTGATCAGGATGCGCTCGCGGCCGATGCCGGCTGCTTCGTACAGCTTGATGAGTTCGCGACCCTTGTCGATCGAGCGCTGGGTGTCGAACGACAGGCGCGCGTCGACCTCGGTCGACACGCGGCCCGGGATCAGCTTCAGGATCTCGGTGCCGAATGCGATCAGCAGGCGGTCGATGATGAAGTCGGTGCTTTCGTTGCGATGATCGCGGACGGTTTTCTCGAGGATCGGCTTGTACGCGTCCTTCTGGACGGCCTTCAGGATCAGCGAAGGGTTCGTGGTCGCGTCCTGCGGCTGGTATTGCGCAAGCTGCTGGAAATCGCCCGTGTCGGCGACGACGGTCGTGTACTGCTTCAGCTGGTCGAGTGCGGTAGTCATGGCGATTCGGAAGAAGGGCGCAAGGCGCCGGGTTCTCACGGGCCGCGCGAGCGCGGCGGCGAAGCGAAGCGGCGCCGGGCGCCGCTTCCAAGCCATCATTCTAGGCCCGATTCGCGTCGAGCACGTTTTGGCATGGCCGGCGAGCGCCGTGCCGGATTATTCGGGGCGGCGCGCGTTCAGGATCACCTGCGTGACGATCCCCGCGACGAGCCCCCAGAAGGCCGAGCCGATCGACAGCAGCGTGAGGCCCGACGCGGTGACCATGAACGTGACGAGTGCGGCTTCGCGCTGCTTCACGTCCTGCATCGCGTTCGCGAGGCCGCTCATGATCGAGCCGAACAACGCGAGCGCGGCGACCGACACGACGAGCGCCTTCGGCAGCGCCGCGAACAGCGCGGCGATCGTCGCGCCGAAGACACCGGCGACCAGGTAGAACATGCCGCACCACACGGCGGCCGTGTAACGCTTCGCGTGATCCTCGTGCGCTTCCGGGCCCGTGCAGATCGCGGCCGTGATCGCCGCGAGGTTCACGCCGTGCGAGCCGAACGGCGCGAGCAGCAGCGATGCGAGGCCGGTGGTCGCGATCAGCGGCGACGACGGGGTCTGATAACCGTCCGCGCGCAGCACCGCGATGCCCGGCACGTTCTGCGACGCCATCGCGACGACGAACAGCGGAATGCCGATGCTGACGATCGACGCGATCGAGAACGCCGGCATCGTGAACACGGGCTTCGCGAACGCGATGTGAAAGCCGCTGAAGTCGAGCAGGCCGAGGCCGCCGGCCACCGCGGTGCCGACGATCAGCGTCGTCGGAATCGCGTAGCGCGGCGCGAGCCGCTTGACGATCAGGTACGTGAAGAACATCGCAAGCACGAGCGCGGTCTGGAACTGCGCGGCGCGGAAGATCTCGATGCCGATCTCGAACAGGATGCCCGCGAGCAGGGCGGCGGCGATGCCGGCCGGAATCTTGCGCATCAGCGTGTCGAACAGCCCGCTCACGCCGACGGCCGTCAGCAGCACCGCGCAGACGACGAACGCGCCGATCGCCTCGGGGTAGGGCACGCCGGGCAGCGACGCGATCAGCAGCGCGGCGCCGGGCGTCGACCACGCGACGACGACGGGCGCGCGAAAACGCAGCGACAGGCCGATCGTCGTCAGCGCCATGCCGATCGACAGCGCCCAGATCCACGACGAGATCTGCGCATCGGTGAGGTGGGCGGCGCGGCCGGCCTGGAACATCAGCACGAGCGAACTCGTGTAGCCGGTCATCATCGCGACGAAGCCGGCGACGAGCGCGGACACGGACGTATCGGCAAAAAAACGGCGGCCGCCGGCGCGGCTGGCGCTCGCGGTGGGCGAGGGGTTCATGCAATCTCCGGGGGGAGGCCGCTCGGAGGCGACCTTCGTGTCTTGGTGGGTGTCGTTACTTGCTGAGTGCGCGCATCGCGGTTTCGAGGCCCGCGAGCGTGAGCGGATACATGCGATGGCCGAGCAGGTCGCGGATCACCGCGACCGACTGCCGGTATTCCCATAGCCGCTCGGGCTCCGGGTTCAGCCATGCATGATGGGGGAACTGGTCGGCGAGGCGGCGCAGCCACACGGCGCCGGCTTCCGGATTGTTGTATTCGACCGAACCGCCGGGCTGCAGCACTTCGTACGGGCTCATCGTCGCGTCGCCGACGAAGATCAGCTTGTAGTCGGGCGTGAACTTGTGCAGCACGTCCCACGTCGCGGTGCGTTCCGAGTGGCGGCGGCGGTTGTTCTTCCACAGGTGGTCGTACACGCAGTTGTGGAAGTAGAAGAACTCCAGGTGCTTGAATTCGGCCTTCGCGGCCGAGAACAGCTCCTCGGTGCGCTTGATGTGATCGTCCATCGAGCCGCCGACGTCGAGCAGCATCAGCACCTTCACGTTGTTGTGGCGCTCGGGCACCATCCGCAGGTCGAGCCAGCCCGCGTTCGCGGCGGTGCTGCGGATCGTGCCGGGCAGGTCGAGCTCCTCGGCCGCGCCTTCGCGCGCGAAGCGGCGCAGCCGCCGCAGCGCGACCTTGATGTTGCGCGTGCCGATCTCGACGGAATCGTCGTAGTCGCGGTATGCGCGCGCCTCCCACACCTTGACCGCGGTGCGGTTGCCGTTCGACGGGCCGCCGATGCGCACGCCTTCCGGGTTGTAGCCGCCGTGCCCGAACGGCGACGTGCCGCCGGTGCCGATCCACTTGTTGCCGCCTTCGTGGCGCTCCTTCTGCTCGTCGAGCAGCGCCTTCAGGCGCTCCATCAGCTTGTCGAGGCCGCCCATCGCCTCGATCTGCGCCTTCTCCTCCGGCGACAGCTCGCGCTCGAGGCGCTTTTCGAGCCAGTCGAGCGGAATGTCGAATGCTTCGGACGGCAGCGCGGACACGCCGTGGAAATACGCGCCGAACGCCTGGTCGAACTTGTCGAAGTACTGCTCGTCCTTGACGAGCGTCATCCGTGCGAGGAAGTAGAACGCGTCGATCGACGGCGAGATCAGCCCGGCCTTCAGCGCTTCGAGCAGCGTCAGGTATTCCTTCACCGAGACGGGCAGCTTGGCTGCGCGCAGCGCGTAGAAGAAATTGAGCAGCATGGCCGGGCCTTCGCGGGTGAGGGGGGATTACCGGTTGTGCCGGTTCATGTAGACGAGCCGCTCGAGCAGGCTCAGGTCCTGCTCGTTCTTCAGCAGCGCGCCCGCGAGCGGCGGCACGATCTGCTTCGCGTCCGCGCCGCGCAGCGCGTCGGCCGGGATGTTCTCGGCGAGCAGCAGCTTCAGCCAGTCGAGCAGCTCGGACGTCGACGGCTTCTTCTTCAGGCCCGACACGCCGCGCAATTCGAAGAAACTCTCGAGCGCCGCGCGCAGCAGCTCCTCGCGGATGTCGGGGAAGTGCACCGCGACGATCTTCTGCATCGTCGACGGGTCGGGGAACTGGATGTAGTGGAAGAAGCAGCGGCGCAGGAACGCGTCGGGCAGCTCCTTCTCGTTGTTCGACGTGATGATGACGAGCGGGCGGTGCTTCGCGCGGACCGTCTCGCGCGTCTCGTACACGTGGAATTCCATCCGGTCGAGCTCGCGCAGCAGGTCGTTCGGGAATTCGATGTCGGCCTTGTCGATCTCGTCGATCAGCAGCACGCTCGGGTGCTCGGCATCGAACGCCTGCCACAGCACGCCCTTGACGATGTAGTTCGAGATGTCCTTCACGCGCTCGTCGCCGAGCTGCGAATCGCGCAGCCGCGACACGGCGTCGTATTCGTACAGGCCCTGCTGCGCCTTGGTGGTCGACTTGATGTGCCACTGCAGCAGCGGCATGTCGAGCGCGGCGGCCACTTCCTCGGCGAGCATGGTCTTGCCGGTGCCGGGCTCGCCCTTGATCAGCAGCGGGCGTTGCAGCGTCAGCGCGGCATTGACCGCGAGCTTCAGATCGTCGGTGGCGACGTAGTGCGAGGACCCTTCGAAACGCATGGCGGCGCTCTTCTCAATCGCGAAAAAAACCCAGTATAAGTCAGAAGGGCTGTCCGGTTGGGCCGCGCCCGCGTATCGTTGCGGGACTGTGGCGGGGCGCCTTGTGGACGCGTTCCCCGCCGACGCGGTACAATCTGGCCGTTTTTTTTGGCCTGCGTGGCGACCGACAAGCAAAACGGCGCGGGCCGTTGCCGCTTCGGCGCCAGTTTCCCCTCAAGCTAGGTTACAAGAGCTATGAACAAATTCGTCGGCAAACACGTCGTTGTCGCAGCGCTCGTGGCGCTCGCGGGCAGCGCGCAGGCGGCCGGTGTGGTCGGCAACCCGAAGGACGGGGCGAGCAAGGTCGCCATGTGCATCGGTTGCCACGGCATCCAGGACTACCGCGCGGCGTACCCGGAGGTCTACCGGGTGCCTGTCCTCGGCGGCCAGAACCAGCAATACCTCGAGAACGCGCTGAAGGCCTACCGCAAGAAGGATCGTCACTTCCCGTCGATGAATGCGATCGCCGGTTCGCTGACGGACCAGGACATCGCGGATCTGTCGGCGTACTACGCCGCCCAGAAGGCCGACTCGAAGGACAACCCCTATAAGTAAGCGCGCGCCGCCGATCTCTCGGCGGGACAGGAGCATTCATGAACAACGCATTCAAGACGGCGGCGGTTGCACTGGCGGCCGGCCTCGCGATCGGTACCGCGCACGCGGCGGACATCACGAAGGGCAAGGAACTGGTCGAATCGCACAACTGCGCCGCCTGCCACGGCGCGCAGATGAACAAGCCGATCAACGCCGAATACCCGCGCCTCGCCGGCCAGCATGCCGACTACCTCGTGTGGGCGATGCGCCAGTACCAGATGGGCCTGACGAATCCGCTGCTCGGCCGCAACAACGCGATCATGCAGGCACAGGTGCAGAGCCTGTCGGTCAGCGACATGAAGGACATCGCGGCCTACATCGAGTCGCTGAAAGAGACCGATCTCGTGTTCAAGAAGTAAGCGCGACGGGCCCGGCGGGCCCGCGCAGCAAGGATACCCCGCCCCGGCGGGGTATTTTTTTGCCCGCGCGCCGGCGCCCGCGGGCCGCCGCGGCGGCGCTCAGTCGCGCGATGCGCGGCGCAGGATGCGCTGCAGGTACGCGTCGGTATCGGGCGGCGTGTTCGTGCGCTGGGCTTCCCAGATCGTCTCGCCGAGGCATTCCATGATCACGTGCTGCGCGTCGTGGGTCGAGTCGAGCTTCGCCGCGAGCTTGTCGTGCGCGGCGCGGATGCCGGGCGGCTGGTCGATCGACAACTGCTCGCTGATCGCGAGATGCATCGACAGGTGCAGGAACGGGTTCGTGCGGCCTTCCTCGGGCGTGTACTCGCGCGCGGTGGCGCCATCGGCGTCGGCGAGTTCGTCGTGGTATTCGGGATGCTCGACGATCCAGTCGGCTGCCATCGCTTCCAGCGGCGTCAGGATCTCGCCGGCGCGCTGCTTGCGCCAGGTCTCGGTGAAAAAGCGACGCACTTCGTCGCGGCTCGGATTGAACATGGTGGGGAAACGTCGTGACTCGGACGGCTTGATGCCGCGTCGCGCATTGTACGCCGGGTCGGCGGGCGGCGCTGGCGGCGGGTTTGGCGCGATCGCGTGGCCGCAGCGGCGGGGGTTCCGCGGGCCTTGCGGGTGAGCGGCGCGGGCCGGTGGCGTGCGCCGCCGGTGCCGGTTAACGGGTAAGCGTGGGGTAAGCGCGGGGTAAGCGCGGGCTAGGCTCGCGGCCGCCGCGCCGTTACACTCCAACGCTTCCCGTCACCGCACCGTTCTCATCCGTTCCGTCATGACCGCCACCGCTCGCCCATCGTCCGCAGCCCTGCAGGGCACGCTCTACGTCGCGCTATCCGCCGCCGCGTTCGGCGCGATGGCGATCTTCGGCCGCTACGCGTATGCGGCCGGTGTCGACGTGCTCGGGCTGCTGATCGTGCGCTTCGCGATCGGCGGCGCGGTGCTCGCCGCGATCGCACGGCATCGCCGCGTCACGTGGCCGCGCGGGCGCTCGCTCGCGCCGCTCGTGGCGATGGGCGCGCTCGGCTACGTCGGGCAGTCGTTCTGCTACTTCAGCGCGCTGCAGCACGCGCAGGCGAGCCTTGTCGCGCTGCTGCTGTACCTGTATCCGGCCTTCGTCACGCTGCTGGCCGCGTGGTGGCTCGGCGAGCACCTCACGCGCGCGAAGGCCGTCGCGCTCGTGCTGTGCGTCGCGGGTTCGGCGCTGATGGTCGGCGGCGGGCATGGCGAGCCGCTCGGGATCGCGCTCGCGCTGGCCGCCGCGGTGATCTATTCGCTGTACATCGTCGGCGGCACGAAGGCGACGCGAGGCGTCGATCCGCTCGCGACCACCGCGATCATCTGCCTGTCGGCGACCGCGACGCTCGTGGCGATCGCCGTCGTGCGGACCGCGGCGTTCGGCGCGCCGCCGCGCTGGCCCGCGACGGCCGGCGGCTGGGCGTCGATGCTTGCGATCGCACTCGTGTCGACGGTCGCGGCGATGATCGCGTTCTTTGCGGGGCTCGAACGGCTTGGGGCCGCGCGCACGTCGATGCTGTCGACGCTCGAACCGGTCGTGACGGTCGCGCTGGCGGCGCTGCTGTTCGGCGAGGCGCTGTCGCCGCTGCAGTGGGCGGGCGGCGTCGCGATCCTGGCTGCCGTGCTGGCGCTGGTGCGCGCGGGTGGCGCGGCGGCCGACGATGCGACCGCGACCTCCAACGCATAGTCGGGAAGGGGAAAGCGGCGGCGCGGATGGCTACGCGCTGTCGCGGCCGCGGTTTGCCGGCGGAGGGCGGCCGGTGGGGCGTGCGTCGAGCGTCGGGCCGCATGGCGTCCGGCGGCTTGCGGCAGGCCGGCCGCGGTTGCGCGTCACTCGTTGGGCGGCGGGGTCTTCGGCTTGAATTCGCACAGCGGCTCGATCGCGCAATGCCAGCATTCGGGCTTGCGGGCCTTGCACACGTAGCGCCCGTGCAGGATCAGCCAGTGATGCGCGTCCTGCAGGAACTCCTTCGGCGTGAACTTCTCGAGCGCGGCCTCGACGGCGCGCACGTCCTTGCCCGGCGCGAGCCCCGTGCGGTTCGCGACGCGGAAGATGTGCGTGTCCACCGCGATCGTCGGCTGGCCGAACGCGGTGTTCAACACGACGTTCGCGGTCTTGCGGCCGACGCCCGGCAGGCCTTCCAGCGCTTCGCGATCGGCCGGCACCTCGCCGTCGTAGCGGTCGAGCAGGATCCGGCACGTCGCGACCACGTTCTTCGCCTTGGTCCGGTACAGGCCGATCGTCTTGATGTACTCGGTGACGCCTTCTTCGCCGAGTGCGACGATTTGTCGCGGGGTGTTCGCGACCGGAAACATCTTCCGCATCGCCTTGTTGACCGATACGTCGGTCGCCTGAGCGGACAGCATCACGGCGATCAGCAGCTCGAACGGCGTCGAGTATTCGAGCTCGGTGGTCGGATGCGGATTGAGGCTCTGCAGCGTTTCGTAGATCGCGCGTCGTTTGCTGGTGTTCATGGAGCGTTCTGGTCGGGCGGTGCGGACGGGCCGTCGTCGCCTGCGTCGTTTTCTTCGTCGTTGCCGCTCGCGGCCGCCGCTTCGGCGTCGCGTTGGGCCTGCTGTTCCGCGAGCCGCTTGCGGCGCGCCTCGGCGGCGTCGATCTGCGCCTGGACGGCCGCGCTCACGCCCTCGGTGTTCTTCGGCCCGGCACCTTGCCCGGACAGTTCTTCCTTCTTCTTGCGCGCACGCTCGAGCGCGGCGGCGATGATCGCGCGCTTCTTCGCTTCGGCGTCATCCGCAGCCGGTGCGGCGGATGGCGTTCCCGCGGAGGCCGCGGCCGGCTTCGCGGCGCTGGCCGCGCGGCGTGCGGCCGCGCGCGCTTCGGCGGCTTCGCGTTCGCGGCGCTGGCGCGCGAGCCGCAGGTCGTGGCGTTCGCGTGCGGCATCGGCCTGTTCCTGCGACCACGCGTCCCAGCCGGTGCGTTCGCCGGTCACCGGCAGCATCGCGATGCAGTCGACCGGGCAGGGCGGCACGCACAGGTCGCAACCCGTGCACAGCGACTCGACGATCGTATGCATCTGCTTCGGCGCACCGACGATCGCGTCGACCGGGCACGCCTGCATGCACAGCGTGCAGCCGATGCACAGGCTTTCGTCGATGAAGGCGACGGCGCGCGGATGCTCGCTGCCGTTCACGGGGTTCAACGGAATCACGGGCTTGCCGAGCAGGCCCGCGAGGCGCGCGATGCCTTCGGCGCCGCCGGGCGGGCACTGGTTGTAGTTCGCGTCGCCGGCGGCGATCGCCTCGGCGTACGGCCGGCAGCCGTTATAGCCGCACTTCGTGCATTGCGTCTGGGGAAGCAGATCTTCGATGCGATCCGCGAGTGTTTTGGAGTCGGTCACGGTGACAACGGGCGCAGCGGCGCCGAATGGCTCTCGGCCGCTTCGGGCGCGGCCGGAAAGGTTTGCCAAAGCTCGATTATCGCCGATTTCCCGCATTGCGCTGGACGCCGTCTGTGCGCATAATCGAACCGCTTTTTTGCAGGGGCTCAGCAGGAGGGCGGCCGCCCGCGGCGCGCCCGTTCCAGGGCGGCCGGCGCCGAGGCGGTGGGGGTGCCGGTCCGGATCAAGCGGCTCACATAGCAAAACGCCACCATGAATCAGCCAAAAATCAAAAGAGATCCTGAAGGTACGCGCCGCCGCATCCTGATGGCGGCAGCCGAAGAGTTCGCGAGTGGAGGGCTGTTCGGCGCGCGCGTCGACCAGATCGCGCGCCGGGCCGAAACCAACGAGCGCATGCTCTATTACTACTTCGGCAGCAAGGAGCAGCTGTTCACGGCCGTGCTCGAACACGCGTTCTCCGCGCTGACCGAGGCCGAGCGCGTGCTCGACCTCGACGGCGTCGCGCCGGTGGAAGCCGTCACGCGGCTCGCGCATTTCGTCTGGGACTACTACCGCGACCATCCGGAACTGCTCAGGCTCATCAACAACGAGAACCTGCACGAAGCGCGCTACCTGCACAAGTCGACGCGGATCCGCGAGATGATGTCGCCGATCGTCGCGAAGCTCGGCAACGTGCTGACGCGCGGCCAGAAGGCCGGGCTGTTCCGCACCGACGTCGATCCGCTGCGCTTCTACGTGACGCTGTCGGGGCTCGGCTACTACATCGTGTCGAACCGCTTCACGCTCGCCGCGACGCTCGGCCGCGATTTCACCGACACCGACGAACGCGCCGAGATGGTCCGCATGAACACCGAGTTGCTGCTCGCGTATCTGCTGCGTCGCTGACGCACCGGCCGGCTGAAGCGGTCGAAGGATGCAAAAACGCCGCCGTGCGCAGGCAACGGCGGCGTTTTTTCGTCGGAACGCGGTGCGTCAGGCGGCCTTGCGCGTACGCACGGCCTTGACGCGCGGGCCGCTGGCGGCGCGTTTCGCGGCCGGTGCGGCCTTGGCCGGCGCCGCTGCGACTGCCTTGGCGGGGGCCTTCGCGCGCGTGCGCTTCGCCGCGGTGGCGCGCGTCGTTTCGAGCGGCGCATGGCTGGCCGGCACGGCGGAGAGCGTCTTGGGCGCCGGCGCATCCGCGGCATCCTTCGTCGCGCCGTGCTTCGGCTCCGGCGCATGCTCGCGGATGAAGTCGCGCAGTTGCGGATAGATGATCGTGCGCCAGCGGCGGCCCGAGAAAATCCCGTAGTGACCGCACTTCTCGGCGGTCAGGCTGCGGCGCTGGTCCTGCGGGATGCCCGTGCACAGCTCGTGCGCGACGTGCGTCTGGCCGCTGCCGGAGATGTCGTCGAGTTCGCCTTCGATCGTCATCAGCGCGGTACGCTTGATGTCCTGCGGACGCACGCGCTCGCCTTCGACATCCCACGTGCCCTCTGCCAGCCGGAATTCCTGGAACACGATGCGGATCGTCTCGAGGTAATACTCGGCGGCCATGTCGAGCACCGCGTTGTATTCGTCATAGAACTGGCGGTGCGCTTCGGCGTCTTCCTCGTCGCCGCGCAGCAGGCTCTGGTAGAAATCCCAGTGCGACTGTGCGTGCCGCTCCGGGTTCATCGCGACGAAACCCGTGTGCTGAAGGAAGCCCGGATACACCTGGCGGCCTTCGCCCGGGTAGTTCGCGGGCACCGTGTGGATCACGTTGTTCTCGAACCACGCGGTCGAGTGCTGCGTGGCGAGCGAATTCACCGACGTCGGGCTGCGGCGCGCATCGATCGGGCCGCCCATCATTGTCATCGTGAGCGGCGTGTCCTCGCCGCGGCTCGCCATCAGCGAGATCGCCGCGAGCACCGGCACCGTCGGCTGGCACACCGAGATCACGTGCAGGTTGCGCGCGCCGATGTGACGGATGAATTCCTGGATGTATGCGATGTAGTCGTGCAGGTGGAACGGGCCGACCTCGACCGGCACCATCCGCGCGTCGATCCAGTCGGTGATGTACACCTTGTGATCCTGCAGCAGCGTGCGCACGGTGTCGCGCAGCAGCGTCGAGTGGTGGCCCGACAGCGGCGCGCAGACCAGCACGACCGGCTCGTCCTTCAGCTGCGTGACGGCATCGGCGTCGTCCGAATAGCGCTTGAAGCGCAGCAGCCGGCAGAACGGCTTCTCGACGATCGTCTGCTCGACGATCGGGATGTTGTGGCCGTCCTTGACGATCTGGTGAATGTTGAACTCGGGCTTCTCGTAATCCTTGCCGAGCCGGTACATCAGCTCGTACGCGGCGGCCATCCGCGGCGCGCCGGGCATCAGCGAGAACGGGCTGGACGGATTGGCGAACGATTTGGACGCGGCCTGGGCCCAGGCCGTCAGCGGGCTCAGCATGGCTCGCTGGAATTCGTGCAGTTGGTAAAGCATGCAGACTACTCCCGCGTGGGGGACGGTGCGCAAGGGCGGCGTGAGGCGTCGCGGCGTGCCGTGTGGGTCAGCGGCCGGCCATGTTGCACTGCAGCCGGACAATCGCGTCGATCATATCGGACAACGATGGGTGGTGCAATGCAACATTTCCCCGATTTTTCATCAAAGTTTTGCGATTTGACGTTCTCTGAACAAGCCGCTCGCGCCCCGTTCAGCGCCCCGTGGCGACGGCCGGCGCCGGCTGGCCGGCCGCGCGCGCCATCGCGTCCTCGTGGTGCATCAGGTTCATCGCGGTATGCACGAGCGCCACGTGCGAGAACGCCTGCGGGAAATTGCCGACGAGCCGCCCGGCCACCGGGTCGTATTCCTCGGCGAGCAGCCCGAGGTCGTTCGACAGCGCGAGCAGCCGGCTGAACAGGCGGTGCGCGTCGTCGATCCGGCCCAGCAGCGCATAGTTGTCGACCAGCCAGAAACTGCACGCGAGAAACGTGCCTTCGCCGGGCGGCAGGCCGTCGTCGTATTCGGTCGTGCGGTAGCGCATCACGAGCCCGTCGTGCAGCAACTCCCGCTCGATCGCTTCGACCGTGCCGACGATGCGCGGATCTTCCGGCGGCAGGAAGCCGAGCAGCGGCATCAGCAGCACGCTCGCGTCGAGTTCGTCGCTGCCGTAGCTCTGTGCAAACGCCCGTTTGCTTTCGTGCCACGCGTTGTCGCACACGTCGGCATGGATCTGCTCGCGCAGCGCGCGCCAGCGGTCGAGCGAGCCGGGCAGTCGGAACATCTCCGCCGACTTGATCGCGCGGTCGAACGCGACCCACGCCATCACCTTCGAGAACGTGAAATGGCGGCGGCCGCCGCGCGTTTCCCAGATGCCTTCGTCGGGCTCCTGCCAGATCTTCTCGAGATGGTCGAGCAGCGCGCACTGCACCGACCACACCGTGTCGTCGGCCTGCAGGCCGCCCACGCGCGCGAGGTGCAGCGCGGCCATCACCTCGCCGAATACGTCGAGCTGGAGCTGGTTCGCGGCGCCGTTGCCCACGCGCACCGGCTTCGAGTCCTGGTAGCCGGGCAGCCAGTCGAGTTCCATTTCCGGGAGCCGGCGTTCGCCGGCGATCCCGTACATGATCTGGATCTGTTCGGGCGAGCCGGCCATCACGCGGCCGAGCCACGTGCGCCACGCGCGCGCCTCGTCGTAGTAGCCGCCGCGCATCAGCGCGAGCAGCGTGATCGTCGCGTCGCGCAGCCAGCAGTAGCGGTAGTCCCAGTTGCGATTGCCGCCGATCTTCTCGGGCAGCGACGTGGTCGGCGCCGCGACGATCCCGCCGGTCGGCTCGTACGCCAGTGCCTTCAGCGTGATCAGCGAACGGCGCACGGCGGCCGCGTAGCGGCCCTGCACCTGGCAGCGGCCCGACCATTCGAGCCAGTAGTTCTCGGTGCGCGCGAGCATCGACAGCGGATCGCGTGCGGGCGGCAGCCGCATGTGGGACGCCGCATAGCTGAGCGAGAACGGCACGCGTTCATCGGCGTTCACGGTGAATTCCGCGAGCGTATGGAGGTTCTTGCCGGTGAGCGGCACCGGCGTGCGCAGCACGACGGTGTCAGGGCCCGCGATCGCCTTCATGCCGTCCTCGCGGGTCAGCTGCGTGACCCACGGAATCGAGAAACCGTAGTCGAAGCGCAGCACGAGCTCCATGCGCATCTTCATCGTGCCGTGGCGGCCGATGACGATCCGCACCAGCTCGGACCAGCCGTTGCCGGGCGGCATGAAGTCGACCACGGTGACGGCACCGTCGGCGCTTTCGTAGTCGGTTTCGAGAATCAGCGTGTCGCCGCGATAGCGGCGCGACGTGTGCGTGATCGCGGCATCGGCGGCCGGCGCGAGCAGCCAGCGGCCGTGCTCGGGGGTGCCGAGAAGCGCCGCGAAGCAGGCGCCCGAATCGAAGCGGGGCCAGCACAGCCAGTCTACGGAGCCGTCTTTGGCGACCAGCGCGGCGGTGTGGCCGTCGCCGACGAGGGCGTAGTCTTCGATCAGGGCAGGCATGGGCAGGCGATCCTTGGGTATTCGAGTTCACAATGCGGACGGCGGCGGCCAAGGCTTCACGCGCGGGCGCCGCGCCCCGTATACTCGGCCGGGCGGCGGAGCGCATGAACGGCCGGCGTTTCGTCCTATCTCAACACTTGAAGCGACTCGATGCAAGGAGGATTCAATGCCCAACCGTTTACGCGAGCGTGACGCACGCGCTTCGACACGAGGGTTCCCGCTTAGGCTCGCTCACTGGATGAAAGGTTTCGCGATCGTGCTCTCCCTTTCCGCGACCCATGCATTTGCGCAGCAATCGCCCGCTCCGGCCGACGGCGTGTACAACCTGCTCGTGGGCACCTACACGGGCGGCGGCAGCGACGGGATCTATGTTTACCGCTTCGATACGAAAACCGGCAGCGTCGCGCCGGTGTCGTCGGCGAAGACGGTGAATCCGTCGTATCTGTTGCCGAGCCGCGACGGTCGTACCGTCTACGCGGTCAACGAACTGCCCGGCGACGACGGGCCGGCGTCGCAGCGCGGCGGCGTCAGCGCCTTCCGCTTCGACGCGAAGACGGGCGCGCTGAGCTTCATCGACCGCGTGTCGTCGGAAGGGAACGATCCTTGCTATCTCGCGCTGTCGCCGGACGGCAAGTACCTCGTGACGGCCAATTACTCGGTCGCGAAGGACCCGGGCGGCAGCTTCGCGGTGTTTCCGCTGCGCGACGACGGCGCGGTCGGCCAGGCCGTGCTGACGGTGCACCACGAGGGCACGGGGCCCGTGAAGGGCCGTCAGGACGGCGCGCACGTGCATTCGACGGTGTTTTCGCCGGATGGCCATTACCTGTTCGTGCAGGATCTCGGCGCGGACAAGGTCTACGGCTACCGGTACACGGTGGACGGCAGCCGCGGGCTGATCAGCCCGACCGACACGCGCTACACGCCGGTCAAGGCGGGTTCGGGCCCGCGTCACATGGTGTTCAGCGCCGACGGCCGGTACGCGTACGTGACGAGCGAGCTCAACGCGGCGGTCGAGGTGTTCGGCTACCACGACGGCAAGCTGACGCCGGTCGAGACCGTATCGATGACCGCGCCGGGCTTCAAGGGCAAGGTCGGCGGCGGTGCGATCCACCTGTCGCCTGACGGCCGCTTCCTGTACGTGAGCAACCGCGGCGATGTGAACGACCTGGTGATCTACGCGGTGAACCAGGCCGACGGCCGGTTGAAGCCCGTCGGCCGCCAGTCGAGCCTCGGCAAGACGCCGCGCGAGTTCCTGATCGACCCGACCGGCAAGTGGCTGATCGTCGGCAACCAGGACAGCGATACGTTCTACGTGTTCAGCCGCAATGTGGAAACGGGGCAACTGGGCCCGAATCCGCAGAAGGTGGCGGTCGGCAAGCCGGTCGATTTCAAGCTGGTGCCGGTGCAGTAAATGACAAAGGGCGCTGCCGATGCAGCGCCCTTTGCTTTACGGGGCGGCCGGTTTCCCGGTGGCCCGCATCGGTGGACGGCGGCCGCCGCCGCGCTCAGTCGGCCGCGGCCGGCACGAGCACCTCGCGGCTGCCGTTGATGCCCATCGGCGACACCAGCCCGGCCGCCTCCATCTGCTCGACGAGGCGTGCGGCGCGGTTGTAGCCGATGCGCAACTGCCGCTGCACCGACGAGATCGACGCGCGCCGCGTGCGCACGACGAACGCGACGGCTTCGTCGTACAGCGGATCGGCCTCCGCGTCCGGCGCATCGCCGAACAGGTCCTGCGTCGCGCCGTCGGCGGCCGGGCCGTCGAGGATCCCTTCCTCGTACTGCGGTTCGCCGAACTGTTTCAGGTACTCGACGATCCGGTGCACTTCCTCGTCGGCGACGAATGCGCCGTGCACGCGCTGCGGATAACCGGTGCCTGGCGGCAGGAACAGCATGTCGCCCATCCCGAGCAGCGATTCGGCGCCCATCTGGTCGAGAATCGTGCGCGAGTCGATCTTCGACGACACCTGGAACGCGACGCGCGTCGGGATGTTCGCCTTGATCAGGCCCGTGATCACGTCGACGGACGGGCGCTGCGTCGCGAGGATCAGGTGGATGCCGGCCGCGCGCGCTTTCTGCGCGAGACGGGCGATCAGTTCCTCGATCTTCTTGCCGGCCACCATCATCAGGTCGGCCAGCTCGTCGATCACGACGACGATCAGCGGCAGCGTCGACAGCGGCTCGGGGTCCTCGGGCGTCAGCGAGAACGGGTTGCCGATCTTCTTTTCCTTCGCTTCGGCATCGCGGATCTTCTGGTTGAAGCCCGCGAGGTTGCGCACGCCGACGGCCGACATCAGCCGGTAGCGCTTCTCCATCTCGCCGACGCACCAGTTCAGCGCGTTGGCCGCGAGCTTCATGTCGGTGACGACCGGCGCGAGCAGGTGCGGGATGCCTTCGTAGACCGACAGCTCCAGCATCTTCGGGTCGATCATGATGAGCCGCACGTCCTCGGGTGTCGCCTTGTACAGCAGCGACAGGATCATCGCGTTGATCGCGACCGACTTGCCCGAGCCCGTCGTGCCCGCGACGAGCATGTGCGGCGCCTTCGCGAGATCGGTGACGACCGGATGGCCGGTGATGTCCTTGCCCATCGCGATCGTCAGTTGCGAGGCCGAGTGCTGGTACTGGCGCGACTCGAGGATTTCCGACAGGCGGATCATCTGGCGCTTCGCATTCGGCAGTTCGAGGCCCATGCAGGTCTTGCCGGGAATCGTCTCGACGACGCGGATCGACGTGAGGCCGAGGCCGCGCGACAGGTCCTTCATCAGCCCGACGATCTGGCTGCCCCGCACGCCGAGCGCGGGTTCGATCTCGAAGCGCGTGATCACGGGGCCGGCCGATGCGCCGACCACCGTTACCGGCACCTTGAATTCCTGCAGCCGCTGTTCGATGACCTGCGCGGTTTGCGCGAGGTGTTCGTCGGTGATCGTTTCGATGTCGTCGGACGCGGGTTCGAGCAGGTCGAGGGTCGGCAGTTCGACGTTGAACGTCGCGGGCGCGTGGAATTCGAACGCGTTCGGGCGCGGCGGGCGGGCGGGGGTGTCGGGGGCCGGTGCGGCGGGTTCGGTTGTTGCCGCGGCGGCGGTCGCTTCTGCCGGCGGGGCAGCGGGAATCGCCGGTACGGGCGTGACCGCCGCCGGTGCGGACTGGCTCGCGCCGGGGAATGTCGTGGCGGGTTGCGGGGCTGCGGCTGCCGGTGTCGCGGTGACGTTCGGCACGTGCCAGCTTGCCGGCGACGAGGCCGGGGTGGGGGCGGGCGGGGCTGCGAACGTCGTGGCTTCGATCGCGGCAGGTGCGGAAGCGATCGACGGAGTCAGTGTCGCGGCGGTTGCCCCGAAGGACGGCAGCGAGCCGGTCGGAGCGACGGGCGAGCCGGAGATCGGTTGCGCCGGAGTCGCTGCGGCGGACGTGATCGGTGCGACGGCGCCGGGCGACGGTGCAGTCGTGTCGGAAACGGCCGAAGGCACGGGCAGGCTTGCGGCCGGCTGCGGTGCGACCGCGCCGGAGGTGCCGAACGTGCCGAATGTCGTACCCGTCGATGAGCTTGCCGGGTTGGCCGGCGCCGGCGCGGGCGAGCCGGACGCGGTGTTCACGGGCATCGCGGCAGCGAGCGCGGGTGCGACAGCCGGTGCGGGCGCGGTCGGACCGGATGTCGAAGCCGACGTGCCGGCCGTCGACGGAGTCACGACGGGCGATGTGGGCATCGATGCACGGGGGAACGAACCGTAAGTCGTGCCCGTTTCGCTAACCGGGGCTGTCGACGCAACCGATGCAACGGTCGATGTCGACGCGGCCGGCTGCGAAGGCGAAGCCGACGCAGTACCAGTTACGCCGACCGGGGATGCTGATGGGGCGGATGCAGGTGTCGGTGCCAATGCGGCCGGCTGCGAAAGCGAAGCCGACGCAGCACCGGCTACGCCGACCGGGGATGTCGATGGGGCAGATGTAGCGGTCGATGCCAATGCGGCCGGCTGCGGCAGTGAAGCCGACGCAGTACCGGTTACACCGATTGAGGATGCTGTTGCACCCGATGCCGCGGTCGATGCCGATGCGGCCGGCTGCGAAAGCGAAGCCAACGCAGCGCCGGTTGCGCCGATTGCGGATGTCGACGCGACTGATGCAGCGGTCGATGCCGACGCAGGCGACTGAGCAGGCGAACCGGATGTCGTGCCGGTCACGCGATCCATTGAAGCGGTCTCGGCGACAGGCGATGTCCCCGAAGCGGATGCAGGTGTTTGCGCGGTCGAGCCTTGAGCGGTGCCGACGAGCGGCGACGCAGCAGCCGAAGCCGTCTGCGTTGCGGCGGCAAACGGTTGAGCGGCGACCGACGATTTCGGCAATTCCACGGCGGCGGTCGTATTCGTCGGGGCAGATCGTGCCGTCGACGGTTTCCAAGTCCATTCCGCTGCCGGCGCGGAGCCCTGAGCGCTTGCCGCCGGCGGTGCCGCAAGTTCTGCCGCGTCTGCCTTGACGGCTTCCGGTGCTGCACCCGACACGGCCGATCCCGACGTTGCCGACACCGCCGCAAACGGCCTGGCTTCGGCACTTGCGCGCGACGTCGTTTCGGTGATCGGCGAAGAGGGGAGGGCCGCGAACGGTGCGATGTTCCCTGTCGCTTTCACGTCGGCGTGCGCATCGTCGATGCCCTGCGGCATGCGGGCCGATGCGATGTGATCGATTGCGGGAGCCGGTTGCACCGTGTACCTGTCGTCGTTATCGACGGGCGCCGGCAGGTTGCTCGCGGCGATGTCGCGAGCCGCCTCGCGCCTGGGTTGCGCGGCGGCGGCATCGGCCGGTTCCGATTCCGTCGCGTCCGTCGACGACTCGGCGGCCGGGTTCCACGCGGATGCGTCGAACGCGGAAACCGGCCGGCTGGCGAGGTCTTCCCACGGTGCGAGGTCGATAGGCGCGTCGAACGAAGGTGAGGGTGCGGACGGGATTCCCGGCGTCGGCGCGGCAGGCGCATCGTCGGCGTACCGGATCTCGTCGTCGGCGTGATGCGAAAACGCGGCATCGTCGCTGCCGGTATTCGGCAGCGCGTGCGGGGCGGCCGCGTCGAGCGCCACGGTGCCCGCATCGGCACCCGGTGCATGAACAGCGGGCGCCGCCGGCATGAACGCGTCGAGCACGATCGGTGCGTTGTCGTCGTACGCCGGCGCCGCATCGTGTGCGAGCGACACAGCGGCGTCATGCGCGGCGAGGCCGTGGGTCGCGGCGGCGATCCCGGCCGGCACGGCCGGCACGGTCGATGCGGCCGCCGATGCCGGCGCCGCAACGCCGGCCGCTGCCGCGGCCACACCGGCCACGGTAGCGGCTGCGGCGGCAGCGTGCCCGGCGTCGGCCGGCTGCGCACCGCCCAGCGTCGCCCATTGCGCGGTGCTGGCCTCGATCGAGCGCAGCGTGTCGTGCACGCTCGGTGCCGGCGCGATCGGCGCGGCGGGTTTTTCCGTCCATGCATAGAGCGGCGCACGCGCCGGTGTTTGCGGCGCCGGACGACGTCGTGCCGTATCCGCAGGCTGGCCGGCCGAACCTGCGCCTGCGACGGGGCGTACCGGCGGGCGCTGCGGCTGCGCGGCGGCCGGCCGCGGCGTGACCGTGGTACGCGGCGTAGTCGGCTTCAATGCGGCCGTGGCCGGTCGCGCGGCTGTCGGCCGCGGGCGGACGGGTTCGAATCCGACGGGAAGCGGGGCTGGATCGGGGCGCGGGACCTGCGAATTCGCCGCTGCGCGTGCCAGGCTTGCGGTGCTGCCGGTCGTCGGTGGCGGCATCGCGCTGGCCGGGGGGATCGGTGCGGGCTGCGTCGGCGCGCGCTGGGGCGCGGTCGGCTTCAACCAGCCCGACGGCGCGACGGGTTCCACGTGGGGGCGCGGGGGCGTGCTGCTGCGCGGCTTCGGCCGCGCCTGCGGATCGGGTTTCCACAGCGTCGGACGCGAATACCGGCCGTTCTGGCGCGGCGCCATCGAATTGACGGTATGCGCGGTGGTCGGCTGTACGACGTCGTCGTCGCGATGCAGCGCGCTGCGCGGCAGGTCGGCAATGCCGCGGGCGTCGTCGTCGCCGCCGTCGCGTGACAGCTTGACGCCGAACGACGTGTCGACCCAGGCGGCGAACTGTCGCCAGCCGATGCCGGTCAACCAGGGCAGCCCGGCGAAGAACAGCACGACCATCGCGACCGGCGTGCCGATCGGGCCGAGCACGTGGGCGAAGCCTGCCGAGAACGCATGGCCGAGCGCGTTCGTGTCGGGGCCCGACAGCGGGCTCGTCAGCGTGCAGCTGGCCACGAACACCGCGGCGAAGCCGAGCCACAGACGGATCGAGCCGCGGCCGGCGAGGCCGCCGCCGCCGGGCAGCATCGCCTGCACGAGACGCCAGAAGAGAAGGAGGAACCAGACGGCGGAGATGCCGAACCAGCCGAAGACAACCGTGTGCATGCTTTGAAACAGGAGTGGGGAGGGGCGCGCGGGGCGCGACCCGCCGAGTTTAACCGGCCGGCGAACAAGACTCTAACGCGGCGTGCATCCGCTTCACGCCGCGCACGTGGGTGCGCGGCACACGCGCGTGGCGCGCCACGCGAAGGCGGTCGGTCGGCCTTCGCGCGCGCGGTGCTGCATCAGGGGCTCCGGTGCGTGAAGGTCAGCGTTGCGCCGGACGCGGTCACGATCTGCAATTGCTGCGGCTCGCGCATCTGCACGCCGGTCTTGTCGATGTGGGCGAGTGCGTCGAGGTACGCGGGTTCGAGCTGGCCGCCGAGCGTATTCGGGCAGGCCATCCGCGTGCCGGCGAGCGGCCCGAAGCTCAACAGGCCGTTCTTGATCGCGTAGGTGCCCATGTAGCGGTTGCAGCCCGAGAACCCGCTCGCGCGCCGGATGCCCGACTCGGTCGACAGCGCGAGCTTGATCGGCTCGCCGTTGTCGCCGTGCGGGATCGCGCGCTGCGTGCCGTCGGCGTTCAGCCAGCTGGTGAGCTCCCAGCTCGTGTCGTCGAGCAGCTGGACGGCGGCCGGGTTGTACGGGTCGGGCGCGGGGGCGGCGGAATCGGGGTGGGTCGGCATCGCGCAGGCGGCGAGAAGCGTGGCAAGCGTCAACGCGCAGAGCGGCGCGCGCAACGGGCGAAGCAGGCCGGTGCGTGCGCGTGCGGCCGCGGACAGGTGGGACATGAGCCTCGTTCCTCATCGGATTCTGATCAAGGCGTAAGAGTAACGCACCCGCCCCGCGGCAGGCGAGCCGACACTTCGCGCGTGAAAACGTTCGCAGCCCGCTCGCGAGCGGCCCGAGGCGGGGCGGCGGCACGGCGAAACGCGCCAAACCGGTGTCGTGGCGCGTGTTAACATCGGAGCCGTTTTCGTCCTCCACCAGAAGCGGGTAATCACATGCAGATCGGTCAGCGGCTCGGTACGCCGCTCTCATCCTCGGCCACGCGCGTCATGCTGCTCGGCGCCGGCGAGCTCGGCAAGGAAGTCATCATCGCGTTGCAGCGTCTCGGTGTCGAAGTCATCGCGGTCGACCGCTATCCGGACGCACCCGGCCATCAGGTCGCGCATCGCGCGCACGTGATCGACATGACCGACGCCGCCGCGCTGCGCGCGATCGTCGAGGCCGAACGCCCGCACCTGATCGTGCCCGAGATCGAGGCGATCGCGACCGACGCGCTCGCGGCGATCGAGGCGGCCGGGCTCGCCGAGGTGATCCCGACCGCGCGCGCAACGCAGCTCACGATGAACCGCGAAGGGATCCGCCGGCTCGCGGCCGAGGAGCTCGGCCTGCCGACGTCCCCGTATGCGTTCGCGGATTCGTTCGAAGCGTTCAGCGCGGCCGTCTCGAAGATCGGCATGCCGTGCGTCGTGAAACCCGTGATGTCGTCGTCGGGCAAGGGGCAGTCGGTCGTGAAGACCGAGGCCGACGTGAAGCCGGCGTGGGACTACGCGATGGCGGGCGGGCGCGTGAACCACGGCCGCGTGATCGTCGAAGGCTTCATCGATTTCGACTACGAGATCACGCAGCTCACCGTGCGCGCGATCGATCCGGCGACGGACGCCACGCGTACCTATTTCTGCGAGCCGGTCGGCCACGTGCAGGTGGCGGGCGACTACGTCGAGTCGTGGCAGCCGCAGCCGATGAGCGCGGCGGCGCTCGAGAAGTCGCGCGAGATCGCGCACAAGGTCACCGAGGCACTCGGCGGGCGCGGGCTGTTCGGCGTCGAGCTGTTCGTGCGCGGCGACGACGTGTGGTTCTCCGAGGTGAGCCCGCGGCCGCACGATACGGGCCTCGTCACGCTCGCGTCGCAGCGCCAGTCCGAGTTCGAGCTGCACGCGCGTGCGATTCTCGGGCTGCCGGTCGATCCGACGCTCGGTTCGCCGGCCGCGTCGGCCGTGATCTACGGCGGCCTCGACGAGCGCGGCATCGCGTTCGAAGGCGTGCGCGACGCGCTCGCGGTGCCGGGCGCCGACCTGCGCCTGTTCGGTAAGCCGGAAAGTTTTGCGAAGCGGCGCATGGGCGTCGCGCTGGCGACCGGCGCGACCGTCGACGAAGCCCGCGAACGCGCGAAGCGTGCCGCCGCGGCCGTCCGGCCCGTGTCGGCGCGCTGACGTAACCAGGAGAGGACGATGACGCCAAGGTGGCTGCGTATCGGAAAGCTGGGCGCCGCACTGGCGCTGGTCGCGAGTCTCGCGGGTTGCGGCGTCGCGGCCGCGCCGTGCCGGGTGGCCTCGGCCGGGCTCAAGATCGTGCCGCTCGTCGGCCATCTCGCGGCCGCGCCGACCGACGCGTGTGCCGACGTCATCGATCCCTGATCACGCTATACGACGCGATCGCCAACAATAATTGCGCGCCCCGCGAGGGCGCGTTTCCACCCGTCTCGTGAGAGGACCTGCATGATTCGCCAAACGCTCGCCGCGCTCGCGCTCGCCGGCACCGCCGTTTCCGTCGCGCATGCCGCGCAACTGACCGTCGAAGAGATCGACGCCGATTCGCGCCAGTTCGCCGTCTACCAGTGCGCGAACCAGAAACAGCCCGTGCGCGTGTCGTACTGGCTCGCGGGCAACGGCCAGAGCTTCGCGCTCGTGCCGGTCAACGGGAAGCAGATGCTGTTCGTCGACACCGTGTCGGCGTCCGGCGCGCGCTATCAGGCCGGCCGCTATACGTGGTGGACGAAGGGCAAGGAAGCGACGCTGCGCGACGAGATCGCCGACCAGAATGCGCCGCCGCTGCTGGGCGACTGCGTCCAGGTCGAGAAGAAAAAGAAGAAGGGCTGAGCGACGGGCGGGAACGTGGATCGTGCCTGGCGGTGGCAGCCGGCGGCAGGCTTCCGGCGTGACTGCCTGGCAAGCGGGGCGGCGGCGGGCGATCAGGCAAGACGATCCGGAATCTGACCCCTGAAATTATCCATCGACCGATCGGGATAGCCCGATCGGGGCATTCGTCGACCGCGCGGGCCTGCCCGGGCCCGTCGCGCGTACCGCCGTTGGGGCCGTTCGCGGCGTTGTCACGGACAGATGGCTGCGCAGTGCTACAATACGCCCCTTTCCGCCGGCATTCGCGCCGAACGGAGTCCGCACGGCCTGGCGTCCAGCGTTCGCATTGAACCGGTACCAAGCGCCAGAGCGGCGCCGCGCGGCGCGCCGCGGCTCCGTCTATTTCCGAATTGTGATGAGCGCAGGCCCGGCTGGCCTGACGCACGATGTCCCCGCCGCGCCTTTTGAGCGAAACGCCACCATGTCCGATTCTGTCGCCAAGCCCGTCGACGCAACCTTCGATCAATTCGGCCTTGCCGCCGATATCCTGAAAGCCATTGCGGAGCAGGGCTATACGACGCCGACGCCGATCCAGGCGCAGGCCATTCCGGTCGTGCTCGCCGGCCGCGACGTCATGGGCGCCGCGCAAACGGGCACCGGCAAGACCGCGAGCTTCTCGCTGCCGATCATCCAGCGGCTGCTGCCGCAGGCCAACACGAGCGCGTCACCGGCGCGCCACCCGGTGCGCGCGCTGATCCTCACGCCGACCCGCGAACTCGCCGACCAGGTCGCCGCGAACGTGCACGCGTATGCGAAGCACACGCCGCTGCGCAGCGCGGTCGTGTTCGGCGGCGTCGACATGAACCCGCAGATGGCCGAACTGCGCCGCGGCGTCGAGATCCTGATCGCGACGCCGGGCCGCCTGCTCGACCACGTGCAGCAAAAGACGGCGAATCTCGGCCAGGTGCAGATCCTCGTGCTCGACGAAGCCGACCGGATGCTCGACATGGGCTTCCTGCCCGATCTGCAGCGCATCCTGAACCTGCTGCCGAAGGAGCGCCAGACGCTGCTGTTCTCGGCCACCTTCTCGCCGGAAATCAAGAAGCTCGCGTCGACCTACCTGCGCAACCCGCAGACGATCGAAGTCGCGCGCAGCAACTCGACGAACGCGAACGTCACGCAGATCGTCTACGACGTCGCCGAAGGCGACAAGCAGGCGGCCGTCGTGCAGCTGTTGCGCGATCGCGGGCTCAAGCAGGTGATCGTGTTCTGCAACAGCAAGATCGGCGCAAGCCGGCTGGCGCGCAATCTCGAGCGCGACGGCGTGGTCGCGTCGGCGATCCACGGCGACAAGACGCAGATCGAGCGGATGCAGGCGCTCGACGCGTTCAAGCGCGGCGAGATCGAGGCGCTTGTCGCGACCGACGTGGCCGCGCGCGGCCTCGACATCGCCGAGTTGCCCGCCGTGATCAACTTCGACCTGCCGTTCAGCGCGGAAGACTACGTGCACCGGATCGGCCGTACCGGCCGTGCGGGTGCGACGGGCGACGCGCTGTCGCTGTGCAGCCCGAACGAGCGCAAGCAGCTCGCCGATATCGAGAAGCTGATCAAGCGTCCGCTCGAAATGCAGACGCTCACGCTCGACAAGCCGGCGCGCCATCGTCACGACGAGCGCGGCAACGACCGCGGCGGCGATCGCAACAGCGAGCGCGGCGGCGAACGGGGCGGCCGTCGCGAACGCGACGAACATCGCGGTGCGTCGGGACGCCGCCCGGGCAGCTCCGAGCGCGGTCATCACCGTCGCCACGAAGCGCCGGTCGACGATTTCTTCCTGAAGCCGTACGAGCCGTCGGCGCCCGCGAAGCAGCGGGACGACGCGCAGCCTGCGCAGCAGCCCGAGAAGAAGGGGCCGAAGCGTCAGGTCGCCGCGCTGCTCGGCGGGTTCGGGATGCCGCGCAAGCCGTCGGCGTAAGCCTGGCGGACGCGACGGTGCGGCGCGCGAGCGCTGCGGGAAAAGCGGGTGCATGCGATGAGCATGTGCCCGTTTTTCATTGGGGGCGCGGTTCGATGGTGGAGCGGAAGAGGGCGCTTGGCGCCGGCGGAGAGCGATGCAAGCGGCACCCGGCGGGCGGGCGTTCGGCGCGAAACCAGCGCGAAACCAGCGCGAAACCAGCGCGAAACCAGCGCGAAACCGGCGCGAAACCGGCGCGAAACCGCGCGTCAGCCGGCCTGCGGCCCGAAGCGCGTCGCCCACGCGGCCGTTGCGGCTGCGTAGAACGCATCGAGAGTCGTGCCTGCGAGCGCGCCGTCCGGCGCGAGTCCCAGATGCGCGGCCGCCGCCTGCAGTGCCGGCAGCGGATCGTCGCGTTCGAGCGCGGTCGCGCCCGTCTGCTTGCTGAGCTTTTCGCCGTTCGCGTCGACCACCACGGGCACGTGCAGGTATCGCGGGGTCGGCACGCCGAGGCAGTGCTGCAGGTAGATCTGGCGCGCGGTCGAGTCGAGCAGGTCGGCGCCGCGCACGACGTGCGTGATGCCTGCATCGGCATCGTCGACGACGACCGCGAGCTGATACGCCCATTGCCCGTCCGCGCGTTTCAGCACGAAATCGCCGACTTCGGTCGCGAGGTTCTGCGTTTGCGTGTGCTGCCAGCGATCGTCGAACGTGACGATCGCGGCGGCGCCGTCCGGCACGCGCAGCCGCCACGCGCGCGCGGGCTTGCCGTGCAGGCCGGTGCGGCAGGTGCCCGGATAGGCGAGCGTCGTGTGGCGCTCGTGCGCGGCGCGCAGCGAGTCGGCGATTTCCTTGCGCGTGCAGCCGCACGGATAGACGAGCCCGGCCGAAACGAGCCGTTCGAGCGCGGCCGTATAGGCTGCGTCGCGGGTGCTTTGCCAGACGGGCGGCTCGTCGGGCGTCATGCCGAAATGCGCGAGCGTCGCGAGGATGTCGTCGGCCGCGCCGGGGACCGTGCGCGGGCCGTCGAGATCCTCGATGCGCACGAGCCATGCGCCGCCGTGTGCGCGCGCGTCGAGCCAGCTCGCGAGCGCGCCGACCAGCGAGCCGAAGTGCAGCGGGCCGGTGGGCGACGGCGCGAAGCGGCCGCGATAGGCGCTCATCGGGGCGCGGGGCGGCGCGCGGTCAGGCTGCGCTGGCTGCCGGTGCGCAGGCCGGGCACGACTGGCCGGGCACGTAGCTCGGCGACTGTTGCGCTTCCGGCGTGACGACCGCGCGGCACGCGAAGCACGTGACGTTCTCGGTGGGCTGGAGTTGCGGATTCAGCGCGGTGCGGTAGTCGAACACGAAGCAGTCGCCGTGATAGTGCGCGCCGCCGACTTCCTCGAAGTATTTCAGGATCCCGCCTTCGAGCTGGTACACGTTCTCGATGCCGATGTCCTTCATGTGGATCGCGGCCTTCTCGCAGCGGATGCCGCCCGTGCAGAACGACACGACCGTCTTGCCTTCGAGGTCGGCGCGGTTCGCGTCGATCACTTCCGGGAATTCGCTGAACTTGTCGATCCGGTAGTCGAGTGCGTTGTCGAACGTGCCGACGTCGACTTCGAATGCATTGCGCGTGTCGAGCATCACGACCGGGCGGCCCGTGTCGTCGTGGCCGCGGTCGAGCCACGTCTTCAGCGTGCGCGCGTCGACGAACGGCGCGCGGCCGAGTTCCGGCTTGATCGCCGGTTTCTTCATCGTGATGATCTCGCGCTTCAGGCGCACGAGCATCCGGCGGAACGGCTGCGAATCGGACAGGCTTTCCTTGAACTGCAGCGACGCGAACTTGCCCTCGAACAGCGGATCGTGACGGATGTACGCGATGAATGCGTCGGCGGCGTCACGCGTGCCGGCGATGAACAGGTTGATGCCTTCCGGCGCGAGCAGGATCGTGCCGCGCAGGCCGAGTTCGTTGCAGCGGGCGGTGACGAGCGGGCGCCATTGCTCGGTCGCGTCGAGCGACACGAAGTGGTAGGCGGCGAGGTTGACGATGGTCATGATGGTCCGACGGGAAAACGGCCGCACGGCGGCCCGCAAAAAAGGGTGCGAAGCCGGGGCGCTGATTCGAAAAACCGTATTATCCCGCAAACGGCGCGGGCATCGGTACCTGGCCGATCGGCCAACCGCGCGACGCGTCGCCGCGAGCATCGGCCGAACGGCCAAAGCGGGCATTTTTTGGGCAGCCTGCGCGGCGGGGCGGCTACAATAGCGCCCATGTCAGATCCCCGCTTCGTCCATCTTCGCGTTCACTCCGAATTCTCGATTGCCGACGGCATCGTGCGCATTGACGACATCGTCAAGGCGGCGGCCGCGGACGGTCAGGGCGCGCTCGCGCTCACCGATCTCGGCAACGCATTCGGTCTCGTCCGTTTCTACCAGGAAGCCCGCGGCAAGGGCATCAAGCCGATCGCCGGCTGCGACGTCTGGATCGCCAATCCCGACGACCGCGACAAGCCGTCGCGGCTGCTGCTGCTCGTCAAGGACAAGGTCGGCTACCTGAATCTCTGCGAGCTGCTGTCGAAGGCGTGGCTCACGAACCAGTACCGCGGCCGTGCGGAACTTGACGCGAGCTGGCTCGACGGCGAGCTCGCGCAGGGGCTCCTCGCGCTGTCCGGCGCGCAACAGGGCGATATCGGGCTCGCGTTTGCCGCGGGCAACGAAGAAGCCGCGCGCCGTCACGCCGAGCGCTGGGCGAAGGTGTTCCCGGGCGGCTTCTACATCGAGCTGCAGCGTTACGGCCAGCCGGGCGCCGAGGCGTACATCCAGCAGGCCGCGACGCTCGCCGCGGCGCTGAAGCTGCCGGTCGTCGCGACGCACCCGACGCAGTTCATGACCGACGACGATTTCACCGCGCACGAAGCGCGCGTGTGTATCTCGGAAGGCGACATCCTCGCGAATCCGCGGCGCCAGAAGCGTTTCACGACCGACCAGTATTTCCGCACGCAGGACGACATGGCCGCGCTGTTCGCCGACCTGCCGTCGGCGATCGCGAACACGGTCGAGATCGCGAAGCGCTGCAACCTGAAGCTCGAGCTCGGCAAGCCGAAGCTGCCGCTGTTCCCGACGCCGGACGGCATGTCGCTCGACGACTACCTCGTCCAGCTGTCGAAGGAAGGGCTCGAGACGCGTCTCGCGCAGCTGTATCCGGCCGAAGCCGAACGCGACGCGCAGCGCGACACGTACTACAAGCGCCTCGAATTCGAGTGCGGGACCATCACGAAGATGGGCTTTCCCGGCTACTTCCTGATCGTCGCGGACTTCATCAACTGGGCGAAGAACAACGGCGTGCCGGTCGGCCCGGGCCGCGGCTCGGGCGCCGGTTCGCTGGTCGCGTACGCGCTCGGCATTACCGATCTCGACCCGCTGCGCTACAACCTGCTGTTCGAGCGTTTCCTGAACCCGGAACGCGTGTCGATGCCCGACTTCGACATCGACTTCTGCCAGCACGGCCGCGATCGCGTGATCCAGTACGTGAAGGAAAAATACGGCGCGGACGCCGTATCGCAGATCGCCACCTTCGGCACGATGGCCGCGAAGGCGGCCGTGCGCGACATCGGCCGCGTGCTCGACCTCGGCTACATGTTCACCGACGGCATCGCGAAGCTGATCCCGTTCAAGCCGGGCAAGCACGTGACGATCGCCGACGCGATGAAGGAGGAGCCGCAGCTTCAGGAGCGCTACGACCACGAGGACGAAGTGCACCAGCTGCTCGACCTCGCGCAGCGCGTCGAGGGCCTCACGCGTAACGTCGGGATGCACGCGGGCGGCGTGCTGATCGCGCCCGGCAAGCTGACCGATTTCTGCCCGCTGTACACGCAGGGCGACGACGGCGGCGTGGTCAGCCAGTACGACAAGGACGACGTCGAAGCCGTCGGCCTCGTGAAGTTCGACTTTCTGGGTCTCACGACGCTGACGATCCTCGACTGGGCCGAGCGCTACATCCGCCGCCTCGATCCGTCGAAGGCCGACTGGTCGCTCGCGCAGGTGCCGCTCGACGATCCCGCCTCGTTCCAGATCCTGAAGAAGGCCAACACGGTCGCCGTGTTCCAGCTGGAAAGCCGCGGGATGCAGGGCATGCTGAAGGATGCGCAGCCCGACCGCTTCGAGGACATCATCGCGCTCGTGTCGTTGTACCGTCCGGGCCCGATGGACCTGATCCCGAGCTTCTGCGCACGGAAGCACGGCCGCGAGAAGGTCGACTATCCGGATCCGCGCGTCGAACCCGTCCTGAAAGAGACCTACGGCATCATGGTCTATCAGGAGCAGGTGATGCAGATGGCGCAGATCATCGGCGGCTACTCGCTCGGCGGCGCGGACTTGCTGCGTCGCGCGATGGGCAAGAAGAAGCCCGAAGAGATGGCCAAGCATCGCGAGATCTTCGCCGAGGGTGCGGCGAAGAACGGCCTCACGCGCGAGAAGTCCGACGAGATCTTCGACTTGATGGAGAAGTTCGCGGGCTACGGCTTCAACAAGTCGCACGCGGCTGCCTACGCACTGCTCGCGTATCACACCGCGTGGCTGAAGGCGCACCATCCGGCCGAATTCATGGCGGCCAACATGACGCTCGCGATGGACGACACCGACAAGGTGAAGATCCTGTTCGACGATTGCATCGTGAACAACCTCGCCGTGCTGCCGCCCGACATCAACCAGTCGCATTACCGCTTCGAGCCGGTCGCGGAAGCCGACGGCAAGCGCTCGCGCACGATCCGCTACGGCCTCGGCGCCGTGAAGGGCAGCGGCCAGAACGCGATCGAGGAAATCCTGCGCGCCCGCGAGGAAAAGCCATTCACCGACCTGTTCGACTTCTGCGAGCGGATCGACCGGCGCGTCGTCAACCGCCGCACGGTCGAGGCGCTGATCCGCGCCGGCGCATTCGATTCGCTGAATACGAACCGCGCCCAGCTGATCGCGTCGGTGCCGCTGGCGATGGAAGCGGCCGACCAGGCCGAGGCGAACGCGATGCAGGCCGGCCTGTTCGACATGGGCGCCGAATCGCCGCACGCGCATGCGCTCGTCGACGAGCCCGCGTGGGACGACAAGCGCCGCCTGCAGGAAGAAAAGGGTGCGCTCGGCTTCTACCTGTCCGGCCACCTGTTCGACGCGTATCGCGACGAGGTGCGCCGCTTCGTGCGGCAGAAGGTCGGCGACCTGAAGGAAGGGCGCGACAAGCTCGTGGCCGGCATCATCGCTTCGCTGCGCACGCAGATGACCCAGCGCGGCAAGATGCTGATCGCGCTGCTCGACGACGGCTCGGGCCAGTGCGAGATCACGATCTTCAACGAGCAGTTCGAGGCGAACAAGGCGCTGTTCAAGGAAGACGAACTGCTGATCGTGCAGGGGCAGGCGCGCAACGATGCGTTCACGGGCGGCATCCGCTTCACGGCCGACACGGTGATGGATCTCGAACGCGCGCGCAGCCGTTATGCGCAGGCCGTGCGGCTGACGATGAACGGCAACGCCGACGCGGCCGCGCTGCGCCGCGTGCTCGAGCCGCACGTGTCGAAGGACGATCCCGCGGCCACGGCTGCGGTCGAGGCGCCTGCACCGCGCGGCGGCGGGCGCGACGGCGGCCGCCGTCCACAGGTGCCGCTGCCCAACGGGCTCGCGGTGCAGGTTCACTACAGCAACGCGCGGGCGCAAGGCGAAATGCGCCTCGGCGACGCATGGCGCGTGAAGCCGAGCGATGTGCTGCTCGCGGAGCTGCGTGCGGCGTTCGACGGCAGCGTCGTCGAAATCACGTACTGACCGCGCTTCAGCCGAAGGCTGTCGCGCTACGCGGCCCGCCGCATCGCCATCGTGCGGTGCGGCGGGCCGTTTTGCATGTTCACGCAAGCGGGTCTTGGGCTGGCCATCCGGACGCTATACAATCCGGCGCTGGCCGCACGAACGCGGCGCCGATCGCCGCTCGTCCGGCAGGTGGCGCCGGTATCGCGCGCATGAACGGGGGCGGATCCGTGCGGCGAGCGGCGATATGCGACAAGGCCGTCCCGGAACCGGATGCGGGGAAATGGCCCGTCGCGACAACAATGAACTGACAGTCACCACATGACCATGGCCAATGGGAACCCGCCGCAGCGGATCCTCGTGATCCGGATCGATTTTTTGGGCGACATGCTGTGCACGACGGCGTTTCTCGGCGCGCTGAAGGAGCGCTGGCCCGGCGCGGAACTGCATGTGGTCGCGAACCGCTACAACGCGGCCGCGCTGGCCGGAAACCCTGACGTGGACATGATCCACACCTACGTGTACAGCCGCCAATGCGAACGCAACGACCGTCCCGGGCGGATGCGTGCGTTCTTCGACCGGCTGCGGCTCGTGCGTCGCCTGCGCCGCTTGCGGTTCGACCTCGTGGTCGTGCCGAACGGCGGCATGCATCGCAGCAGCATGCAGTTCGCGCGCCAGATCGGCGCGAAGGATTGCCGCTGGCACGATGCCGAGACCGAATTCGACGATCGCAAGCCCGAGCATGTCGCGCAGCGGCCGATGTGCCACGAGGCACTGTCGGGTTTCCGGCTCGTGCCCGAGCTCGGCCGCGCCGATCTCGACCGTCTCGAGTTGTCGGTCCATCCCGACCGCGCGCTGCAGGACGCGTGGCATCGGCTGCTCGGCGCGCGCACGAAGCCGCGGGTCGGGCTGTTCGTGACGAACAAGGCGGCCGAGCGGCGCTGGCCCGCGGATCGCTGGCACGACCTCGCCGAGCGCCTTGCGCCGAGTGTCGACGTGATCGTGTTTCGCGACCCGGCCGTGGGTCACGCGCCCGAGGACGACTCGTGGCGCGACGTGAGCGCCCGCCATGTCGCGCCTTCGTCGGTCGCCGAGCTGGTGGCGGCCGCGAGCCTGCTCGATGCGGTCGTCTCGGCCGACAGCGCCCCCGTGCACCTCGCGTCGGCGCTCGGCGTGCCCGTCGCCGCGCTGTTCGAGGATCGTCCCGAGAAATACCTGCGCTGGCATCCGCTCGGTGTGCCGCACGTGATCCTGCGCGCCGGCGCGACCGTCGACGCGATCGGTGTCGACGCGGTCGAGCGCGCGGTGCGTCATCTGCTGCCGCAGGCCACCCATCGCGACGAACCGCTGGCCGACGCAGCCCACCCGCGGCCGGCTGCCGTTGTTGCGACGCCGGTGATCCTGGCGGCCTCGTAGCGTCACGGGCGTCACAAGCCTCCGCGTGCGGTACCGG
Source organism: Burkholderia sp. 572 (assembly GCF_040545135.1). Classification (NCBI taxonomy): domain Bacteria; kingdom Pseudomonadati; phylum Pseudomonadota; class Betaproteobacteria; order Burkholderiales; family Burkholderiaceae; genus Burkholderia; species Burkholderia sp. 572. The sequence goes on along the minus strand of NZ_JBEPLH010000010.1, from coordinate 94,887 downwards.
CCCGGCACCGGCGCGCGATGCGCCTGCCGGGCATCCCTGCATGAGCAGGGCCGTATCAGGGTAGCCGCGCGGCCGATTCGCCAGGCCGCGCCGGCTGCTGCAAAATCCTGTACATTGCCAGCCTTGTTCAGCCAGCCGGATACCCCAATCGCCGTGGCCCTGTTTTCTTCCGCCCGCCCGCCCAGAACCATCCTCGTGGCCGCGCCGCGCCGTATCGGCGACGTGCTGCTGACGACGCCGCTCGTCCGTTCGCTGAAGGCCCGCTGGCCGGATGCGCAGATCGACATGCTGGTGTTTCGCGGCACCGAAGGCGTGCTCGAGCACAATCCGGACGTACGGCACGTGATCGTCGTCGCGCAGCGCGCGGGTTTCCGCGAGCGGTTGCGCGACGCGTTGTCGATGTGGCGCCGCTACGATCTTGCGTGCGCGGCGCTGAGCTCCGACCGGCCGCGCTTCTACAGCTGGTTCGCGGGCCGCAAGCGGGTGGGCCTCGTCGATCCGAACCGCGTGACGTGGCTCACGCGGATGATGCTGAACGGGATCGCGATCAATCATCACGAATCCGCGCATACGGTCGTCAGCACGCTGGCACTCGCGCCGGTGATCGGCATCGAGCCGGTGTCCGAGGTCGTCGCGCCCGGCATCGGCGACGATCCGGCACGGCGTGCGCGTTTCGACGCGTGGCTCGCCGAGTCGCCGGCGATCCGCGCCGGCAAGCCGCTGGTCGTCCTGCATCCGTATCCGATGTTCCGTTACAAGCAGTGGCGGCTCGACGGCTGGGTCGAGATGATCGGCTGGCTGCGCGAGCACGGCTATGCGGTCGCGCTGTCGGGCGGCCCGGCCGACAGCGAGCGCGAGTATGCGGAGCAGGTCGCGGCCGAAGCGGGCGGCGACGTGCTGAACCTGGTCGGACGCCTGACGTTCGGCGAAAGCGCCGAACTCGTACGGCGCGCACGGCTCTTCATCGGGCCCGACACCGGCGCGACGCACGTCGCGGCCGCGACCGGCACCGACACGATCGCGCTGTTCGGTCCGTCCGACCCGGTGCGCTGGGGGCCGTGGCCGCAGCACTGGCCGGCGACCGAGAATCCGTGGCCGCTGCGCGGCTCGGGGCGGCACGGGAACGTGTGGCTGCTGCAGGGGGAGGGCGATTGCGTGCCGTGCCGGCACGAGGGCTGCGAGCGCAAGGTCGACAGCCGCAGCGACTGCCTCGTCAATCTCGGTGCTCAGCGCGTGAAGGCCGCAGCGGCCGAGATGCTCGGGCTGAATCCGTCGGGCCCGGCCGCGGTCGCCGTCGATACGTCACGGCTGCATCGCGCCGGCTCCGACTGACGCGCGGGCGGCGCACGCCGTTCTTTTTTGTCGTTCTGGATGGCCTGTTTCGCGACGGGCCGCGCCGAACGCGCGCAGCCCGGTCGCTTCGACGGCGGGTGCCGCCGCCGCCGAAGTCGGTCGGCAGCACGGCGCAGGCCGCCGCGCGTTAAGCGTTACGCGCTGCGCCGGATCGCCGACGTCTCGCGCGGCAGCGCCTCGCCGCGCTCGCCGCAGCCGAGCAGGATACCGGCCAGCAGCACGATCAGGTGCCCTTCGGCGAAATCGAGCAGCAACGAATTCGCGAGACTGCCGATTGCGAAGATCGCGAGCCAGGCGAGCAGCAGATGCCGCGAGCGCGGGTCGAGCGCGCGGCTGCCGCGTGCGATCTGCACGATCAGGTTGATGAACAGCAGCAGGCCGAGCGTCCCGAGCTGCACGGCCATCAGCAGGTATTCGTTGTGTGGGTTCGACGTCAGTTGGCCTTCGGCGGCCGTCTTGCCGGCCGTGAGTTTCTCGAATTCGAATTCGAGGCCGCCCGCGCCATAGCCGATCAGCGGCCGCTGGCGATACAGTTCGAAGCCCTTCTTGTACCACTCGAGGCGCAGCCCGGTCGACGTCGCCGCATCGCTCTGCCGATACTGCTGCACTTCCGACACGACCTTGACGAGCCGGCCGTTGTGAACCGTGCAAGCCGCGACCACCAGCGCGATGCCGGCCAGGACGAACACCCCGGCGACGAGCCCCGCGCGCAGCGCCGACCGGCGGCGCAGCAACAGCACGAACCGCACCGCGACGACGAGGATCAGCAGCAGCGCGATGACTTGCCCGGTGCGCCCCTGCAGCATCACGAAGACGTTCACCAGCGACCATGCGGCGATGGCGGCGCAAGCGACGCGCGACAGCGTCGTGCGCGCCGACAGCGCGAAATCGGCGGCCTGGTAGAACAGCAGCGCGCCGAACATGCCGGCGGCGATGTGGTTCTTGAACACCCATGCGCGCGACAGCGGCAGCTGGGTCGCATGCGCGGGCCCGATCGCGGTCAGCCCGAGATAGTTGGTCGTCGACAGCAGCAGGATGACGCACAGCGTGGCGAACCAGCAGCGCTGCACGATCGGCGCCCAGTTCGAATGACGGAACGCGACCACGGCAAAAGGCAGCAGCAGCAGCTTGTCGTATTTGGCGACCCAGTTCCACGCCTTGGCGTGCGGCGCAACCGTATAGGTGACGCTGACGGCCAGCGCGGCGAGGATCAGCAGTGCCGCGAGCGAAGCCTGGTCGGTGACCAACGAGCGCAGGTCACGCCAGAATTCGGGGGAGATGACGAGCGCGGCGGCGAACAGCCCGCAGAAGACGTTGGTCAGCGCGGTCGAGACCGGCACCATGCAGAGCGCGGCAACGGCGAAGGCGCGGGCGGCGGTCAGGCGCCGCGTGGCGGGAGCGGAAAACGAAAGCATCGGAACCTGTCGAATGGACGAATGCGGCTTGCGGGCATCGTGCTGCGCGCCGCGCGCCCCGGCGGGAGAGCCGGGACGAACGGCGCAGAGTATACGCGAAGCAGGGGGCGTTTCCGTGCTGTTTTCGGGGCCCGATCAGCTGAACGCGCGCTTGATCCGCGAGCGCAGCAGCGCGCGCTTCAGGCGTCCTTCGACGGCCGGCGTGTCGAGCGCGACGCGCGTGCCGGCCGGTTCGCCGCGATGCAGGTAGTAGCGGTCGAACGTCGCCTGGGTCATGCCCCATTTGTTGAGGAACTGGCGGCGGCCGTCGTTCTTGACGATCTTGCCCGTGCTTTTCTGCTGGAAGTGGTAGACGAGACTGTCGCCGGCGCCGATGAAGATCCGGCAGCCGGCGTCCCAGAATTTCATCGAGAAATCGTTGTCGCTGCTCATGCCGGGCGACAGTTCGCTGCTGTAGCCGCCGATCCGGTTCCACCAGTCGCGGTGCACGAGCGTCGGCGGCCAGGTCGAGCCGAGCCAGTCCGCGCGCGCGAGCTTCGGGGCCGCCGCGACGAGGCCCGCCGCATCGAATTGCTCGGCGTCGCGGCCGAAATTGCTGACCACGACGCACGGGTTGCGCGTGTCGACCGGCTCGATCATCGTGCCCGACAGCATGAACAGGTCGGTCGGCATCTGTTCGATGCGGCGCACGAGCGCCGTGTCCCAGCCGGGGCAGCAGAACATGTCGTCGTTCATGTAGACGACGTAGTCGCGGGTCGCGCGTGCGGCGGCCCAGTTCACCGCGTGGCAGATGCCGATGTTGGTCGGCGACGCGGTATGTTCGATGCCTTCGCTGCGCACCCAGTCGAGCGTGCCGTCGGAGCCGTCGTTCACGTGGACGATGATCTGGTGGTCGTACGCGGAGTGGCGGCGCAGGCTGTCGACGACGAGCTTGAGGTACGGCAGGTTGTTCCAGGTCGGAATGATGATGGAGAACATGGCGGTCGGATTCGGTGGTCGTCGTGGCGGGCGGCGCGCGGCGCCGCCTGTCGGGCGAGCGGGCACGCGCGGCGCGGGCAGCCCGGCATTGTAACGCCGCGCCGGTCGCGTGCCGGGCGGGCGTTCAGTGCGCCCGTTCGTGGCCGAGCTTCAGGAACCGGTAATACACGGTTTCCGCGTTGAACACGGCGATCATGAAGCCGGCGCGGCCGTCGAGGAAGCCGCGCCGCAGCACGTAGGTGCGCACGAACGCCCAGGCGCCGCGCGCGAGCGCCTTGCCGAAGCCGCCGCGCTGGCCGGCCGCGCGGCGCTGGCGCGCGCCGGCCGTCGAATACGCGTCGAGCTTGCGCACGACGGTTTCGAAATCCTCGTACGAGTAGTGCATCAGCTTGCCGGACAGGCGCTGCGCCGCGCCATCGAACACGAGGCGCTCGTGCACGAGATCGTCCGAGAAGCGCGCGCAGCCGCGCCGGAACAGGCGCGGCACCCAGTCCGGATACCAGCCGCTGTGATGGATCCACTGGCCGCAGAAGCTCGACAGCCGGTCGACCGCATAGACCTGCGCGTTCGGTGCGCGGATCGTGTCGCGGATCGACTGCGCGAGTTCAGGCGTGACGACTTCGTCGGTATCGAGGGACAGGATCCAGTCGGTGTCGAGCGCCTCGAGCGCGCGGTTCTTCTGCGGGCCGAAGCCCGGCCAGTCGCGCTCGACGATCACGCGCGCGCCGTGCGCCTGCGCGATCGCGACGGTATCGTCGGTGCTGCCGCCGTCGATGACGACGACGTCGTCGGCGAACGACAGCGCGGCAAGGCACTGCGCAAGCCGCGCGGACGCGTTGAGGGCGATGAGGGCGACGCCGAGGGAGGGTTCAGCCATGAAATCGTCGGAAAGGCGGAGAAAACGGTGAGCGGCAGTATACCCGCGGGCCGGCCGCCGGCCGCGTCGGCCCTGCGTCGGCCCCGTGTCGGCCATGACCGTGCCCGCCGGGGCGGTGCGGCTATAATGTTGAGCCCTTTTCGGCACCCGCCCGACAGGGGCGACCTCCCGGGCGGCCATGCCCGGGCGCCGCTTCGCGGCTCAAGAAGGATTGCCTTGGAAACCCAGAACACTCTTCGCAAACCGATGGACGGCACGGGCACCTCGCCCGTGACGGTCCTCAAGCGCCTGTGGCCGTACATCCGGCCGCTGATCGGCATCGTGGTGCTCGCCGTGATGACGATGGGCGTCGTCGCGGCCACCGAGGCCGGTATCCCGGCGCTGCTCAAGCCGCTCCTCGACCACGGCTTCGGCGCGCACGGCAGCGACCGTGCGAAATGGTACGTGCCTATCGCGGTGATCGGCCTCGCGCTCGTGCGCGGCGTGTCCCAGTACACGTCGAATTACCTGCTCAACTACGTATCGAACCGCATCCTGCTGCAACTGCGGCTCGAGATGTTCCAGCGGATGATCCATACCGGCGCGTCGTTCTTCCAGCGCGAAACCGCGAGCACGGTGATCAACGCGATCGTGTTCGAGGTCAACCAGATCCTGTCGGTGCTGACGGGCGTGATGGTCACGCTGGTGCGCGATTCGCTGACGGTGGTCTTCCTGCTCGGCTACCTGTTCTACCTGAACTGGCGGCTCACGCTGATCGTCGCGGTGATCCTGCCGGGCATCGGCTGGCTCGTCAGCAAGATCAACCGCCGCCTGCGCCGCCTGAACCGCGAGCACCAGACGCTGACCAACGAGCTGTCGTACATCGTCGAGGAGACGGTCGGCGGCTACAAGGTCGTCAAGGTGCACAACGGCGAAGCGTACGAGATCGACCGCTTCACGCAGATGAGCAAGCGCCTGCGCGGCTACGCGATGCGCATGACGGTTTCCGGCGGCCTCGCTCAGCCGCTCACGCAGTTCCTCGCGTCGATCGCGCTCGCGGTCGTGATCACGATCGCGGTCGTGCAGTCGTCGAACGACCAGACGACGGTCGGCGGCTTCGTCGCGTTCGTCACGTCGATGCTGCTGGTGATCTCGCCGCTCAAGCACCTGATCGACGTCAACCAGCCGCTGCAGCGCGGGATGACGGCCGCCGAGCTGATCTTCGGGCTGATCGACGAGCCGGCCGAGCCGCAGGGCGGCGGCCGGCTGTTGCCGCATGCGCGCGGCGAGATCGAATTCCGCAACGTGTCGTTCGACTACGGCGCGACCGAGCGGCCGACGCTCGACCGCATCTCGTTCAAGGTCGCGCCGGGCGAAATGATTGCGCTCGCGGGGCCGTCCGGCAGCGGCAAGACGACGCTCGTGAACCTGCTGCCGCGCTTCTTCGACCCGACCGACGGCGCGATCCTGGTCGACGGCGTGCCGGTGGCCGACTACGACCTCCACGCGCTGCGCGGCCAGATGGCGATGGTCAGCCAGGACGTCGTGCTGTTCAACGACACGATCGCCGCGAACGTCGCGTACGGGCAGACGCCCGACCGCGCGCGCGTGCAGGCCGCGCTCGAGGCCGCGAACCTCGCCGATGCGGTCGCCGCGATGCCCGACGGGCTCGACACGCTCGTCGGCGGCAACGGGATGCGGCTGTCCGGCGGCCAGCGCCAGCGGCTTGCGATCGCGCGTGCGATCTACAAGGACGCGCCGATCCTGATTCTCGACGAAGCGACCTCGGCGCTCGACTCGGAATCGGAGCGCCACGTGCAGGCCGCGCTCGAACGGCTGATGGAAGGCCGCACGACGCTCGTGATCGCGCACCGGCTGTCGACGATCGAGCGCGCGGACCGCATCCTCGTGCTCGAGGCCGGCAAGATCGTCGAAGAGGGCAGCCACGACGAATTGCTGCGCCACGGCGGCCTCTACGCGCACCTGCACCGGATCCAGTATCAGCAGCAGGCGGCGTAACGCGCGGTTACGTAGCCGCGCGATACCGTGTGCTAGTCTTCATCGGGCAGTTCGAGTGGTTTCGTTCGACGTGACGACACGGAGGGAACGCACGATGAAGAAGATGCACGGGATGATGCTGGCCGCGGTGATCGCGGCGGGTTTCGCCGCACCGGCCGCGATGGCGCAGGACCACGACAACCACCACGACCAGGGCGGCCACGGCATGCAGCGCGGCCACGGCCCGAAACACATGCCGCCCGGCCAGATGCGTCATGAGGACGACGTGCCGCCGCGCTGGGCCGACCAGCCGCGCCGCGAGTGGCACAAGGGCGACCGGCTTCCCCCCGAGTTCCGCGATCGCCAGTACGTGATCGACGACTGGCGCGGCTATCACCTGAGCCCGCCGCCGCGCGGTTATCAATGGGTCGGCGTCGGCGGGGATCACCTGCTGGTGCAGATCGGTTCCGGCATCGTGCTGCGGATCGGCGGCTGACCTTGCCGATCGTCCGGCGCGTATCGCGATGCCGCGATGCGCGCCGGGCAGCCGCGTCACTTTGCCGCTGCGTGGCGGAACCAGCGGCGCTCGATTCTCGACATCACCCAGCACACGCCCAGCGCACACACGGTGCCGAGCGTCACTTCACCGAGCCGCATCAGCGGAACGTCCCACAGCGGGCCGTTGCCCGGAAACAGCAGCACGATCGTCGCGGTTACGCCGCCGAGCCGTGCCGCGCTGCCGACGTTCAGGCACCAGCAGCAGACGATCACGACCGCGACGGTAATCGCATACGCGACGAGGCGGTCGCCGCCGAGTGCCGCACCGGCGAAGCCGAGCACACCGCCGACCATCGCGCCGATGAACTGGTCGCGCGACAGCGACATCGTGTCCGAGTAGTTGTGCTGCGTGACGGCGATCGCGGTGATCGCCGCCCACACGGCCTGCTCGGTATGCATCGCGCGGCCGATCACGTAGGCGAGGCACGCGCTGCACACGGCCTGCAGCGCCATCAGCCCGCCTTGCGCGAGCCGTTCGCTGAATGACAGCCCCTTGAACAGATCGAAGATCGACTGCTGGATCTGCTGGCGGGCTTCGTTGAGTGTCCTGATCGTATCCATCATGCGTTGACCTGGAAGCGGGTAGCGGCGGCGCGCGGGCGTCAGTGCGCCTGTTCGGGCGACGCGGCGGCCGGTTCGTCGGCCGCGGCGTCGCCGTTCTCGACGCGCGTTTCGGGCATCACGAGCCAGACCAGCAGCACGGCCAGCGCACCGGCGCCCGCGAGCCCGAAGAAGCTGACGGCATTCCCGAAATGATCGGCGACGTAGCCGGCAGCCGCGGTGCTGAGCGTCGCGCCGATCCCGGCCGCGAGCCCGAACAGCCCGATGCACAGGTTGTAGCGTCCCTTGCCGCCCGCGACGTCGGCCGCGATCAGCGGCAGCATCACGCCGAACACGGCGGCGCTGATGCCGTCGAGCATCTGCACCGGCACCAGCAGGTACGGGCTGCTCACGCCCGCGAACAACAGCGCGCGCACCGGCAGCGCGGAGAAGCCGAGCAGCAGGATCGGCCGGCGCCCCCAGCGCTGCGCGGAGCGGCCGACCCACGGCGACAGCATCGCGACGATCGCCTGCGGCACGATGATGCACGCGGCGATCACGAGCTGCACGTTCTCGCCCATCCCGGCCGTGACCTCACCGGCCGCGAGGTTCAGCATCGCCGCGTTCGACAGGTGGAACAGCACGACGCACGCCGCGAAGATCAGCATCCGGCGGTCGCGCAGCAGTTCGAGCAGTGTCTCGCGTTCGCCGGCTTCGTCGTGGTCGCCGTGGTCGTCGGGCTTCGACGATTGCGGGATCACTTCGTGCGTCGGCTGGATCATCGCGAGTGCGAACAGCGCGGGCAACGCCAGCACGGCGGTCAGCCAGAACACCGCACGCGCGGAGAAGTATTCGCCGGTGAGCCCCATCAGGCCCGCCGCGACCGCGCTGCCGATCGATGCCCAGCGCGCATTGCGGCCAAGCCGGTCGCCGAGGTCGGCGCGGCCGACGAGCGAGAACGAGATCGCGGCCATCGCCGGCACGAGCATGCAGCTCGCGAAACCGTGGAACACCTCGGCGGCGATCACCGGCACGATCGTCGGGCTCGACGCGAGCAGCACCGCGGACAGGATGATGGCCGCGATCGCCCACGCGGCCGCGCCTTTCTTGTTCTTCAGCGCATCGACGGCCGCGCCGCCCGGCACCTGGCTGACCATCGCGCTGATCGTGCCGATCGACAGCACCATGCCGATCTCGCCCTGCGTCCACTTGTGCGACGCGAGGTAGGACGCGATGAACGGACCGAACCCTGTTTGAACGTTTGCAACGAAGAAGTTGAGCCAGTCGAGGGACCGGAGACTGCGTACGCTGACGGAATGCTTGATCGTCATCGGGTCGCACTCGCAGACGAAGCCGGTGCCGGGGCAACGGGCGGGTAGACCGCGACGATCGGCTTGTCGGCCGCGTAGGGCGGCGACGCCTTGATCTGTGCGTCGTTCAGGTCGAGCTGCGGACGCAGCGCCTTGTCGCGCGTGACGAAGCGCAGCGCGCCCCAGCTCGCGGCGATCGAACGGCGGTCGGTATTGACGAGCCCGCCGAGGTCGAGCACGACAGCCTGCGGCTGCGACGCGCGGTCGATCAGCACGTCGACGATGCGGCCGATCTTCGTGCCGTTCGGGCGCTCGACGTCGCTGTCGAGCAATGGCAGGCGCGTCGCGGGCGAGGCCGCGGCCGAACCCGACAGCGGCACGGCCTTGGGCCGCGCTGCCGGCGGCAGGTCGCCCGACGGCACGTCGAGCACGATCGGCTCCTGTTTGCCGCCCGGCGTGAAGCGGAACACGTTCCACGGGAAGATGACCTTGCGGTCGCCGACGCCCATGAAGCCCTGCAGGTTGACGACCATCTCGCGCGGCTTGCCGCTCGCGTCGGTCACCATGTCGACCGCGCGGCCGATCACCTTGCCGTTGCGGCGCGCGACTTCGCTGTCGAGCAGCGCATGGATCTGCGTGCGGTCGAGCGGGCGCGTCGCGACGATCGGCGCGGGCGGAGGCGGCGGCGGAGTCGGCGATTCGGGGCGCTGCACGGGCTTCGGCCGCGTGACTTCGCGGTGCGGCTTTTTCGGCGCTTCCGGCCCTTCCGGCTGCGTCGGCGCCGGCACGGGCGGCATCGTCAGCGGTTCGCCGGCGGTTTCCTGGATGGGCTCGACGAGCGCCTCGCTGATCGGCGCGGGCGGATTCTGGACCGGCAGCAGCCCGCAGCCGGACAGCAGCGCGGCGGCGGCGAGAATCAGGAAGACCGTCGAGGACGGCAACGACTTGCGGGATGCGGGAAACGGAAGTCCGCCGCTCATTGACACTCACTCCATGGGTCGGGGGCGGCCCGAGGGCACGCGGCTGGCGATGGATGGCGGGTGCGGGCGGCGCACCACGCGAGGGGAGATTTTAACGTGTCTTCCTTTCAGGGCCGATTTCGACGGCTTGCTGGAGGCGGACTGTCGGGAAAAGGTAGGGATCGGCGGCGGTCGCGTCGCCGTGGGGCGACGGGGAGGCGACCGGGCGAGGGGCCGTGCGCATGGGTGCCGGCCCGGCCTGCCGCCGTCATGGCGGGCAGGCGCGGGCGCTGCATGAAAGCAGGGGGAAACCGGGCGTCAGGCTTCCGGGTACCACGCGTCGGAGAATTCGCTGACCTGCACGTCGGTCAGTTCCGGACGGGCGGCGAGCCAACCGCGCACGAGTTCGCGATCGGCGTCGGTCGTCGTGCCGCGCGGTGCGCCGGAGATCACGTACGCGCCGATGCCTTCGTCGGCCGACGCGACGGTCAGCAGACCGTTCGCTTCGACGAAGTCGATGAACGCGTCGATCAGCTGGCCGCGTTCGAGGTCGGTCAGTTCGTTGCGGTAGTGCGCGGTTGCGTTGAACGCGAGTTCCTGGAATTCGCCGATGTGGAGTTTCTTGCGCTGGCGGCGGTTGTGGCCTTGGCTCATGGTGTGTGGTGAGTGAATGAGAGGGGAATGGATCGTGCGGCCGGAGGCGGCAGCGAAAGGATGACGCATGGCGCCGTCTCGATCGCGTGTCATCGCGGAGGCGATCGTGAAACCATTCGTGAACATTGACGCGATGGGCGTTTCGTGATGCGGCTTGGCCCGGCGGCTCATCGCGCGCATGACCGAATGATACAGGGACGGCGGGCTGCCTCGGCTTTGCGATGGTCGGCGGCTACTCGAACGACAACGAGGGGCGCATGTCGGACGATCGCAATGCGTTCATTGGACGTATCGATCTCGAGGCGGGCGGCCTGTTTTTCCGGTGTTCTGAAATGCCGGCCGATACGTGGGAAAAGCCGGCCGCATTCACGCGCGAAGAACTGGGTCGCCCGTTGTTCGGCGGCGAACTGAAGATCGCTCCGTCGTCACGCCTCGAAGAGGATCTGTATGTGACCGGAATCGACGCAATCGAATTTATCGACAAGTGGGCCGAAACGTTTGGCGTGCCGGCCGGCGATTTTCCCTGCGGCCGCTATTTCGGCCCGAAGGAACAGGATAGGGTGACGACGTTTCTCGCGATGTTTTCCGAGCGTTATCGCAAACCACCGCGCGTGCCGTTGACGCTCGGCATGCTGGAGGAAGCGATGCGGCTCGGCCGTTGGGACAGCAATGCGATCGAGCCGGCCGCAACGCTAACCGCTCACACGAAATAACCGAACTCGAACGGCCGCTACATCAGCACGATGTCGTACTGCTCCTGGCTCAAATTCGACTCCACCTGCAGCGACACCGGCTTGCCGATGAAGTCGATCAGCATCGCGAGATGTTGCGATTCCTCATCGAGGAACAGGTCGATCACCTGCTGCGCGGCGATCACGCGGAATTCGCGCGGGTTGAATTGCCGCGACTCACGCAGGATTTCGCGCAGGATGTCGTAGCACACGGTACGTGACGTTTTCACCTGGCCCTTGCCCTGGCAGGTCGGGCACGGTTCGCACAGCACGTGCGCGAGCGATTCGCGCGTGCGCTTGCGCGTCATCTCGACGAGCCCGAGCTGCGAGAAGCCGTTGACTGTCACGCGCGTGCGGTCGCGCGACAGCGCCTTCTTCAGCTCGGACAGCACCGCGTCGCGATGCTCGGCGTTCTCCATGTCGATGAAGTCGATGATGATGATCCCGCCGAGGTTGCGCAGCCGCAGCTGCCGCGCGATCGTATGCGCGGCCTCGAGGTTGGTCTTGAAGATCGTGTCGTCGAAGTTGCGCGCACCGACGTAACCGCCCGTGTTCACGTCGATCGTCGTCATCGCCTCGGTCTGGTCGATCATCAGGTAGCCGCCCGACTTCAGGTCGACACGGCGCGACAGTGCGCGCTGGATCTCCGTCTCGATGTTGTACAGGTCGAACAGCGGCCGTTCACCCGTGTAGTGGTGCAGCTTCGGGCTCACGGCCGGCGTGAACTCGGCCGCGAATTCGGACAGGCGCTGGTAGGTCTCGCGCGAATCGACCTGGATGCGCGTCGTGTCGTCGTTCGCGAAATCGCGCAGCACGCGCTGCGCGAGATCGAGATCTTGGTACAGCAGGCTCGTCGCCGGCAGCCGCTGCGCCTGCCCGACGATCGTCGCCCACGTCTTGCGCAGGTACGTGACGTCGCCGGCGAGTTCGTCGGAGGTCGCATCCTCGGCGATCGTGCGCACGATGTAGCCGCCTTTCTCGTCCGGCGGGATCACGGCGGTCAGCCGTGCGCGCACGGCTTCGCGCTCGGCCTCGCTCTCGATCTTCTGCGAGATGCCGATATGCGGCTCCTGCGGCAGGTAGACGAGCGTGCGGCCCGCGATGCTGACCTGCGTCGACAGCCGGGCGCCTTTCGTGCCGATCGGATCCTTGATCACCTGGACCATCAGCGTCTGGCCCTCGAACACGGTCTTTTCGATCGGCTGGTGCGGCGTGCCCGACTGCGGCTCGCCCGCGAGGCGCGGATGCCAGATGTCGGCGACGTGCAGGAACGCCGCGCGCTCGAGGCCGATGTCGATGAATGCCGACTGCATGCCGGGCAGCACGCGCACGACCTTGCCGAGATAGATGTTGCCGACCCGCCCGCGCGACAGCGTGCGCTCGACGTGAAGCTCCTGCACCGCGCCTTGCTGGACGAGTGCGACCCGCGTTTCCTGCGGCGTGAGGTTGATCAGGATTTCTTCGTTCATGGTGGGATTCAGAAGGCGACACGCGCGGCGCGCAACAGCGCCGCGGTCTCAAAAAGGGGCAGACCCATGATACCTGAATGGGAACCGTCGATTCGCTCGATGAACTCGGCGGCGCGCCCCTGGATCGCGTACGCGCCGGCCTTGCCGAACGGCTCGCCCGATTCGACGTAGCGTGCATACGCATCGCGCGACGCGGCCGCGAAGCGCACCGACGAGCGCGACAGCGCGGGCGGCAGCAGTTGGCCGTCGGCATCGATCACGGCGACGGCCGTCAGCACTTCGTGTTCGCGGCCCGCGAGGCGGGTGAGCATCGCGAGCGCGTCGTCGGCGTCGGCCGGCTTGCCGAGGATCGCGCCGTCGATCGTGACGGTCGTATCGGCGACCAGCACCGGCGAAGCCGGCTTGCCGCTCGCGACGAGGCGCGCACGCGCGGCCTCGGCCTTGGCGACGGTCACGCGCCGCACGTAGGCATCGGCGGCTTCGCCGGGCAGTTCGGCCTCGAGCGCTTCGGCGTCCTCGTCGGGGCGCGGCAGCAGCAGCTCGAAGCGTACGCCGATCTGCTGCAGCAGCTCCTGGCGGCGCGGGCTTTGTGAAGCGAGGTAAAGGGTCGGGAAAAGTGCGGGGGACGTGCTGGACGGCATGGTGTCGTTATCTCGGTGAGCGCGCGAGGCGCGCGTCTCGAGGACGACACGTCATGCGCGGTGGTAGGGGTGATTCTGCGTGATGCTCCACGCCCGGTAAAGCTGTTCGGCGAGCAGCACGCGCACCATTCCGTGCGGCAGCGTCATGCTCGAGATGCGCAGCAGCACGTCGGCACGTGCTTTCAGTTCCGGATCGAGCCCGTCGGCACCGCCGATCACGAACGCGACGTCGCGGCCGTCCTGCTGCCAGCCGGGCAGCGCCTGCGCGAGCTGCATCGTGGTCCAGTCGCGGCCGCGCTCGTCGAGCGCGACGAGGCGCGCGCCCTTCGGCAACGCGGCCTCGATCTTCTGCCGCTCGGCCGCCATCACGCTCTCGGCGCTGCGGCCGCCCGAACGCAGTTCGGGCTTGATCTCGCGCAACTCGATGCGCAGTTCCGGCGGCATCCGCTTCGTGTATTCGTCGAAGCCGGACGCGATCCAGCCCGGCATCTTGTGGCCGACCGCAAGAATGAAAAGCTTCATCGGGAGACGCGTAACGACTCGGGGCTCAACGGCGGCGGGCGGCCGTCTTGCGCGCCGGGCGTGCGGGCGCGGCTTCTTCCTCGTCCTCGTCGCCTTCGCTGGCCGTGGCGAAGCCGTTCCCCTTGCCGCCGCCGAGCTTCATCCGCACGGGCTTGTCGCCCCAGATTTCCTCGAGGTTGTAGTACTGGCGCAGGGCCGGCTGCAGGATGTGCACGACGGCGTCGCCGCAGTCGACGAGCACCCATTCGCCGGTGTCTTCGCCTTCGGAGCTGACGATGTCGCCGCCGGCTTCCTTGACCTTGTCACGCACGCTCGACGCGAGGGCCTTGGTCTGGCGGTTGGAGGTGCCCGAAGCGACGACCACGCGGTCGAACAGTTCGGTCAGGTGGCTGGTGTTGAACACCTTGATGTCTTGCGCCTTGACGTCTTCGAGGGCGTCGACGATCACGCGCTGCAGTTTGCGAATATCCATGGATTCAGGAATGGTAGAGGCGATGTTGAAGAATATAGGCCCATACGGCGGCCGGCACATGCTCGGCCGATGCGTCGGGCATTTGCGCATGGCGCGCGATGCATTCGCGCAGGTGTGCGCGGATGTCGGTCGCGGCGATGTCGAACGAAAGGGTCGTATCGATCAGCAGGTGCCCGCCCGGCGTGGCCTTCAGCACGTCGGCGCCGGCCTGCCGCGCGGCGATTTCCCGCGCGACGTCCGGCGGCGCCGCGCCGAGATCGAAGCCCGGGCGCGTCGACACGCAGATGTGCGCGTAGTCGAACAGCGTGCGCCAGTCGCGCCACGTGTCGAGGCGCACGAGCTGGTCGGCGCCGATCAGCAGCGACAGCGACGCGTCCGGGCCGATCCGCGCGCGCCAGCGCGCGAGCGTTTCGACCGTGTAGGTCGGGCCGGCGTGCTCGATCTCGTCGGTGGCGACGGTCACGGTCACGCCCGGCAGGGACAGCGAGCCGGCGGCCGCGCGGGTCATCGCAAGCCGATGCTCGGCGGCCGACACGTCGCGCTTCTGGTACGGCTGCCCGGCGGGCAGCAGCACGAGTTCGGTCAGGCCGAGCAGCCCGGCGAACCGGCGCGCGAGCGCGAGATGGCCGTCGTGGATCGGGTCGAAAGTGCCGCCCAGCAGGCCGATACGACGCGGCAGCGGGGCGGGGCGGGCGATGGTGTCCAGAAAAACGTGTCCTGTTCTTGGGGCGGCGGGGCGCGGCGGGCTCAGACCCAGTCGCGCGGCACGAGGAACTCGCTCAGGCGCGCTTCCGGCGAGCCCGGCTCGGGCTGCCAGTTGTAGCGCCAGTTCGCGACCGGCGGCATCGACATCAGGATCGATTCGGTCCGGCCGCCGCTTTGCAGGCCGAACAGCGTGCCGCGGTCGAACACGAGGTTGAATTCGACGTAGCGGCCGCGCCGGTATGCCTGGAAGTCGCGCTCGCGCTCGCCGTACGGCAGCGCGACACGACGCTCGACGATCGGCAGGTAGGCGTCCAGGAACGCGTCGCCGACGCTTTGCATCATCTCAAACGAGCGTTCGAATCCGGGCTCGGAGAAATCGTCGAAGAAGATCCCGCCGACACCGCGCGTCTCGTTGCGGTGCTTCAGGAAGAAATACTCGTCGCACCACGTCTTGAAACGCGGATAAAGCTCGGCGCCGAACGGATCGAGCGCGTCCTTGCAGGTCTGGTGGAAATGCCGCGCGTCGTCCTCGAACGGATAAACCGGTGTCAGATCCATCCCGCCGCCGAACCAGAAGACCGGCGCCTCGCCGGGTTTCGTCGCGATCAGCATCCGCACGTTCATGTGCACGGTCGGGCAGTACGGATTGCGCGGGTGCAGCACCAGCGACACGCCGAGCGCCTCGAAGCCGCGACCGGCCAGCTGCGGACGCGCGGCGCTCGCCGACGGCGGCAGCGCGTCGCCCGCGACGTCGGAAAAACCGATCCCCGCGCGCTCGAACACGCGGCCGCCTTCGAGAATCCGCGTGCAGCCGCCGCCGCGCAGGCGCTCTTGCGGCCCGCGCTGCCACGCATCGGTCGCGAGCGGCGTGCCGTCGAGCGCGCCGAGCGCGTCGGCGATGCGTGTCTGCAGGCCCTGGAGGTACGTGCGCACGCGCGTCACGTCGTAGGTCGAATCGGTCATGTCTGGACTGGGTGCCCCCGTGCGAAGCGGGGGCCGTAAAAAAGGCATCTGCCGGGCATTCTATCGAACCCCGGCAGAGGACCCGCCGCCGCGCGAGGGCGGGGCGGCGGTTGCAACGTTACGCGCTCTTGCGGTTGAGCGCGCGGAAGCCGATGTCGCGGCGGTACTGCATGCCTTCGAAATTGATCTGGTTGATCGTGTCGTACGCATGCTGCTGCGCTTCGCGCACCGAATCGGCGAGGCCGACCACGCACAGCACGCGGCCGCCGGACGTCGTCAGCTTGTCGCCGTCGAGCGTCGTGCCCGCATGGAACGTGACCGCCTGTTCGGTCTCGGCCGGGATCCCGTTGATGCGGTCGCCCTTGCGCGGCGCGTCCGGATAACCGTGCGCGGCCAGCACGACGCCGAGCGCGGTGCGGCGGTCCCAGTCGAGCTCGACCGTGTCGAGCGTGCCCGCGATCGCCTGCTCGACGACCTTCGAGAAATCGCTCTTCAGGCGCGCCATGATCGGCTGCGTTTCCGGGTCGCCCATCCGGCAGTTGAACTCGAGCGTGCGCGGATTGCCTTCCTTGTCGATCATCAGGCCCGCATACAGGAAGCCCGTGAAGCGGATGCCGTCCTTCTCCATCCCGCGCACGGTCGGCATGATGATCTCGCGCATCACGCGTGCGTGCATCTGCGGCGTGACGATCGGCGCGGGCGAATACGCGCCCATGCCGCCGGTGTTCGGGCCGCGATCCTCGTCGAGCAGGCGCTTGTGGTCCTGGCTCGAAGCCAGCGCCAGCGCGTGCTTGCCGTCGACCATCACGATGAAGCTGGCTTCCTCGCCGTCGAGGAATTCCTCGATCACGACGCGCGCGCCGGCGTCGCCCAGCTTGTTGCCCGACAGCATCATGTCGACGGCCTGATGCGCTTCTTCCAGCGTCATCGCGACGACGACACCCTTGCCGGCCGCGAGGCCGTCGGCCTTCACGACGATCGGCGCACCCTTCGCGTCGATGTACGCGTGCGCGGCGGCCACGTCGGAGAACGTTTCGTACTCGGCGGTAGGGATGCCGTGGCGCTTCATGAACGCCTTCGCGAAATCCTTCGAGCTCTCGAGCTGCGCGGCTTCGCGGGTCGGGCCGAAGACCTTCAGGCCGCGTGCGCGGAACAGGTTGACGATGCCGGCCGCGAGCGGCGCTTCCGGCCCGACGAGCGTGAACGCGACGCCTTCGCTTTCCGCGAAATCGGCGAGTTCGTCGAGCGCCGTGATGTCGACGTTCTTCAGACGCTCGTCCTGTGCCGTGCCGCCATTGCCGGGCGCGACGTAGACCATCTGGACGCGCGGCGACTGCGCGAGCTTCCACGCCAGCGCATGTTCGCGGCCGCCGGAACCGACGACGAGTAGTTTCATGGGATTCCCCGCAGACTAGAAAACAGGGCGGCCGGCACGCTCAGGCGCGCCGGCCGCGGATTCGATCGGGCCGCCGCCGCAACGCGTGCGCGGCGGCCGGCATCTCATTCCTCGACGATGACGGCGTTCGTATACACGTCCTGCACGTCGTCGAGGTTCTCGAGCGCGTCCAGGAGCTTCTGCATCTTCGCTGCGTCGTCGCCGGTGAATTCGACTTCGTTCTGCGGCTTCATCGTCACTTCGGCGAGTTCGGCCTTGAAGCCGCCGGCTTCGAGCGCGTCCTTCACCGCCGAGAATGCCTGCCAGTCGCACAGCACTTCGATCGAGCCGTCGTCGTTCGTGTTCACGTCGTTCGCGCCGGCTTCGAGCGCGGCTTCCATCAGCGCGTCTTCCGACGTGCCGGGGGCGAACAGGAACTGGCCGACGTGATCGAACATGAACGCGACCGAGCCGTCGGTGCCCATGTTGCCGCCGAACTTCGAGAACGCGTGGCGGACTTCCGCGACCGTGCGGGTGCGGTTGTCGGTCAGCGTGTCGACGATGATCGCCGCGCCGCTGATGCCGTAGCCTTCGTAACGGATTTCCTCGTAGTTCGCGCCGTCCGCGCCGCCGACGCCGCGATCGATCGCGCGCTTGACGTTGTCCTTCGGCATGTTCGCGTCGGCCGCCTTGTCGACCGCCAGACGCAGGCGCGGGTTCGAGTTGACGTCGCCGCCGCCGAGGCGCGCCGCGACCTGGATTTCCTTGATCAGGCGGGTCCAGATCTTGCCGCGCTTCGCGTCGGCCGCTGCCTTCTTATGCTTGATGTTGGCCCATTTCGAATGACCAGCCATACCTTTCTCCGTGCCCGGGCGCGCAGCGCGGGCGATTGTTTCAATGTGTCGTTGAGTCGGCGGCCGTGTCGGCGGGCATGAAGCCGCGGGGCCGCGCGTGTCGAGTGGATCGGGATTTTATCACGCGGCGACCGCCGGATCGGGGCCGCCGCGCATGGCCGAACGGCCGGGTGGGCCGCCGCGGGCCGTGCCGGGGCTCAGTTCTTGGTGCCGAACAGGCGGTCGCCCGCGTCGCCCAGGCCCGGCACGATGTACGCGTGCTCGTTCAGGTGCGAATCGAGCGACGCGACGAACAGCTTCACGTCGGGGTGCGCGTCCTGGAACACCTGCACGCCTTCGGGCGCGGCCACCAGCGCGACGAACATGATGTTCGCGGCCGGCACGTTGCGGCGTTTCAGCACGTCGACCGCGTGCACGGCCGAGTAGCCGGTCGCGACCATCGGGTCGCACAGGATGAAGATGCGGTCTTCCAGATCCGGCAGGCGCACCAGGTATTCGACCGGGCGATGGTCGTCGGCGCGGTACACGCCGATATGGCCGACGCGCGCGGAGGGCACCAGGTCGAGCAGGCCGTCCGACATCCCGATGCCCGCGCGCAGCACCGGCACGATCGCCAGTTTCTTGCCCGCGATCACCGGCGCGTCGACCTCGACGAGCGGGGTTTCGACCCGCTTGGTGGTAATCGGCAGGTTGCGGGTGATCTCGTAACCCATCAGCAGCGTGATTTCGCGCAGCAGCTCGCGGAACGTGCGGGTGGACGTGTCCTTGTCGCGCATGTGCGTGAGCTTGTGCTGGATCAGCGGGTGATCGGTGATGAAGAGATTCGGGAAACGGCTGTCCTGTTTCATGACGGGGGGCGCCTTGGCGGCAAAAGAGGATCGGGGGCGGGGGCGGGCGCAAGCCGGCCGCGCGCTTATGTCCGCAATTTTACCAAGGCGCGCCGCATGATCCGGATAATATCGACGTCTCACGACAATCCGCGCGCCTGCGCCCGCCCGTTCGCCTGCCTGGCCTGCCCGTGGTCCGGGCGCCGAAGCGACCGGGCCGCGCCGGCGCGTGTCGCCACCAAGGAATCGACGATGGATCTCGGCATCGAAGGAAAGACCGCGCTCGTGTGCGCGGCAAGCAAGGGGCTCGGTCGCGGCTGCGCGGAAGCGCTGGCCGCGGAGGGCGTGAACCTCGTGATCATCGCGCGCACGCGCGACACGCTGGAGGAAGCCGCGGAGGAGATCCGCGCCGGCGCGAACGTGTCGGTGACCGCGGTCGCCTGCGACATCACGACGCCGGACGGGCGCGCCGCCGCGCTCGCTGCGTGCCCGCAGCCGGACATTCTCGTGACGAATGCGGGCGGCCCGCCGCCCGGCGACTTTCGCGACTTCTCGCACGACGACTGGATCCGTGCGCTCGAATCGAACATGCTGACGCCGATCGAGCTGATCCGCGCGACCCTCGACGGGATGATCGCGCGCCGCTTCGGCCGGATCGTCAACATCACCAGTTCGGCCGTGAAGGCGCCGATCGACGTGCTCGCGCTGTCGAACGGCGCGCGCTCGGGGCTGACCGGCTTCGTCGCGGGGCTCTCGCGCAAGGTCGCGGGGCAGGGCGTGACGATCAACAACCTGCTGCCTGGCCTGTTCGACACCGACCGGATCGCGACCACGCTCACCGCGTCGGCGAAGGCGCAGGGCGTGACGGTCGACGAGATGCGCGCGCGGCGCACGAAGGAGATCCCGGCCGGCCGCCTCGGCACGCGCCAAGAGTTCGGCGCGGCGTGCGCGTTCCTGTGCAGCGTGCATGCCGGCTACATCACCGGGCAGAACTGGCTGCTCGACGGCGGCGCGTATCCGGGCACGTTCTGACGCGCGCGTCCCGAATCACGATCACGACAACAACTGAACGACGAAGGAACCGGAGATGAGCAAACCCCGCATCGCATTGATTGCGCACGACGCGAAGAAGGACGAGATCGTCGCGCTCGCGGGCGAATACCGCGCGACGCTCGCGCAATGCCGGCTGGTCGCGACCGGCACGACGGGCGGCCGCATCGCGGACGCGCACGGGCTGGAGGTCGAGCGCAAGCTGTCGGGGCCGCTCGGCGGCGACCTGCAGATCGGCGCGGAACTGGCGGACGGCCGCGTGGACATCGTCGTGTTCCTGCGCGACCCGATGACCGCGCAGCCGCACGATCCCGACATCACCGCGCTCGTGCGCGCGTGCGACGTGCACGACGTGCCGGTCGCGACCAACGTCGCGACGGCGCGGATGCTGCTCGACGATCTGGCGCGGAACATGCAGGACCGCTGCTAGCCCGCAGCGTGGCCCGATTGCCCCTGTTGCGGGCAGGGCCATGCACGGACCGCGGCGCCGGGCGAGAATCGTGCGTCGCGACGCGCCTGCCGCCGGCTGTTGCCTGCATCGGTCGGCGCCGTGCGTCGTCGATCCGACCATTTCCCTGACCGACAGACAGACAAGGAGCGAAACGATGCCGAAAGCAATCCGATACGACCAGCCCGGCGGCCCGGACGTGATGAAGTGGGTCGATGTCGAGGTCGGCGAGCCGAAGGCGGGTGAAGTCCGCATTCGGCAGCACGCGGTCGGGCTCAACTACATCGACGTGTATTTCCGCACCGGCCTTTATCCGCAGCCGCTGCCCGGCGGTCTCGGGATGGAGGCGGCGGGCGAGGTGACGGCCGTCGGCGAAGGCGTGACCGCGCTCAAGGCGGGCGACCGCGTCGCGTACGTCGGGCAGCCGCCGGGCGCGTATGCGCAGGAGCGCGTGATGCCGGCCGAGCGGCTCGTGAAGCTGCCGGACGGCATCAGCTACGACGACGCGGCGTCGGTGATGCTGCAGGGCCTGACCGCGCACTACCTGCTGCGCCGCACGTACCCGGTGAAGGCCGGCGACACGATCCTGATCCACGCGGCGGCCGGCGGCGTCGGCCTGCTGGTGTGCCAATGGGCGAAGGCGCTCGGCGCGACCGTGATCGGCACGGTCGGCTCCGACGAGAAAGCCGCGCTCGCGAAGGCGCACGGTTGCGACCATCCGATCGTCTATACGCGCGAGAACTTCACGCAGCGCGTGAAGGAGATCACGAACGGCGCGGGCGTGCCCGTCGTCTACGACTCGATCGGCAAGGACACCTACATCGGCTCGCTCGACTGCCTCGCGCCGCTCGGCTACTTCGTCAGCTTCGGCAACGCGTCGGGCCCGCTGCCGGCGATCGATTCGAAGGAGTTCTCGTCGCGCGGCTCGCTGTTCTTCACGCGGCCGACGCTGTTCTCGTACATCGCGAAGCGCGCCGATCTCGAATCCGCGGCCGCCGAGCTGTTCGACGTGATCCTGTCGGGCAAGGTGAAAACCAGCATCAACCAGCGCTATCCGCTCGCGGAAGTCGGCCGTGCGCATGCCGACCTCGAGTCGCGCAAGACCACCGGCTCGACGATCCTCGTTCCGTGATACATCCCTTCGTGCCGGCATCATGTCGGCACGCCCTCCCGGCGGGCGGCACCGGCGTGTCGCCCGTCCTGTCTCCTGTCCTGCCCGTCGTTCCGCCCGCCGTTCCCCGCCGCCCGCGTTTACACGTTTTTTATACCCGCCCCGATACCTTTGACCCGTCCTTTACGTGCGTTCCCATAAGGTTCTAGTCGTCTGATTTCGACGATGGAGAACAGAAAAATGGATGGGGTTTTCATCGGCGCACTGGTGCTCTTCACCACGCTGATCCTCGGTTTGGTTGCCGGTTGCGACAAGCTCGTGCAATACGGTCGCGGGGGGCGAGCATGACCTGGATGCTCTGGCTGGCGGGCGCCTCGACGGCACTGCTGTTCGCGTATCTCGTCTTTGCGCTGCTGCGCGCGGAGGACATCGAATGAACGCGAACAACCTGTTTCAGACGCTGCTCTTCGTCGTTGTGCTGCTGGCGGCGGCCGTGCCGGTCGCGCGCTACCTGTCCGCCGTGATGGACGGCAGTTCGCGCGTCGTGCGCGTGTTCGGGCCGCTCGAGCGCGCGCTGTACCGCATTGCCGGCGTCGACGCCGGCAGCGAGATGAACTGGAAGCAGTACGCGATCGCGACGATCGCGTTCAACGCGCTCGGCGCGCTGTTCCTCTACGGCCTGCTGCGCCTGCAGGGCTTCCTGCCCGGCAACCCGCAGCAATTCGGCGCGATGACGGTCGACGGCGCGTTCAACACGGCCGTCAGCTTCGTCACCAACACGAACTGGCAGGATTACACGCCCGAGCAGACCGTCAGCTACCTGACGCAGATGCTCGGCCTGACCGTGCAGAACTTCCTGTCGGCGGCGACCGGCATCGTCGTCGTGATCGCGCTGATCCGCGGCTTCGCGCGTCATACCGCGCAGACCATCGGCAACTTCTGGGTCGACCTCACGCGCGTGACGATGTACGTGCTCGTGCCGATGTCGATGATCGTCGCCGCGCTGCTGATGAGCCAGGGCGTGATCCAGAACATGAAGGCGTACCAGGACGTGCCGGTGCTGCAGGCGAGCACCTATGCGGCGCCGAAGCTCGACGCGCAGGGCAATCCGGTGAAGGACGACAAGGGCAACGCGGTCACGGTGCCGACCCCGCTCACGAAGCAGACGCTCGCGATGGGCCCGGTCGCGTCGCAGGAAGCGATCAAGATGCTCGGCACCAACGGCGGCGGCTTCTTCAACGCGAACTCCGCGCACCCGTACGAGAACCCGACGCCGTTCGCGAACTTCCTGCAGATCTTCTCGATCCTGATCATCCCGGCCGCGCTGTGTCTCGTGTTCGGCCGGATGATCGGCGACCGCCGGCAGGGCATCGCGGTGCTCGCGGCGATGACCGTCGCGTTCGTGCTCGCGATCGGCGTCGAGGTGAGCGCCGAGCAGGGCGGCAACCCGACGCTCGCCGCGCTTCACGTCGACCAGTCGACGGGCGCGCTGCAGCCGGGCGGCAACATGGAAGGCAAGGAAACGCGCTTCGGGATCGCGCAGACCGGCATCTTCACGGTCGCGACGACGGCCGCGTCGTGCGGCGCGGTCGACACGATGCACGATTCGCTGACGCCGCTCGGCGGCCTCGTGCCGATGCTGCTGATGCAGCTCGGCGAGGTGATCTACGGCGGAGTCGGCTCGGGTCTCTACGGGATGCTCGTGTTCGCGCTGCTCGCGGTGTTCGTCGCCGGCCTGATGATCGGCCGCACGCCGGAATACGTCGGCAAGAAGATCGAAGCGTACGAGATGAAGATGGTGTCGATCGTCGTGCTGCTCACGCCGCTGCTCGTACTGGTCGGCACGTCGATCGCCGTGCTCGCCGATGCGGGCAAGGCCGGCATCTCGAATCCCGGCCCGCACGGCTTCTCGGAAATCCTGTACGCGTTCAGCTCGGCCGCGAACAACAACGGCAGCGCGTTCGCGGGCCTGACGGTCGGCACGCCGTTCTACAACTGGATGACCGCGATCGCGATGTGGTTCGGCCGCTTCGGCACGATCGTGCCGGTGCTGGCGATCGCCGGCTCGCTGGCCGCGAAGAAGCGCATCGCGGTGACGAGCGGCACGCTGCCGACGCACGGTCCGCTGTTCGTCGTGCTGCTGCTCGGCACGGTGCTGCTGGTGGGCGCGCTGACCTACGTGCCGGCGCTCGCGCTCGGCCCGGGCGTCGAGCACCTGATGATGTGGCTGGGCGCATGACGCGCGGCGACACGTTGAAAAGACTCGAGAGATTGAAGAGATCGCAATGACTCAACATTCCGCAACACGGTCCATGTTCGATCCGGCGCTGCTGCGCCCGGCGATCGTGGACTCGTTCAAGAAACTCACGCCGCGCACGCAGTTCCGCAACCCGGTGATGTTCTGCGTGTACGTCGGCAGCATCCTGACCACGATCCTGTGGATCGCGGCGCTCTCCGGCCAGGCCGAGGCGCCCGCGGGCTTCATCCTCGCGATCGCGCTGTGGCTGTGGTTCACCGTGCTGTTCGCGAACTTCGCCGAGGCGCTCGCCGAAGGGCGCTCGAAGGCGCAGGCCGCGTCGCTGCGCAGTGCGAAGAAGGACGTGATGGCGAAGAAGCTCAACGAGCCGCATCCGAAGTCGCCGATCCGCATCACGACCGCGACCGAGCTGCGCCGTGGCGACGTCGTGCTGGTCGAGGCCGGCGACGTGATCCCGGCCGACGGCGAGGTGGTCGACGGTGTCGCGTCGGTCGACGAATCGGCGATCACCGGCGAATCCGCGCCGGTGATCCGCGAATCGGGCGGCGACTTCTCGTCGGTGACGGGCGGCACGCGCGTGCTGTCCGACTGGATCGTCGTCAAGGTCACCGCGAACCCCGGCGAGGCGTTCCTCGACCGGATGATCGCGATGGTCGAAGGCGCGAAGCGCAAGAAGACGCCGAACGAAATCGCGCTGACGATCCTGCTCGTCGCGCTGACGATCGTGATGCTGCTGGCAACGGCGACGCTGCTGCCGTTCTCGATGTTCTCGGTCGAGGCGATGAAGGCCGGCCACGTCGTGACGATCACCGCGCTCGTCGCGCTGCTCGTGTGCCTGATCCCGACGACGATCGGCGGGCTGCTTTCCGCGATCGGTGTGGCGGGGATGAGCCGGATGATGCAGGCGAACGTGATCGCGACGTCGGGCCGTGCGGTGGAAGCGGCCGGCGACGTCGACGTGCTGCTGCTCGACAAGACCGGCACGATCACGCTGGGCAACCGTCAGGCATCGACGTTCGTGCCGGCGCCGGGCGTGACCGAGGAAGCGCTGGCCGATGCCGCGCAGCTGTCGTCGCTCGCCGACGAAACGCCGGAAGGCCGCAGCATCGTGGTACTGGCCAAGGAACGTTTCAACATTCGCCAGCGCGACATGGCGCAGCTGCACGCGACGTTCATCGGCTTCTCGGCGCAGACGCGGATGTCCGGCGTCGACCTCCCCGGCCGCGAGATCCGCAAGGGCGCGGCCGATGCGATCCGCCAATACGTCGAGACGCACGGCAGCCGCTTCCCGGAAGAAGTGCGCCGCGCGGTCGACGAAGTCGCGCGCCGCGGCAGCACGCCGCTCGTCGTGGCCGACCTGCATGACGGTGCGGCGCGCGTGCTCGGCGTGATCGAGCTGAAGGACATCGTGAAGGGCGGCATCAAGGAGCGCTTCGCGGAGCTGCGCAAGATGGGGATCAAGACCGTGATGGTGACGGGCGACAACCGGCTGACGGCCGCGGCGATCGCGGCGGAAGCGGGCGTCGACGATTTCCTCGCGGAAGCGACGCCGGAAACCAAGCTCGCGACGATCCGCGAGCACCAGGCGGCCGGCCGGCTCGTCGCGATGACGGGCGACGGCACCAACGACGCGCCGGCGCTCGCGCAGGCCGACGTCGCCGTGGCGATGAACACCGGTACGCAGGCCGCGAAGGAAGCGGGCAACATGGTCGACCTCGACTCGAACCCGACGAAGCTGATCGAGATCGTCGAGATCGGCAAGCAGATGCTGATGACGCGCGGCTCGCTGACGACGTTCTCGATCGCGAACGACATCGCGAAGTACTTCGCGATCATCCCGGCCGCGTTCGTGACCACGTACCCGCAACTGCGCGTGCTCGACATCATGCACCTGACATCGCCGGCCTCCGCGATCCTGTCGGCGGTGATCTTCAACGCGCTGATCATCGTCGCGCTGATCCCGCTCGCGCTGAAGGGCGTCACGTACCGGCCGCTCGGCGCCGCGTCGCTCCTGCGCCGCAACCTGCTGGTGTACGGCCTCGGCGGCGTGCTGCTGCCGTTCCCGTTCATCAAGCTGATCGACATGACGCTCGCTGCACTCGGCTGGGCCTGAACCGGCCGCCATTGAAGGAAACATCATGAAAACGTTGATTCGCCCGCTCGTCGTGCTCTTCGTCGTCCTGACCGCCGTGACGGGCCTGGCTTACCCGGCCGTGATGACCGTGTTCGGCCAGGCCGTGTTCCCGTCGCAGGCGAACGGCAGCCTGATCGAGAAGGACGGCAAGCCGGTCGGCTCCGCGCTGATCGGCCAGCCGTTCGATGCGCCGAAGTATTTCTGGGGCCGGCTGTCGGCCACGGCGCCGATGCCGTACAACGCGACCGGCTCCGGCGGCTCGAACCTCGGCCCGCTGAACCCGTCGCTCGCCGACCAGGTGAAGGGGCGCATCGCCGCGCTGCGCGATGCGGGCACCGACATGTCGAAGCCCGTGCCGGTCGACCTCGTGACGGCGTCGGCGAGCGGCCTCGATCCGGAGATCACGCCGGCCGCCGCCGCGTACCAGGTCGAGCGCGTCGCGAAGGCGCGCAACCTGACGCCCGACGCGGTCGCGCAGCTCGTCGCCGCGAACACGACGGGCCGCCAGTTCGGCGTGCTCGGCGAGGCGCGCGTGAACGTGCTGAAGCTGAACCTCGCGCTCGACGCGGCGCAGGCCGCGCACTGAGCGCGTCCGGCAACCGGCGCCCGGCGCGGTCAGCCCCGCGCCGGGCGCGCCTTTTCCCGACGGCGCTTGCGCCGTCTTTGCCTTTTGCGGCGATTTGGAACAACAATGCTCGTACTCGCGCGCATCCGGGCGCTCCGCCTTTCTGACGCATGAATCGTCCCGATCCAGACCAACTCCTCGACAAGCTGCAGCGTGACGAAGAAAAGCAGCGGCGCGGCCAGCTCAAGATCTTCTTCGGCGCATCGGCCGGTGTCGGCAAGACCTACGCGATGCTGCAGGCCGCGCGCCAGCGCCGGCAGGAAGGCGTCGACGTCGTCGTCGGCATCGTCGAGACCCACGGGCGCAGCGAAACCGCCGCACTGCTCGACGGTCTCGACGTGCTGCCGCTCGCGCGCATCGACTATCGCGGCCGCACGCTCGCCGAATTCGATCTCGACGGCGCACTCGCGCGCCAGCCGCAACTGATCCTCGTCGACGAACTCGCGCATTCGAACGTGCAGGGCGCACGGCACATGAAGCGCTGGCAGGATGTGTACGAACTGCTCGACGCGGGCATCGACGTCTATACGACCGTCAACGTCCAGCACCTCGAAAGCCTGAACGACGTGGTCGGCGCGATCACCGGCATCCGCGTGTGGGAGACGGTGCCCGACCGCGTATTCGACGCGGCCGACGAAGTCACGCTCGTCGACCTGCCGGCCGAGGAACTGCTCGAGCGGATGCGCGACGGCAAGGTCTATCTCGCGCAGCAGGCCGAGCGCGCGGTGCGCAACTTCTTCCGCAAGGGCAACCTGATCGCGCTGCGCGAACTGGCGTTGCGGCGCACGGCCGATCGCGTCGACGCGCAGATGCGCGAATACCGCGCCGACCGTTCGATCCAGCGCATCTGGCAGGCGCGCGAACGGCTGCTCGTATGCGTCGGGCCGGGCCCCGAGGCGCCGACGCTCGTGCGCGCGGCCGCGCGGCTCGCCGCGAGCCTGAAGGCCGACTGGATCGCCGTCTATGTGGAGACGCCGCGGCTGCAGCGGCTGCCCGACGCGCGGCGGCAGCGTACGCTCGATGCGCTGAAGCTCGCCGCCGAACTCGGCGCGGAGACGGCCACGCTCGCCGGCGCCGACGCGGTCGCCGCGCTGATCGGCTATGCGAAGGTGCGCAACGTGTCGAAGATCGTCGCGGGCGGCTCGCCGAAGGTCGGGCTCGTGCGCCGCTTCGCGCGGCCGTTCGGCGAGCAGCTCGCCGAGCGCGCGGGCGACGTCGACCTGATGCTGATCCGTGCGTCCGCGAGCGACGAGGCGCGCGCCGCGCCGCTCGACGCGCGTGCGCGCGACTGGCGCGACGCGTTCGCGCAGTTCGGCACGCATCGCTCGCCGCCGCGGCACTACGCGTATGCGGCCGCGATCTGCGCGGCGATCACGGTCGTCGCGAGCCTCGTGTCCGAGCGGCTCGACCTCACGAACCTCGTGATGCTGTACCTGCTCGGCGTCGTGTTCTCGGCCGTGCGGCTCGGGCGCGGCCCGGGCGTGCTGCAGTCGTTCCTGTCGGTGGCCGCGTTCGATTACTTCTTCGTGCCGCCGCGCATGTCGTTCTCGGTCAGCGACACGCAATACCTGCTGACCTTCTTCGGGATGCTGCTGACGTCGCTCGTGATCAGCCACCTGACGTCGACGCTGACGCGCCAGGCGAGCGTCGCGCAGCGCCGCGAGCGCCGCACCGGCGCGATCTACGCGATGGCGCGCGAGCTGGGCGCGGCGCTCACGACCGAGCAGATCGTCGAGATCGGCAGCCGCCACGTGGGCGAGGTGTTCCGCGCGCGCGTCGCGTTCCTGCTGCCCGACAGCGCGGACAAGGTGCGGCAGAAGATCGAGGAGCCCGACGCGGCCGTCACGCTGACGGGCGCCGACCTCGACAGCGACGTCGGCCAGTGGGTATACGACCAGCAGAAGCCGGCCGGCCGCGGCACGGATACCTTGCCCGCGACGGTCGCGCTGTACCTGCCGCTGAAGGCGCCGATGCGCACGCGCGGCGTGCTCGCGGTCGCGTCACGCGAACCGCGCGAACTCGAGGTACCCGAGCAGCAGCGGATGCTCGACGCATTCGCCGCGCAGATCGCACTCGCGCTCGAACGCGTGCACTACGTCGAGATCGCGCGCGACGCGCTCGTCAACATGGAATCCGAGCGGCTGCGCAACTCGCTGCTGTCGGCGATCTCGCACGACCTGCGTACGCCGCTCACGACGATCGTCGGTTTCTCGTCGATGCTCGCGAACGGACGCGCGGCCGCACAGGGCGGCGACGCCGCGGCGGCCGAGCGCTTCGCGCAGCGCGAGGGCGAACTCGTCGATGCGATTCACGACGAGGCGCTGCGGATGACGGGCATCGTCACGAACCTGCTCGACATGGCGCGGCTGCAGGCCGGCAGCCTGCAGCTCAAGCGCCAGTGGTCGCTGCTCGAGGAAACCGTCGGCGCGGCGCTCGCCGCATGCAAGCGCGTGCTGTCGCGCCATCCCGCGCGCGTCGTGCTGCCGGCCGACCTGCCGCTCCTGCAGATGGACGCGGTGCTGATGGAGCGCCTGTTCACCAACCTGTTCGAGAACGCGGCGAAGTACACGCCGCCCGATACGCCGCTCGAGATCGGCGCGGAGCGCGTGACCGACGACGGGCTGCCGTTCGTGCGCGTGCATGTCGACGATCACGGCCCGGGCCTGCCGGCCGGCATGGAAACGCGGATCTTCGACAAGTTCACGCGCGGCGAGAAGGAATCGGCGACGCCGGGCATCGGGCTCGGCCTCGCGATCTGCCGCGCGATCGTCGAGGCGCACGGCGGTAAAATCGGCGCGCTCAACCGCACCGCGCCCGACGGCCACGTGACGGGCGCGCGCTTCTGGTTCACGCTGCCGGTCGAGACGCCGCCGGCCGCGCCTGCCGTATCCGACGACGAACCCGAGGTGCCGGGTGCGTCGTCCCCATCCGAGTCATTGCCAGACCATGAGTGAACCCAGCCTGACCGTCGTCCTGATCGAGGACGAAAAGCAGATCCGCCGTTTCGTGCGCGCCGCGCTCGAGGAGGAGGACATCGCGGTGTTCGAGGCCGAGACGGGCAAGCAGGGGCTGATCGACGCGGCGACGCGCAAGCCCGATCTCGTGATCGTCGACCTCGGCCTGCCCGATACCGACGGCCTCGACGTGATCCGCGAGCTGCGCGGCTGGTCCGAGGTGCCGGTGATCGTGCTGTCGGCGCGCACGCAGGAAGAAGAGAAGGTCGCGGCGCTCGATGCGGGCGCCGACGATTACCTGACCAAGCCGTTCGGCGTGTCCGAACTGCGCGCGCGGATCCGCGCGCAACTGCGCCGGCGCAACCAGGGCGGCGCGAACGAGTCGCCGAAGGTGAGCTTCGGCACCGTGACGGTCGATCTCGCGCTGCGCCAGGTGTGGCGCGACGGGGAGATCGTGCACCTGACGCCGCTCGAGTACCGGTTGCTCGCCACGCTCGTGCGCCACGCGGGGCGCGTGCTCACGCACCGGCAGCTGCTGCGCGACGTGTGGGGGCCGTCGCACGTCGAAAGCCACCACTACCTGCGCATCTACATGGCGCACCTGCGCCAGAAGCTCGAGCGCGACCCGGCGCAGCCCGAGTACATCGTCACCGAAACGGGCGTCGGATACCGGCTCGTCGGCGCCGCATGACGGGCCCGGCCGGGCCGCGGCGGCGCACGTGCGCGTGACGTCGCGCGCCGGCAGGGTTGCGTCGGCGCGACAGTCCCGCGGCCGACGCGCGCGTTGCACACCCGGCGCTCATTCCCCGTTATCCTGACCGCTCCGCGAACGAAAACGAGGAGCGTGCAATGTCCGTCCGTCTGGTCGTCATCTGTGCGCTGGCGCTTGCCGCGTCTGGCGCGTTCGCCCAACCGCTGCCGCCCGGGCAGCAACCGCCGTCGTCCCAGCAGGCGACGGCCAATCCCGCATCGGTCAATTGCACCAAGCTCGGCGGCCACCACACGGTACGCAACCTGTCGAGCGGGCAGGTCGGCATGTGCGTGTTCAAGGACGGCCGCGTGTGCGAGGAGTGGGCGCTGTACCGCGACGACCGCTGCGTCGGCGGCGCGACGCCGAAGCGCGTCTCGAACTGACCGGGCCCGGCCGGTCGCGCCCCCGGCCGGCCGCCGGCGTGTCCGTAAGCATCTTGTTATACTCGGCGCCGCCCGGGGACGACCCCGGGACATTCGCTTCAACGGGGACGGCCCCATCCGATACGGAGTACGTCGGGATGGCGTGGGTATGGTTGTTGATTGCCGGTTTGCTGGAAGTGGCCTGGGCGGCCGGCCTGAAATCGTCGGACGGCTTCACGAAGCTCGGTCCGTCGGTGTTTACGATCGTGACGGCGCTGGCCAGCTTCGGGCTGCTCGCGGTCGCGATGCGCCAGTTGCCGCTCGGCACCGCGTACGCGGTGTGGACGGGCATCGGCGCGGTCGGTGCGTTCGTGTTCGGCATCGTGATGATGGGCGAGGCGCTGACCGTCGCGCGCGTCGCGAGTGCCGCGCTGATCGTCGCGGGGCTGATCGGCCTCAAGCTGTCGTCGGCGGCCTGACGACCGCATCCGGGTGCGCCCGCGTCCGGGTGCCGCGCCGCGGAATTGCGCCGGCCGCCCGTCCGGCCTGTCTATAATGGAACGCATTCGGGCCTGAATACCGTCGTGCTTCTCGTGGCACGCGGTGCCGGTCGCCACGCGCCGCGCGGCTGGTCTGTCCGACCCGATCCGATCAATCGGCAAAGCGCACGGAAAGTGCAAGGAGAGGGCCATGATCGAAGCGATTTCGCTCGGCGCGGGGCTCGCGTGGGCGAGCGGCCTGCGCCTGTACCTGACGGTGCTGATCGCCGGCCTGCTGGCGCGGTTCGGCTGGCTGCACCTGCCCGACACGCTGGCCGTCCTGATGTCGCCGTGGGTCATCGGCGCCGCGGCCGTGCTCACCGTCACCGAATTCCTTGCCGACAAGATCCCCGCGTTCGACTCGCTGTGGGATGCCGTGCACACCTTCATCCGCATTCCGGCCGGCGCCGTGCTCGCGGCCGGCGCGCTCGGCCATGCCGATCCGACCGTGCTTGCAGTCGCGGGGCTCGCCGGCGGTTCGCTCGCCGGTGCCGCGCACGTGGCGAAGGCCGGCACGCGCGCGCTGATCAACCTGTCTCCCGAACCGATTTCGAACTGGGTCGCATCGTCGACCGAGGACGGCCTCGTGGTCGGCGGGCTCGTGCTCGCGTTCTTCGTTCCGCTCGCCTTCCTGGTGCTGCTCGCCGCCTTCATCGCGGCTTCCGCGTGGGCGCTCCCGCGTCTGTGGCGGGGTGTCTCGGGCGGCTTTCGCGGCATGGCGAACCACATGGTGTCGCGGCTGAACTCGATCGGGGGGAAGCGCGATTGAAGGGGCGGCAACACGCGGCGCAGCCGCCCGCCGGGCAACCCGGCCATGAGATGCGTGCGCATGCCGGCCGCTTCGGCCTGCGCGACCTGATCCGCCAGGCTGCCCGCATGACCGCGCGCGACTGGCGCGCGGGCGAACTGACGCTGCTCGTCCTTGCGCTGGTACTCGCGGTCGCGGCGCTGACGAGCGTCGGCTTCCTCGCCGACCGGCTGCGCCAGGGGCTCGAGCGCGACGCGCGCCAGATGCTCGGCGCCGATTTCGTCGTGCGGGCCGACCGCCCCGTCGATCCGTCGTTCGACCAGCAGGCTCGCGCGCTCGGCCTGCGTACCGCGACGACCGCGATCTTCCCGAGCATGATCGCGTCCGCCACGGGCGGGCAGGCGTCCGACGCGGCGCCGTCGCGCCTCGCGGCCGTGAAGGCCGTGTCTCCCGGCTATCCGTTGCGCGGCGCGGTCGAGATCCTGCCGGCCGGTGCCTCCGCCTCGCAGAAGGCGGCCGGGATTCCCGCGCCGGGCACCGTATGGGCCGATCCGGCGCTGCTCGATGCGCTGCACCTGAAGGCGGGCGATACGGTGCGCGTCGGGTTGCGCACGTTCAAGGTCGCCGCATCGATCTCCCGCGAACTCGATCGCGGGTTTTCGTTCGTCAATTTTTCGCCGCGGCTGATGATGCGCGCGGACGAACTCGCCGCGACCGGGCTCACGGGCTACGGCAGCCGGGTCACGTACCGGCTGCTGGTCGCCGGCGACCAGCAGGCCGTCGCGCGCTTCGAAGCGTATGCGCACGCACGCGTCGACGGCGGGAAGCTGCGCGGTGCCGGTCTCGAGTCGCTGCAGGAAGGCCAGCCGCAGGTGCGGCAGACGCTGGATCGCGCGCGCCACTTCCTGACGCTCGTCGCGCTGCTCACCGCGCTGCTCGCGGCGGTCGCGATCGCGATGGCCGCGCAGCGCTACATGCGGCGCCATCTCGACGGCTGCGCGACGATGCGCTGCCTCGGCGTGAGCCGCCGCACGCTCGGCGCGTTGTTCGCGCTCGAATTCGCCGGCATCGGCATCGTATCCGGCGCCGCAGGCGCGGTGCTTGGCTACGGCGGCCACTGGGCGTTGCTGGCCGCGCTCGGCGGACTGATCGACGTGGTGCTGCCGCCGCCCACGCCGTGGCCGGCGCTGATCGGCGTGGGCGCCGCGCTCGTGCTGCTGCTCGGCTTCGCGCTGCCGCCGCTCGTGCCGCTCACGCGCGTCCCGCCGGTGCGCGTGCTGCGGCGCGAGTGGGGCGACGCGTCGCGCACCGCGTGGGCCGCGTATGCGATCGGCGTCGTGCTGTTCGCGGGGCTGCTGATCGTGGCCGCCGGCAACCTGAAGCTCGGGCTGATCGTCGCGGGCGGTTTCGCCGGCGCGCTGGTCGGTTTCGCGCTGATCGCGCGGCTCGTGCTGTTCGCCGCCGCGCGGGCGGTGCGCAACGCGCGTGTGGCCGCGGGCGTCGGCTGGCGTTACGCGCTCGCGTCGTTGCACCGGCGCGGCACGGCCAGCGCGCTGCAGATCACCGCGCTGGCGCTCGGCCTGATGTGCCTGCTGTTGATCGCGATCACGCGCAACGACCTCGTTGCGGGCTGGCGGCAGTCGACGCCGCCCGATGCGCCGAACCAGTTCCTGATCGACATCCAGCCCGACCAGCGTGCCGACGTCGCGGCGTATCTGGCCGCGCACGGCATGCGCGACGCGGTGCCCGCGCCGATGGTGCGCGGCCGCCTCGTCGCGATCAACGGCAAGCCGGTGAATCCGGATGCCTACCCGTCCGACGAGGCCCGCCGGCTCGTCGACCGCGAGTTCAACCTGTCTTATACGACCGAGCTGCCGTCCGACAACCGGATCGTCGAAGGCGACTGGTTCGGCACCGCGGCCACGCCGCAGATCTCGATCGAGGCCGGCCTCGCGAAGACGCTGAACGTGAAGCCGGGCGACGTGCTGCGCTTCGACGTGACGGGGCTGACGGTCGACGCGCCGATCACGAGCGTGCGCAAGCTCGACTGGGGCTCGTTCCGCGTCAATTTCTTCGTGCTGATGCCGCCGCCGGTGCTGAAGGATTTCCCGGCCGTATACCTGACGAGTTTCCATCTGCCGGCCTCGGACGCCGCGCTGCTCGATCCGCTGATCGCGCGCTACCCGAACCTGACCGCGATCGACGTCGCGCCGATCCTCGCGCAGTTGCAGCGGATGATGCTGCAGGTGGTCGGTGCGGTGCAGTTCCTGTTCGCGTTCACGCTCGCGGCCGGTGTGCTCGTGCTCTACACGGCGCTGGCCGGCACGCGCGACGAGCGGGTGCGCGAGGCTGCGCTGCTGCGCGCGCTCGGCGCATCGCGGGCGCAGGTCAATGCGGTGCAGCGCGCGGAATTCATCGTGGTCGGCGCGCTGGCCGGCGCGCTGGCGTCGGCGGGTGCGATCGCGGTCGGCTGGGTGCTCGCGTCGCGCGTGTTCGACTTCCAGCTCGCCGTCGATCCGTGGCTCGTGCCGGCCGGCATCGCGGCCGGTGTCGCGTGCGCCGGTGCGGCTGGCTGGCTGAGCCTGCATAATGTGCTGCGGCGCCCCGCGCTGCAGTCGCTGCGCGACGCATGAGCGTCGCCGGCGGCCCCGAAGATCCCGTTTTCCGACTATCCGTATGACCGATGTGAATGACGATGCGCCGTCGCAGCCGACGGCGTTCGAACTCGTGGGCGGTGAAGCCCGCGTGCGCGAAATGGTGGACCGCTTTTACGACCTGATGGACCTCGAGCCCGAGTTCGCGCAGATTCGCGCGCTGCACCCGGCGTCGCTCGACGGTTCGCGCGACAAGCTGTTCTGGTTCCTGTGCGGGTGGCTCGGCGGCCCCGACCACTACATCAGCCGGTTCGGCCATCCGCGGCTGCGCGCGCGGCACCTGCCGTTCCCGATCGCGTCGGTCGAGCGCGATCAGTGGCTGCGCTGCATGGCGTGGGCGATGGAGGATGTCGGATTGCCCGAACCGCTGCGCGAGCGGCTCATGCATTCGTTCTACGATACGGCCGACTGGATGCGCAACCGGCCCGGTTGACCGACCGGTACGCCGCTGCACGCGCGCGGGGCGATCTGCGTCTGGGCGCGCGCACCGCATGGCGCGACACTGGCCGCTTCCCCAATCGATACGAGGTTTGCCCGATGACGACACAAGCGCTGTTTCGCGAAGACGCGTACCTCACGCAATGCGACGCGGTCGTTCTGGCCGTCGGTGAAGACGGCATCCGGCTCGACCGCACCGTGTTCTATCCGCTCGGCGGCGGCCAGGCCGGCGACACCGGCACGCTGACGCTGCCCGACGGCAGCACGATCGCGATCGCCGATACGCGCAAGGCGAAGTTCGACGGCGCGACCCCCGACGACGCCGTGCACGTGCCCGCACCGGGGCAGGAGGCGCGTGTCGCGGCGCTCGTGCCCGGCACGCGCGTCGCCGCGGAGATCGACTGGCTGCGCCGCTATCGCCACATGCGCCTGCATACGGCCGCGCACCTGATGTGCGCGGTGCTGCCGTACGCGGTCGACGGCTGCAGCGTGACGGCCGACTATGTCCGTCTCGATTTCGCGACGTCCGACCCGATCGACCGCGACGATGTCGAGCGGCGCCTCGCCGGCCTGGTGGTCGGCGCGCACCCGGTCACGACCGAGTGGATCACCGACGACGAGATGGCCGGGCGGCCGGACCTCGTGCGCACGATGAGCGTGAAGCCGCCGATGGGCCTCGGCCGGGTGCGGCTGCTGCGCATCGAGCAGGTCGACCTGCAGCCGTGCGGCGGCACGCATGTGCGCAACACGGCCGAAATCGGCGAGCTGCGAATCGCGAAACTGGAAAAGAAGAGCGCGCGCACCCGGCGCCTCGTCCTGGAGTTTGCATGACGATCGACACCACCCACGCAGGCGCGGCGCTTGATCCGCATGCGCGGGAGATCCTGGATTTCTGGTTCGGCGAGCCGGGCTCGGCCGAATTCGGGCAGGCGCGCAAGGTCTGGTTCAACGGCGGGACGGCGTTCGACGACGTGCTGCGCACACGCTATGGCGCCTTGCTCGACGCTGCGTGCGACGGCGGATGCGATCACTGGGCAGGTTCGCCGTCGGGTGCACTTGCGTTGATCGTCGTGCTCGACCAGTTCTCGCGCAACATCCATCGGGGTACGCCGCGCGCGTTTGCCGCCGACCCGAAGGCGCTCGCGCTTGCACGCCGCGTGGTCGCGGCCGGCTGGGACGCGCAGTTGCCGAGCGGACATCACCGCGCGTTTGCGTATCTGCCGTTCGAGCACGACGAGTCGGTCGAGAGCCAGCGCGAGGCCGTGCGCCTGAGCGCGGGCATCCGCGATGAGGCAGGGTGCGAAAGCTATCACCGCTTCGCGTTGCTGCATGCGGCCGTCGTCGAGCGCTTCGGCCGCTTTCCGCACCGGAACGCGATTCTCGGACGCGAGTCGAGCGACGAGGAAACGGCGTTTCTTCGCGAGCCAGGTTCGTCGTTCTGAAGATCCGCGCAGTCGCGCGATAAGGGGAGGGGGCCGCCCCGCGGCGTCGCGCGGCCACCCGTGTCAGCCGGGCGCGCCGGTCGGCGGCGCGCGTTTCCCGGCGGCTGTTCGCGTGTCAGGCGGCGGTGTTCGCCGTTCCCCGCATGGCATGAGGGGCCGCACGACGGTGCGCCGTGCCGCCATTCGTCACTGCAGGTGCTGCTCGGGCGTGCGCACGTACACGCGCAGCAGTTCGTCGTTGTCGCCCGGGCGCGCGCCCGACCAGAACAATTTCCATTCGCTGCCCGGTGCCGGATCGACGGCCCGCACCCCCTGGACGATCATCCAGGTGCAGCGCGTCGTTTTCGCGTCGTCGATCGGCGTGTGCTGGATGCCGGAGAAGTAGTACAGCATCGGCGCTTCCGATTCGCCGAGCCCGTGCAGGCTCGCCATGCAGTCGCCGTCGTTCCATTCGAGCGCGAGATGCGCGTTCAGATCGTCGAACACCGAGCGGTAGCTCTTCGCGACGTCGAGCCACGGCAGGAGCAGCGTGTAGATGAGCCCCCATGCGACGAGTGCGCCGGCGCCCCACGACAGGGCGCCGCGCCAGAGGCCCGTCGCGCGCAGCTTCGGCAGCAGCGTGAGCCAGCCGACCGTCAGCACGAGCGCGCCGGTCACGAGCGCGGGTTCGATCGGCATCGTCCAGTCGAGCGGCAGCCAGCGGCCGAGCGGCGCCAGATCCGCGCGCGACGCGGCCGGATCGGCCATCACCGCCCAGATTGCCCAGGCGAGCGCCACGGCCGCGCCGAACAGGATGCGGCTCAGGTAATCCCACGCGAGATGCAGCCGGCGCGGCAGGCGCTCGATGGCCTGCGCGGCGACCAGCGCGAGCGGTGCGAAGAACGGCAGGATGTAGAGCTGGCGCGACGTCGCGGACACTTGCAGCACGGCGAGACCGATGCCGGTGAACAAGACGGGCAGCGCGACGCGCGGCGTCCGCCAGTCGCGCCACACGCCGCGCGCGAGCGCGACGATCGCGAGCGGCGCGACCGGGAAGCCGACGAGCAGGAACGCGCGGAGGATGAAGAACGGCTTGTCGTTTTCCGCGCCCAGTTCGGGGACGGAGAAGCCGAAGAAGCGGCCGACGTTGTTATCCCAGAACCACGTCATGAACAGCGTCTCGGAGCGCATGAACAGCGCGGTCGGCCAGATGAGCGCGAACGGCGCGAACACGAGCGCGGCGATGCCGAGGGAGCGCGCGAACGAGCGGGTGCGGCAGGCCGGATAGAGCACCAGCGCGCCGACGAGCGAGGCCGCGAACACGAGCGGCACGAACAGCCCCTTCGCCATCAGTGCAATGCCGACGCCCGCGCCGAAGATCGGTGCGGCCCAGCGGCCCGACGGCCGGACCGGCAGCCCGTGGCGCATCTGATGCGCGCGCGCGACGTGCTGCATCACGAGTTCGAGCAGCCCGCTAAAGCCGATTGCCGTGCCGGCGAACAGCGCGACGTCGGTCATCATGTCGTGCACGTGCTTGATGACGACGAGCGTGCCCGCGCTCAACACGACGGGGCCGATCACGCGCAGGTCGAACCAGGTGTCCGCGCGGCTGGCGACGCGCGCCGTGCGCGCGATGAAGCCGAACGCGAGCGCGGCGAACAGCGCGCTCGCGAGTCGCGCCGCGTCGTGCAGCGGCATCACGCGTTGCAGCAGCCATGCGAGGCTGGTCGCGACCCACGCGTAAAGCGGCGGCTTTTCCATGAACGGCAGGCCGGCATTGGTCGGCACGACGAAGTCGCCCGTCTCGAGCATGTGCTGGATGATGCCGAACGTGTAGGTTTCGTCCTGTTTCCAGGGATCGTGACCGAGGACGCCCGGCAGCACGTACGCGCAGATCAGCGCGGCGACGAACAGCCATGCGCGCCAGCCGAGCAGGAACGAGCGCTCGTGCGTGGTGCTGGTTGCGACGGTCGAGGCGGCGTCGGGCGTGCCGGCGACGTCGAGCGTTGCAGTGAGGTCGGTGTCGGCGGTCGAGCGGGTGTGCTGAGCCGGGGCGGGCACAGACGTGCGTCGCCGGCCGGGCGCTGCGGTTCCGGGCATGGAAAAGATCTCGGGTCGAGTCGAGCCGGTCCTGCGACATGGGCAGGACCGATTAGGGCCACATCAAGGGATAACGGACAGGTGTTGATGACGCCTGTCTGAATGCCCGCTAGTAGACCATGGAATTGTTACGAGAGTTTACTGATAGTGTCACGGAATTGTGGAGATTTGTGGTGTCGTGACGACTGATCCTCTCGGGCGGCGGTTTTTGCTGCGCCGCAGTACGGTATTACCGGCCGCCGCCGACGTCGAGCAGGGCACCCGTCGTGTAGGACGCCGCGTCGCCAAGCAGCCAGACGATCGCTTCGGCGATCTCCTGCGCTTCGCCCGCGCGGCCGAGCGGCGTCGTTGCGCCGAGGCGGGCCGCACGGCCCGGCTGGCCGCCGCTCGCGTGAATTTCGGTCTCGATCAGGCCGGGGCGTACCGCGTTGACGCGCACGCCGTGCGGGCCGAGTTCCTTCGCAAGACCGATCGTCAGCGAATCGACCGCGCCCTTCGAGCCCGCGTAGTCGACGTATTCGTTCGGCGAGCCGAGCCGGGAGGCGATCGATGATACGTTGACGATCGCGCCGCCGCGACCGCCACGGTCGGTGGACAGCCGGCGCGCCGCTTCGCGCGCGCACAGGTACGCGCCGAGCACGTTGGTGTCGAACATCCGCCGCAGCCGGTCGGCCGGCATGTCGGCGAGCGGCATCGACGGCGCGACGATGCCCGCGTTGTTGACGAGCGCGTCGAAGCGACCGAATGCGGCCGTGACGGTGTCGAACATCGCGACGACGTCGGCTTCGTTCGCGATGTCGCCCGCGACGACGCATGCACGGCCGCCCGCGTCGCGGACGGCCTGCGCGGTGAGTTCGGCCGCCGCCGCGTCGCGCGCGTAGTTGATGCCGACGTCCCAGCCGCGCCCGGCCGCGAGCACGGCGGTCGCGCGGCCGATGCCACGGCTCGCGCCGGTGATGAGGACGGCCTTGCGGTCGGACGGTGCGGTCATCGCGTGCGGGTTCCGGTGGCGCTTACTTGGCTGCGTCGGGCGCCCACTTGTCGCGGGCGGGCGGCTGGTAGCGACGCAGTCGCTCGATCAGTTCGACGGGTTCGGATTCGATGCACAGCGCGTCGAAATAAGCCGGACGCATGAAGCCTTCGTCGACCGTATGGCGCAGCAGCGCGATCAACGGATCGTAGAACGAATCGATGTTGTAGACCGCGACGGGCTTGCGGTGATAGCCGAGCTGCGCCCACGTGTAGACCTCGAAGAGCTCTTCGAGCGTGCCGGCGCCGCCGGGCATCGCGACGAACGCGTCGGAGAGGTCGGCCATCATTTTCTTGCGGTGGTGCATGTCGGGCACGACGTGCAGTTCCGACAGCCCCGTATGGCCGACTTC
Organism: Burkholderia sp. 572; assembly: GCF_040545135.1. Classification (NCBI taxonomy): domain Bacteria; kingdom Pseudomonadati; phylum Pseudomonadota; class Betaproteobacteria; order Burkholderiales; family Burkholderiaceae; genus Burkholderia; species Burkholderia sp. 572. The sequence goes on along the minus strand of NZ_JBEPLH010000010.1, from coordinate 54,733 downwards.
CTTGTCGACGAGCAATTCGGGGATCACGCCGACCGCACGGCCGCCGGCCGCCATCACTTCGTCGGCGATCACGCCCATCAGGCCGACGCGGCCGCCGCCGTAGACGAGCGTGAGGTCCGCATCGACGAGCGCGCGGCCGAATGCGCGCGCGGCGTCGGCATAGATGGGCCGGACGCCGGACGACGAGCCGCAGTAAACACAGACTGCCTTCATTGCTTGGAATCCTTGGCGGGGGCCTGCCCGGTGACGACGGGGCTGTCTGCCGGGCGCGGCGAGCCGTCGCGCGGCGGCAGGTAGTCGGTGAACTGGCGCTTCGGCAGCTTGCCGGAGACCAGGTCGTCGAACAACTGGCGCGAACGGCCGCGCAGATACGGTGCCATCACGGAGATCACGTGCATGCTGACCTGATGCAGTTCCTCGCGGATCGCGTCCTGGTCGTTGTACTTGCGCGGATGCATCACGTACTGATACGACAGCCAGTACGTCGAAATGACGGCCATGTTGGTGGCGATGACCTCGATCTCGGCGGGTGTCGCGACCATCTCGGCGTCGGATACGAGCAGCTCGCACATGTCGCGCGCGAAGCGCACCTTGTGGCTGATGATCTGCTTGAAGTGCGTCTCGAGCGTGCGATTGCGCGCGAGCAGGTCGTTGAGGTCGCGATACAGGAACCGGTAGGTCCACATGAAATCGGCCATGTACTGCAGGTACGACCAGGTTTCGTCGATCGTCGGACGGTGATCTTCGGGAAAGCGCAGCCGCCGTTCGATCTGCTGCTCGAACTGCGCGAAGATGCTGTTGATGATGTCGTCCTTGTTGCGGAAATGGTAGTACAGGTTGCCTGGACTGATTTCCATTTCCTCGGCGATCGTCGTGGTCGTGACGTTCGGCTCGCCGATCTCGTTGAAGAGTTTCAACGACAACTCGAGAATCCGTTCGCGGGTGCGGCGGGGAGGTTTCGCTTCCATGTCGTCCGGCCCTGTGTGTGCCGGACTGGCGGGCGCTGCAATCGATGCTGCGTGATTCGTCCGGCGCGGGTTGCTGTTCTATGTCTAGCGGACGATTATAAACCGGGGTTTCGCCACATCGGGCGCATTTCGTGTGCGCGGCCCCGCACGGCGCATGGTGCAGCGCCGCACGCGGGCGGTGCGCGGCGCGTGCGCCCGGCGCTTGTCTAGAAGCCCAGCCAGTGTGCGACGACCGGGCCGAGCACGAAGGCCCACGTCGTCACGCATGCGAACAGCGCGACCGTCACGGCCGCGCTGCCGAGGTCCTTCGCACGTTTGGAGAGTTCGTGGCGTTCGAGCGAGATGCGGTCGATCGCGGCCTCGACGCTCGAGTTCAGCAGCTCGACGATCAGCACGAGCAGCACCGACGCGATCAGCAGCGCGCGCGAGGCGGCCGGCACCGGCGCAAACGCACCGATCGGGAGCATCAGCGCGGCGAGCGTGAGTTCCTGGCGAAACGCGCTCTCCTCGCGGATCGCGACGCGAAAGCCGTTCAGCGAATGCTTGAGCGCGTACCAGGCGCGCGTGATGCCGCGGTGGCGCTTGTACGGGTTCGGCGGCAGCGGCGTTAGCCGATCGTCGGGGCCGAGCGGCTCGTGCGCATGCACGTCCGCATCGGCATGCGGCTCTTCCTCGTCGAACGGACGGTGCCGTTGCGGCGTGGCGTCGGGGGGCGGGGACTTGTCGTTCAGGTCTCGTTTCAAACGGCGGCACCTTCTGCTGGCGAGTACGCGGTCTTCGGCAGCGGCTTCAGATGCGACGCGAACTGCTCGGACGCCGCGCGCCACGAAAAGCGTTCGGCCCATGCGCGCGCAGTCGCGCGTTCGATCTTCAGCGCTTCGAGGCAGGCTTCCTGCAGGTCCTCGTGCATCGCGCCGGCGTCGCCTTCGCCGAGCACGTCGATCGGGCCCGTCACGGGATACGCGGCAACCGGCGTGCCGCAGGCGAGCGCCTCGAGCAGCACGAGGCCGAACGTGTCGGTGCGACTCGGGAACACGAACACGTCGGCCGCAGCATACACCTTCGCGAGCTCGGCCTGTGACAGCACGCCGAGATAGTTTGCTTCCGGATAGCGCGACTTCAGTTCCGCGAGCGCGGGGCCTTCGCCGGCGACCCATTTCGAGCCGGGCAGGTCGAGGCGCAGGAACGCCTCGACGTTCTTCTCGATCGCGACGCGGCCGACATAGAGGAAGATCGGCCGCGCGGTATTGAGCACCTTCGATTCCATCGGTCGGAACACGTCGAGGTCGACGCCGCGGGTCCACAGCACGACGTTCGTGAAGCCGAATTTCTCGAGATCCTGCTTGACGACCGGCGTCGGCGCCATCACCGCGAGCGACGGGCCATGGAACCAGTGCAGGAAGCGGTAGGTCGCCGCGAGCGGGATGCCGAAGCGCGCCTGCACGTACTCCGGAAAGCGCGTGTGATACGCGGTCGTGTACGGCAGCTTGCGCGAACGTGCATAGCGTCGTGCGGCGAGGCCGAGCGGGCCTTCGGTCGCGATGTGCAGCGCGTCGGGGGCGAACGCGTCGATCCGCGCGCGCAGCTTGCGGTACGGCAGGATCGACAGGCGGATCTCGGGGTAGGTCGGGCAGGGCACCGTGCGGAATTCGAGCGGCGTCAGCAGTTCGACGCGGTGGCCGAGCGCGGTGAGTTCGCGCGACGTGCTCTTCAGCGTGCGCACGACGCCGTTGACCTGCGGTTCCCACGCGTCGGTGACGATCATGATCTTCATCGCGGCAATGTCCTGTAGGTGCGGGGTTGTGTCAGGCAGTGGCCTTGGCCTTGCGCGACGTGGTTTCCGACGGTGCGGTGCGCATCACCGTCCAGTAGACGATCTTCAGTTCGCCTTCCATCGTTTCGACGAGTGCGGACAGGCTCTCGACCCAGTCGCCGTCGTTGCAGTACAGCACGCCGTCGATGTCGCGGATCTCCGCCTTGTGGATGTGCCCGCACACGACGCCGTCGCAACCGCGCCGGCGCGCCTCGTCGGTCATCACGGTCTCGAACTGCGAGATGAAGTTGACGGCGTTCTTGACCTGGTGCTTCAGGTACTGCGACAGCGACCAGTACTGGAAGCCGAGCCGGCTGCGGATCCGGTTGAACCAGCGGTTCAGCACGAGGATCAGCGTGTAGAGCGTGTCGCCGAGGTACGCGAGCCATTTCGCGTGCTGGATCACGCCGTCGAACAGGTCGCCGTGCACGATCCACAAACGTTTGCCTGCGAGCGTCGTGTGGAACGCCTCGCCGCGCACCTGGATGTCGCCGAACGCGAGGTCGCAGAACTGCCGCGCGCCTTCGTCGTGATTGCCCGGGATGTAGACGACCTGCGTCCCCTTGCGCGCCTTGCGCAGGATCTTCTGCACGACGTCGTTGTGCGCCTGCGGCCAGTACCAGCCCTTTTTCAGTTGCCAGCCGTCGATGATGTCGCCGACGAGGTACAGGTACTCCGAATCGTTGTGGCGCAGGAAGTCGAGCAGGTACGGCGCCTGGCAGCCGCTCGAACCGAGGTGGATGTCGGACAGCCAGATGGTGCGGTAGCGATGCGCGGACGAGTCGGGGTCGTCATGCCGCGTGGCGTGACCGGCAGGCGGTTCTTGCGACACCCGCCCGTCGGTTGCGGCGGAACCGGACAGGAAGGCGGTGGCGGCGCGGGCGCCGAGAGGGTGACGGAACAGGGAGGTCGCAGACGTTTTCTGGCCCATGCATGACTCGCGCCGGTTGACATTACCGGCATTCCGCCATGCGGGCGTGACTGTGCCGTGACAGTCACGAGACGTTCTTATTACGACCGCTGCAAGGTGTTTAGCAGTGAATGTCGGGACGTTGTGTGACCTGCCGTACGGAACGTCAGGCGCTTGTCCGGCAAGGCTGTCGGGCCGGGCGGGAGTCGCCTCGGCGACGTGCTTTCGTCTGGTGAATGCGGTGCGTCAGCGCTTCAACGCGGGATGGCGACGACGCGCGTGCGTGCGATCCGGTCGTGCGGAAACTGGCGGCCGGCATGCAGCCGGGCCGCGCCGGCCCACACGACGATCCACGCGGCGGTGAGTGCGAGCGTGACGGGTACCGACAGGCCGAGGAGCGGATGCAGCGCGAGCGGCGGCAGGAACCACAGCCAGCCGAGCGCATAGCGGACGAGCGCGTGGCCCGCGCTCAGCGGTCGGCCGCTCGACGATTCGAGTCGCAGCCGCCATGTCTTCATCGGCAGCGTCTGGCCGCCGTGGGTCCAGAACCAGACGAAGTACGCGCCGACCACGAGCGCGATCCAGGCGGCGAGCAGGTTGTGATGGACGAGGCCGTTGCGTTGCTGCGTCGCGAGGCTGAACGCGAGTCCGGCGAAGAACACCACGCCGAACAGCAGCACGCCTTCGTAGAGCAGCGCGGCGAGACGCCGCCGCACGGACGGCGCGGCGGCCGGGGTTTCGGGGGCGCGGGCGTTCGCCACGGCCGCTCAGGAGCCCTTGAACAGCGAGGGCGCGTCGGCGGGTGACACCGGCGCCACGGCGGCCGGCGCGGACGCGGTGCCGGCCGTCGACGACGCGGGCACCGGCTGCGCGGCGGCCGCCGAGACGGGCGCCGGCGCGGTGGCTGCGCCGCTTGCGGCGTGATCGTGCGAATTGACGAGGCGACGGACGTCACGGTCGGCGACGGTCGGCGGCGCGCTGACGACGCTCGGCCGGCGGCGGCGCTCGGCGGCCGCGAGACGTTCCTTCTGCTCCTCGGGGAGTTGCTGGTACGCCTTCCAGGCCCGCTCGCGCGCCTGCGCGGACAGCTCCTTCGCACTCTGGTAATTCTCGCGCGCGACGCGGCGCTGCTCGGGCGTCATCCGCGCCCATTCGGTCATCCGGTCCTGCAGGCGCTTTTGATCATCGGGCGTCAACTTCGCGAAACGCGACGCGATCTTCAGCCATTTGCGCTTGCGTGCGTCGCTGAAGCCATCCCACTGGTCGGCGAACGGCGCGAGTGCCGCGTGTTGCGCCGGCGTGAGGCGCGCCCAGGACAGCGGGCCGGACGCGGCCGGCAGCGGCAGGGGCAGCGGGGGGAGTTCGGTGGTCAGCCCGGTCGCGGCCGATGCGGGCGCGGCAGGGCTGTTGGCCGCGGCGGTGGGCGTCGCGGGGGCCGGGTGGAATCGTGGGTACGTGGCGACGTAGGAAACGGCGATCGCGATTACGCATCCGAAAAATACGGCCAGGCCGCGCTTCTGACTCACCCGTGCGATCCCCTCGTTATTGTCTGTTAGTGCGCACGCGACAGATACGCGTTGAACCCGTGATCGAGATACGCGTTGAGCGGCAGGTCGTCGCTGAGCATCGCCGCGTCGATGTCGGCGAGTTCGGCGGTGCGCTGCATGTCTTCCCAGTAGGCGATGCCGACGAGCCCCGCGAGCAGCAGCGCCAGCGGCCACGCGCGCAGCAGGCGGCGCGCGAACGACGGGCGGCCGGCCTGCGGGCGGCCCGCGGGCGCCGTGCCGTACGCACCGGCCGCGCCGGCGAAGGCCGGCACGAACACCGGCACGGTCGCGGCTTCGGGCTTCTTGCGCGCGAGCGCAGCCCGGCGGGCGGCGGCCAGACGGTCGGTGGTCGCGGCAGGCAGGTCGGCCGCGCGCTCGTCCAGCGCGCGGCGCACCTTCAGCGCGAATTCGTGTTCTCGATTTGCGGGAGCGGAGCTCATAGCGTGATTCCTTTGGCCTTGAGCGCTTGCGCCAGGGTGTGGGTGGCTCGCGAGCAGTGCGTCTTGACGCTGCCCTCGGAGCACCCCATTGCGGCGGCAGTCTCGGCGACATCCATATCTTCCCAATAACGCATCAGGAACGCTTCCCGTTGACGCGTCGGAAGTTTCTGGATTTCTTCGTCGATCAGGGCCAGAACCTGCTCTCGTTCGAGGCGGTGCTCGCTGCTTTCGACGCCCGCGTTGTCGTCCGCGGATTCGAGGGTTTCGAGCGGGTCGAAATCGTCGTCGTCGGTGTTGTTCAGCGACGAGAACAGCGTGACCCACGTGTTGCGGACCTTCTGCCGGCGGAACCAGTCGTGGATCGCGTTCTGCAGGATCCGCTGAAAAAGCAGCGGCAGCTCGGCCGCCGGCCGGTCGCCGTACTTCTCCGCAAGCTTGATCATCGCGTCCTGCACGATGTCGAGCGACGCATCGTCGTCACGCACGGCGTACGCGGCCTGCTTGAACGCGCGCCTTTCGACGCCCGCCAGAAAGTCGGCGAGTTCCTTGTCTGATGCCATTCCGTGAAGGTATGCGCTGCGGGCCGCTGCGTGGTGAAAAAGGTCGAAAAATTTCGTAAAACCCGCGGATGCTATCAAATTTTCGTGCCGCTTGGCACCGGGGCGGGCGCCGCACGTTGCGCGCGAGCCGCGGCGGCGGGGTGCCGGGCGGGGCCCATGATGCGCTGCGGGATATTTTGCTTGACGACCCATTCGCGACCCGCTATCGTCAGCGATTCGCAACATGAAGTGATGGTCTCATTTGAGGCTGGCCCAAGAAGCCTGCCCTTCAAACTGGACGCGCCGCTTGAACCCGAGCCACAAGCCCGGCAGAGAGCACCCGATCAATTTTTTGCCGAAAATTCGAAAGGTCAAAATGAACATGCCCAGCGCGGAATTCTCCACGTCGGAACCCCTTTCCCCTCCCGATAGCGACTCCATCGGCGGCACCGTGCTCATGAAGGCACTGGCCGATGAAAACGTCGAATTCATCTGGGGCTACCCCGGCGGCTCGGTACTCTACATCTACGACGAGCTTTACAAGCAGGACAAGATTCAGCACGTGCTGGTGCGCCACGAACAGGCGGCCGTGCACGCAGCCGATGCGTATGCGCGTTCCACCGGCAATGTCGGCGTCTGCCTCGTGACGTCGGGCCCCGGTGTCACCAACGCGGTGACCGGCATCGCAACGGCGTACATGGATTCGATCCCGATGGTCGTGATCAGCGGCCAGGTGCCCACGGCCGCGATCGGCCAGGATGCCTTCCAAGAGTGCGACACCGTTGGCATCACGCGTCCGTGCGTGAAGCACAACTTCCTCGTGAAGGACGTGCGCGACCTCGCGGAAACCGTCAAGAAGGCGTTCTACATCGCCCGCACCGGCCGTCCGGGCCCCGTGCTGATCGACATCCCGAAGGACATCTCGAAGACGCCGTGCCAGTACGAGCCCGTCAAGAGCGTGTCGCTGCGTTCGTACAACCCCGTCACGAAGGGCCATTCGGGCCAGATCCGCAAGGCCGTGTCGCTGCTGCTGACGGCGAAGCGTCCGTACATCTACACGGGCGGCGGCATCATCCTCGCCGACGCGTCGCGTGAACTGAACCAGTTCGCGGACCTGCTCGGCTACCCGGTCACGAACACGCTGATGGGCCTCGGCGGCTATCGCGCGTCGGACAAGAAATTCCTCGGCATGCTCGGCATGCACGGCACCTACGAAGCGAACATGGCGATGCAGCACTGCGACGTGCTGATCGCGATCGGTGCCCGCTTCGACGACCGCGTGATCGGCGATCCGGCGCACTTCGCGTCGCGTCCGCGCAAGATCATCCACATCGACATCGACCCGTCGTCGATCTCGAAGCGCGTGAAGGTCGACATCCCGATCGTCGGCGACGTGAAGGAGGTGCTGAAGGAGCTGATCGAGCAGTTGCAGACGGCCGAGCATGGCCCCGACACCGAAGCCCTCGCGCAATGGTGGAAGGACATCGAGGGCTGGCGCGCGAAGGACTGCCTGAAGTACGACCGCGAAAGCGAGATCATCAAGCCGCAGTACGTGGTCGAGAAGGCGTGGGAGCTGACGGACGGCAATGCGTTCGTGTGCTCGGACGTCGGCCAGCACCAGATGTGGGCGGCGCAGTTCTACCGTTTCAACAAGCCGCGTCGCTGGATCAACTCCGGCGGCCTCGGCACGATGGGCTTCGGCCTGCCGGCAGCGATGGGCGTCAAGATGGCGCACCCGGACGACGACGTGCTGTGCATCACGGGCGAAGGCTCGATCCAGATGTGCATCCAGGAGTTGTCGACCTGCCTGCAGTACGACACGCCCGTGAAGATCATTTCGCTGAACAACCGCTATCTCGGCATGGTTCGCCAGTGGCAGCAGATCGAATACAGCAAGCGCTATTCGCATTCGTACATGGATGCGCTGCCTGACTTCGTGAAGCTCGCCGAAGCGTACGGCCATGTCGGCATGCGGATCGAAAAGACTTCGGATGTGGAGCCGGCGCTGAAGGAAGCGCTGCGCCTGAAGGACCGCACCGTGTTTCTCGACTTCCAGACCGATCCGACCGAAAACGTCTGGCCGATGGTACAGGCCGGCAAGGGCATCACCGAGATGCTGCTCGGATCGGAAGACCTGTAACGGCGCGACGCGCGCCTGGGCCGAAGCGGCCGCCTTCACGAAGGGCGGTGCGGCACGCGGCGGCGCGCGGCGCGAGTGAATCGACACGGACACATTCTGGAAGAAGCGAACATGAGACACATCATTTCCGTCCTGCTGGAGAACGAACCGGGCGCGCTGTCGCGCGTGGTCGGTCTGTTTTCCGCACGCGGCTACAACATCGAAACCTTGACGGTGGCGCCGACCGAAGACCAATCGCTGTCGCGGCTCACCATCGTTTCCATTGGCTCCGACGACGTGATCGAACAGATCACGAAGCATCTGAACCGCCTGATCGAGGTGGTGAAAGTGGTGGACCTGACCGACGGTGCACACATCGAACGCGAGCTGATGCTGATCAAGGTACGTGCAGTGGGCAAGGAGCGCGAAGAAATGAAGCGGATGGCGGACATTTTCCGCGGCCGCATCATCGACGTGACCGAAAAGACCTACACGATCGAATTGACGGGCGCGAGCGACAAGCTCGACGCATTCATCCAGGGGCTGGACGCGGGCGCGATCCTCGAGACCGTGCGCACCGGCAGCTCCGGCATCGGACGCGGCGAGCGCATCCTGAAGGTGTGATGCCGACATTGCCAAAGTGGCACGCCGGGTGCGCCGTCATGTCCCGGCCCGCAGTACTCCATCCGAACGAATTGTTGAATTTTTGAATTAGCGAAGGAACCATCATGAACGTTTTCTACGACAAAGACGCTGACCTCTCCCTCATCAAGGGCAAGCAAGTCACGATCATCGGCTACGGCTCGCAAGGCCATGCACACGCGCTGAACCTGAAGGACAGCGGTGTCAACGTGACGGTCGGCCTGCGCAAGGGCGGCGCGTCGTGGAGCAAGGCCGAGAACGCCGGCCTGTCGGTCAAGGAAGTCGCGGAAGCGGTGAAGGGCGCCGACGTCGTGATGATGCTGCTGCCGGACGAGCAGATCGCCGACGTGTACGCGAAGGAAGTGCACGAGAACATCAAGCAAGGCTCGGCGCTGGCATTCGCGCACGGCTTCAACGTCCACTACGGCGCGGTGATCCCGCGCGCCGACCTCGACGTGATCATGATCGCGCCGAAGGCACCGGGCCACACCGTGCGCGGCACGTACTCGCAAGGTGGCGGCGTGCCGCACCTGATCGCGGTTGCGCAGAACAAGTCGGGCGCGGCACGCGACATCGCGCTGTCGTACGCTGCGGCGAACGGCGGCGGCCGCGCCGGCATCATCGAGACGAACTTCCGTGAAGAAACCGAAACCGACCTGTTCGGCGAGCAGGCCGTGCTGTGCGGCGGTACCGTCGAGCTGATCAAGGCTGGTTTCGAAACGCTGGTCGAGGCAGGTTACGCGCCGGAAATGGCGTACTTCGAGTGCCTGCACGAACTGAAGCTGATCGTCGACCTGATCTACGAAGGCGGCATCGCGAACATGAACTACTCGATCTCGAACAACGCCGAGTACGGCGAGTACGTGACGGGCCCGCGCATCGTGACGGAAGAGACGAAGAAGGCGATGAAGCAGTGCCTGACCGACATCCAGACGGGCGAGTACGCGAAGAGCTTCATCCTCGAGAACAAGGCAGGCGCACCGACGCTGCAGTCGCGCCGTCGCCTGACGGCCGAGCACCAGATCGAGCAGGTCGGTGCGAAGCTGCGCGCGATGATGCCGTGGATCGCGAAGAACAAGCTCGTCGACCAGACGAAGAACTAAGCACCGCGTGCTGTTCCGGCCCCTCGAATAGAGGGCCGGTACCAAAAAGCCGCCCGAAGGCAGCAGTGCCCCGGGCGGCTTTTGTTATGCTACGGGCTTTGCAATTCACCGAACACAGAACGAATCCATGAACTATCCTCATCCGATCATCGCGCGCGAAGGCTGGCCGTTCATCGCGATTGCTGCCGTCATCGCGCTGTTGATCCACGCCGTCGGGGGCTTCGGCTTCGCGTGGCCGTTCTGGCTGCTGCTCGTCTTCGTCGTCCAGTTCTTCCGTGATCCGCAGCGCCCGATCCCGGCGCAGCCGAACGCGGTGCTGTGCCCGGCAGACGGTCGCATCGTCGCGGTCGAGACCGCGCAGGACCCGTACGCGAACCGCGAAGCGCTGAAGATCAGCGTGTTCATGAATGTCTTCAACGTCCATTCGCAGCGTTCGCCGGTCGATGGCGCGATCTCCAAGGTCGAGTACTTCCCGGGTGCGTTCCTGAACGCGGCGATCGACAAGGCGTCCACCGAGAACGAGCGTAACGCGGTCGTGATCCAGACGGCGAGCGGCAAGACCGTGACCGCCGTGCAGATCGCCGGCCTCGTCGCACGCCGGATTCTCTGCTACGTGCGCGCCGGCGAGCCGCTGTCGCGCGGCCAGCGCTACGGTTTCATCCGCTTCGGTTCGCGCGTCGACGTGTACCTGCCGCTCGGCAGCCGCGCGAAGGTGTCGATCGGCGAGAAGGTCTACGCGTCGTCGACGATCCTCGCCGAGCTCGAACAGTAAGCGGCGGGGCGCACGATGGCCGCATTCAAACCGCGTCGGCCGCGCAACGGCGCCGGCCAGACGCCACGCCCGTTCCGTCGCAACAAGGGGATGGCCGCCGATCCGGTGCCGATCGAGAGCCGCCGCGCCGCGCGTCAGCGGTTCCTGAAGACGCGCGGCATCTACCTGCTGCCGAACGCGTTCACGACCGCCGCGCTGTTCTGCGGCTTCTTCGCGGTCGTGCAGGCGATGAACGTGCGCTTCGAGATCGCCGCAATCGCGATTTTCGTGGCGATGGTGCTCGACGGGATGGATGGGCGCGTCGCGCGCATGACGCATACGCAGAGCGCGTTCGGCGAGCAGTTCGACAGCCTGTCGGACATGGTGTCGTTCGGTGTCGCGCCCGCGCTCGTGATGTACGAGTGGGTGCTGAAGGATCTCGGCCGCTGGGGCTGGCTCGCCGCGTTCGTCTACTGCTCGGGCGCCGCGCTGCGCCTCGCGCGTTTCAACACGAACATCGGCGTCGTCGACAAGCGTTTCTTCCAGGGGCTGCCGAGTCCGGCCGCCGCCGCGCTGATCGCGGGCTTCGTGTGGCTCGCCACCGACAACCGCGTGCCGATGAAGCTCGGCTGGCTGCCGTGGGTCGCATTCGTGCTGACGATCTATGCGGGCGTGACGATGGTGTCGAACGCGCCGTTCTACAGCGGCAAGGCGCTCGACGTGCGGCACCGCGTGCCGTTCGCGGCGATCCTGCTGGTCGTCGTCGCGTTCGTGCTCGTGTCGTCCGACCCGCCGCTGATGCTGTTCTGCCTGTTCGTGCTGTACGGGCTGTCCGGCTACGTGTTCTGGGCCTACATGGCCGTGCGCGGGCGGGCAAACCCCGCGCGCTCGTCGCAGCGCGATCACTGACGCGCGTTGTTTACCCGGAAACGGCGGCCTCGGGGCCGCCGTTTTCATTTGTCCCCTGTTCGGCCCGGACTGCCGGAAACCCCGGGTGCCGTCCGATTGCGCACCCAACGGAATGCCGCTATAGTCTTCGGCATGACTGCATTTTCCCGCCTCTCCCTCCTTCTAGCCGGTGCGCCGCTACGCGCGCTAGCTTCGGCGCGCCTGCCGCGCTGACCGTTCCCGCCCTCCGTCAAGCTTCGTCTGTTGTTGAGCGTCGCCAACGGTGGCGCGATCTCGTTACGTTTGACTTCCGTATAAAGAGCCCTGGAGCCCCCCATGACAGACAAGCTGATCATTTTCGATACGACGTTGCGTGACGGCGAACAATCGCCGGGCGCGTCGATGACGAAGGAAGAGAAAATCCGCATCGCGAAGCATCTCGAGCGGATGAAGGTCGACGTGATCGAGGCCGGCTTCGCGGCCAGCTCGAACGGCGATTTCGACGCGATCCACACGATCGCCGGTCTCGTGAAGGACAGCACGATCTGCTCGCTGGCGCGGGCCAACGACAAGGACATCCAGCGTGCGGCCGACGCGCTGAAGCCGGCCAACAGCTCGCGGATCCACACGTTCATCGCGACGTCGCCGCTGCACATGGAGAAGAAGCTGCGCATGACGCCGGACCAGGTGTTCGAGCAGGCGCGTCTTGCGGTGCGTTTCGCACGCAAGTTCACCGACAACGTTGAATTCTCGCCGGAAGACGGCAGCCGTTCGGACCTCGACTTCCTGTGCCGCGTGCTGGAAGCCGTGATCGCCGAAGGGGCGACGACCATCAACATCGCCGACACGGTCGGCTACGGCGTGCCCGAGCTCTACGGCAACCTCGTGAAGACGCTGCGCGAGCGCATTCCGAACTCGGACAAGGCGATCTTCTCCGTGCATTGCCACAACGACCTCGGGATGGCGGTGGCGAACTCGCTCGCCGGCGTGAAGATCGGCGGCGCGCGCCAGATCGAGTGCACGATCAACGGTCTCGGCGAGCGCGCGGGCAACACGTCGCTCGAGGAAATCGTGATGGCCGTGAAGACCCGCAAGGACTACTTCGGCCTCGACGTCGGCATCGACACGACGCAGATCGTGCCGACGTCGAAGCTTGTGTCGCAGATCACCGGTTTCGTCGTGCAGCCGAACAAGGCGGTGGTCGGCGCGAATGCGTTCGCGCACGCATCGGGCATCCACCAGGACGGCGTGCTGAAGGCGCGCGACACCTACGAGATCATGCGCGCGGAAGACGTGGGCTGGACCGCGAACAAGATCGTGCTCGGCAAGCTGTCGGGCCGTAACGCGTTCAAGCAGCGCCTGCAGGAGCTCGGCGTGTCGCTCGACAGCGAAAGTGAACTGAACGCGGCGTTCATGCGCTTCAAGGATCTGGCCGATCGCAAGGCCGAGATCTTCGACGAGGACATCATCGCGATCGTGTCCGAGGAATCGGCGCTCGCACACGAGCAGGAACACTTCAAGTTCGTGTCGCTGTCGCAGCACTCGGAAACGGGCGAGCAGCCGCACGCGAAGGTCGTGTTCGGGGTCGACGGCAAGGAAGTGACCGGCGAGGCGCGCGGCAACGGCCCGGTCGACGCGACGTTCAATGCGATCGAGAGCGAAGTCGGCAGTGGTTCCGAGCTGCTGCTGTATTCGGTGAACGCGATCACGACCGGTACGCAGGCGCAGGGTGAAGTGACTGTCCGGCTGTCGAAGAGCGGGCGGATCGTCAACGGCGTCGGCACCGATCCGGACATCGTCGCCGCATCCGCGAAGGCGTACATCTCCGCGCTGAACAAGCTGCATTCGAAGGACGACAAGGTCAATCCGCAGCGCTCGTAAGCGCCGCGCGTCGCGCATCACCGAAACGCCCCGTGCGGCCCTGCGCCGCCGGGGCGTTTTTCATGCACCGCTCATTCGGCGGCCGGCGCACGGAACAGCCAGCGGCGCGCGGCCGTGCGCGGCACCGGGCTGCGGCGCCGGAACTCGACGGTGATGCCGCGTCGCGGCGCATCGCCGACGAACGCGTCGAGCAGTTCGAGCACGTCGTGATCGATGTAATCGGCGCGTGTCGCGTCGATGATCACCGCGGCCCGGTCGGGAATGTGCCGCAGGTGATGCTTGACCTGCACCTTGCCGAGAAACGACACGTCCTTGCGGAACGACAGCAGGAAGTGGTCGTCGTGCTGCGCGAGCGTCACGGGGCTCTTCAGGTTCGCGACGGCGACGGCCAGCACGCTGCACGCGAGGCCGAGCGCGATGCCGAACAGCAGGTCGACCGCGAGCACGCCGGCGATCGTCGCGGCGAACGGCACGAAGGCGGCCGGCCCCTGTTTCATCACCGAGCGGAACAGCGCCGGTTTCGCAAGCTTGAAGCCGGTATGGATCAGGATCGCGGCCAGGCTCGCGAGCGGGATCAGGTTGATCAGGCCGGTGAGCGCGAACACGCTCGCGAGCAGCAGCATCCCGTGCACGATCGCCGACATCCGGCTTTGCGCGCCCGCGTTGACGTTCACCGAACTGCGCACGATCACCGACGTGATCGGCAGCCCGCCGACCGCGCCCGCGACGAGATTGCCGACGCCCTGGGCCTTGAGTTCGCGATCGGGCTGGGTCGGCCGGCGCTTCGGGTCGATCTGCTCGACGGCTTCGAGGCTCAGCAGCGTCTCGAGGCTCGCGACGACCGCGAGCGTGATCGCGACGCGCCACACGTCCGGATTGACGAGCTGAGCGAAGTTCGGGCCGAGCTCCGCATGCTTGAGCGACGCCGCAAAGGCCGCGAACGAGCCGAGTTCGGGCAGCGTCACGCGATGGGCGGCGCCCGGCGCGACCGACGGTGCGACGATGCTCAGCACGAGCGTGGCGCCGATACCCAGCACGACGACCGCAAGCGGAGCCGGCACCGAGCGCACCAGCGCGAAGCGGCGCAGCGCGGGCGTGTCCCACGCGATCAGCAGCGCGAGCGACGCAAGCGCGATGGCCGTGGCGGCCCACGCGACCGGCAGGCCGGGCCAGTTCGCAAACGATTGCGCGGCCGAGCCGCCGATACCGAACGCGAACGGAATCTGCTTTACGATCAGCAGCAGGCCGATCGCGGCGAGCATGCCCTTGATGACGGGTGACGGTACGTAGGCGGCGAAGCGGCCGGCGCGCAGCATGCCGAACCCGAACTGCAGGACGCCGGACAGCAGCACCGCGAGCAGGAATGCGGAGAAGCTGCCGAGTTGTGCGATGCCTTCGACGACGATCACGACGAGGCCGGCGGCCGGCCCGCTGACGGACAGCGACGAGCCGCTCAGCAGCGCGACGACGATGCCGCCGACGATGCCGGATACGAGCCCGGCAAACGGCTCGACGCCGGATGCATTGGCGATGCCGAGACACAGCGGCAGCGCGACGAGGAACACGACGACGCCGGCGACGATGTCGCGCGGCAGGGTGGACAGGCGCTGGTTCAGTTTCATGGTCGGGATGATTTCATTGGCTTTTGGGGGCAGGTCAGCCGAGCGCGCAGGCAGCGACGGCCTGCACGAGTTCGGCGTCGGCGGGCGGGGTGGTGTAGCCGGAATCGAGTTCCTTCAGGCGGCCGTCCGCGAGCGAAAAGATCCAGCCGTGCACGAGCGGTGGCCGTTCGCGGCCCCGCACGATCGGGGACGCGCGCAGCAGCCGTACCTGTTCGAGCACGTTGAGCTCGGCGAGGCGGTCGGCGGCGGCCGTGTCGTCGAGCCCGTCCAGCGTGTCACGATGCCGTCGCGCGAGCGCGCACAGCGGCGCGATGCGGCGTGCGACGTGCGGCAGGTCGGACGGCGGCGGCAGCAGCGATGCGCGTACGCCTCCGCACCCGTAGTGCCCGCATACGATCACGTGGTCGACCTGCAGCACGCGCACCGCGTACTCGAGCACGCTGGCGGAATTGTCGTCGTCGGGATGGAACAGGTTCGCGATGTTGCGATGGACGAACAGCTCGCCGGGTGCGCAGTGCGTGATGGTTTCGGCCGGCACGCGGCTGTCGGCGCAGCCGATCCACAGCACGCGCGGGTTCTGGCCGCGCGCGAGTGCGTCGAAGAAACCGGGCGTGTGTTCACGCGTTTCGCGGGCCCAGGCGATGTTGGCAACCAGCATGCTCTTGGGGCGATTCATGAGGACTCCTTTGAGATAAAGGCAATCGAATATCGGCAAAAATGACGAAATGGCATTCTTTCTAAATTGAAAGGTTGAGTTTCGACTGATATTAGGGGTATGCCCTAGCGCTTCGGGGGTGTTGAAACAAATTGTTTCAAATTGGTTTGGCGTAGTGCATTGCATGCACCAACTCACCGCATGATATGCACTGCGCGTGCCTGTTTTCAGGCAAAGGCCCGTATGACGGGGATGTCAGCGAATTGCCATCGGCATGTCATCGATCGGAAAAGATTTCCGTCGCATTTGCCGAATTAATAAGCCGGCGGAAAAAAGGAAATGGCCATTCACGCAATGATTCGTGAATGGCCATCGAGATAATTGCGCGTAAATGCGTAATCGGTCAGAACAGGTTGCGGCGGTCGGGGTCGTGCAACGGGTCGGGTGTTTTCTGCGTGATGCGCAGGATGCCCTGCGGGTCGAAGTAGAAGCTGTACATCATGTACCAGACGTTGTCCTCGAGATACCGGTACGTCCATACCTCGCGCTTCATCAGCGGGAAGTAGGACGTCTCGACGGGGCGTCCGAAGTTGACGAGGACGTCGGTCTTCGTCCACTTGCCGATCTCCGCACGATAGAACTCGCTCGGCTGCAGGACCTGGCGCACGTTGACGATCTTGTGGGCCGCATCGACGTCGGCCGCGACGGTGATCTCGCCCATCGGCTGGGTTGGCCACATCAGGCGCTTGCCGCCGCCGGGCAGGTCGTAGATCTCGCGCGGCGGGCCCATGCGTGCGACGATCGCCGACTCGTCCTGGCCGGCCTGGTATTGCTGCCACGGTTGCGCGCAACCGGTCAGCAGCGCGGCGGCGCTGGCGAGCAGCACCGGCAGGCGCGCGGAAATGCGAATGCGCATGGGGATTCTCCAGAACACGGAAACAAGTCCCGTTTTATCACGGACGGCGAGCGATCGCGCATCGCTTGGAAAAAATCGGTGCGGATCGCCGGCACGGTCACGCTTGCGGGCGGCGGGGGCGCCGGCCTATGATCCGCGCTTCTCGGGCTGATTGAAGGGCAGGTGGCCGATGCAGGGGTGGAAGCGGTGCGCGCTCGCGTTGAGCGCGGGGTGGATGCTGGTGTCGTCCGCATTTGCCGGCGGCGAGCCGGTGCGGATCGCGCTGATCGAAGGGATGTCGGGCCCGTTCGCGAACGCGGGCGCGGCGGTCGAGCGCAACCTGCGCTTCGGCGTCGAGCAGGTGAACGCGGCGGGCGGCGTGAAGCTGCGCGACGGCGCGCACCCGCTCGAACTCGTCGTGCTCGACAGCAAGGGCAGCCCCGAGGAGGCGCTCGTGCAGCTGCGCGCGGCCGCGGATCGCCACATCGGTTTCGTCACGCAGGGCAACAGCTCGGCCGTCGCGGCCGCGCTCGTCGCGGCGCTCGACAAGCTGAACGCGCGCGATCCGGACAACCGGATGCTGTTCCTCAACTATTCGGCCGACGATCCGGCGCTGACCGGCGCGCGCTGCAGTTTCTGGCATTTCCGCTTCGATGCGCACGCCGGCATGCGGATGGCCGCACTCGCGGACGTGATGGCACGCGACCGCGCGCTGCGCAAGGTCTACCTGCTGAACCAGGACTACAGTTTCGGCCACGACGTCAGCACGCTCGCACGGCAGGCGCTGGTCGCGCGGCGCCCGGACGTGACGATCGCCGGCGACGAGTTCCACCCGATCGGCCGGATCAAGGATTTCTCGCCGTATATCGCGAAGATTCGCGCGAGCGGCGCCGACGCCGTCGTGACCGGCAACTGGGGCAACGACCTCACGCTGCTCGTGAAGGCGGCGCGGGAGCAAGGGCTGAATGCGAAGTTCCACACGTTCTACGGCAACAGCCTCGGCGCGCCGGCAGCCCTCGGCGACGCCGGTGTCGGGCGGGTCGTCGCCGTGGCGGACTGGCACCCGAACGCAGGCGGTGCGAAATCGGACGCGTTCTACCGGGCGTTCCGGAACCGTTTTCCAGCCGCCCAGGACGACTATCCGGTGCGGCGGATGAGCCTGATGATCGAGATGCTGGCCGCCGCGATGAACCGTGCGGGTTCGGCCGACCCTGTCGCGGTCGCGCGTGCGCTCGAGGGGCTGTCGTTCGACGACGGCTTCCACGCGTCGCGGATGCGCGCGCAGGATCATCAGTTGATCCAGCCCCTTTACGTGATGGAGATGGACAAGGCCGGCACGCCGGGCGTGCGCTTCGACAACGAGGGGTCGGGCTATGGCTTCCGGACGGTGCTCGCGGTGCCGGCGCAGCGTACCGAAATGCCGTCCGCCTGCTCGATGACACGCCCGTGACAGGGGGCGGTAAGAACGGCGTGGAGTTGTGCTACAATGCCCGCCGGTTGTAAGTCACGGCACGGCCATTCTTCCGTGTCCGCCTGTTCAGTTAGAAAGTAGAAACCAAGGAAATCTCATGTCTGTTGCAGATATCAAGAAGTCGGAAGTCGTTGCTCAGTTCGCCCGCGGTACGAACGACACGGGGTCGCCCGAAGTCCAGGTCGCACTGCTGACCGCACGTATCGTCGAACTGACGGGTCACTTCAAGACCCACGCGAAGGATCACCACAGCCGCCGCGGCCTGCTGCGCATGGTGAGCCGCCGCCGCAAGCTGCTCGACTACCTCAAGGGCAAGGATGCCGACCGTTACCGCGCACTGATCGAGAAGCTGGGTCTGCGTAAGTAATCGAGGCGATTGCCGCCAGCAAGATGCCTGTGTCAGTCCGCTGATACAGGCATTTTGTTTTTGCGCGTTGCGTAGCGTCACACGCATCGCAGGCTGTCCGGCACGACCGTGCGGGGCCGCCGCAACGACTGATACCGGGGCAGGATTTGTGTCATTCCAGCGCGTCGCTGCACGAGTGCCGCGCTGGAATGGCATAAAAAACACACCTTGCTCCGGGTGATTCGGTCGGGACGCCGCCGCGCGGGATGGCCGGCGCGGCGAATGAAATGCATGAATTCAAAGGAGCAACCATGTCCATGTTCAACAAGGTCGTGAAGGAATTCCAGTGGGGCCAGCACAAGGTGCGCCTCGAAACCGGTGAAGTCGCTCGCCAGGCAAGCGGCGCCGTGATCGTCGACGTCGAAGACACCGTCGTGCTGGCAACCGTCGTCGGAGCGAAGTCGGCGAAGCCGGGCCAGGACTTCTTCCCGCTGACCGTCGATTACCTCGAGAAGACCTACTCGGCCGGCAAGATCCCGGGTGGCTTCTTCCGTCGCGAAGGCCGTCCGTCGGAGCACGAGACGCTGACGTCGCGCCTGATCGACCGTCCGCTGCGCCCGCTGTTCCCGGAAGGCTTCTACAACGAAGTCCAGGTCGTGATCCACGTGCTGTCCGTGAACCCGGAAATCCCGGCGGACATCCCCGCGCTGATCGGCGCATCGGCTGCGCTCGCCGTGTCGGGCCTGCCGTTCAACGGCCCGGTCGGTGCCGCGCGCGTTGCCTACATCGACAACGCCTACGTGCTGAACCCGACGCGTGACCAGATCAAGGCATCGAGCCTCGACCTCGTCGTCGCGGGTACGGAGCGTGCGGTGCTGATGGTCGAATCGGAAGCCGACCAGCTGTCGGAAGACGTGATGCTGGGCGCCGTGGTGTTCGGCCACGAGCAGATGCAAGTCGCGATCGACGCGATCCACGAACTGGTGCGCGAAGGCGGCAAGCCCGAGTGGGACTGGCAGCCGGCGCCGAAGAACGAGGCGCTGATCGCACGCGTGACCGAGCTGGCACAGAACGACCTGCTCGCCGCTTACCAGCTGCGCGACAAGCAAGCGCGTTCGACGAAGCTGAAGGAAGTTTACGCAGCGACCTCGGCGAAGCTCGAGGAAGACGCACTGGCAGCCGGTACGGCAGCGGCCGACAAGGCCACCGTCGGCAACGTGCTGTTCGACATCGAAGCGAAGATTGTCCGTTCGCAGATCCTGAACGGCGAGCCGCGTATCGACGGCCGCGACACGCGCACCGTGCGCCCGATCGAGATCCGTACCGGCGTGCTGCCGCGTACCCACGGCTCGGCGCTGTTCACGCGCGGCGAAACGCAGGCGCTGGTCGTCGCGACGCTCGGCACGAAGGGTGACGAGCAGATCATCGACGCGCTCGAAGGCGAATACCGCGAGCGCTTCATGCTCCACTACAACATGCCCCCGTTCGCGACCGGCGAAACGGGCCGCGTCGGCTCGCCGAAGCGTCGCGAAATCGGCCACGGCCGCCTCGCGAAGCGCGCGCTGGTCAAGTGCCTGCCGAGCGCCGACGAATTCGGCTACTCGATCCGCGTCGTGTCGGAAATCACCGAATCGAACGGTTCGTCGTCGATGGCATCGGTGTGCGGCGGCTGCCTCGCGCTGATGGACGCCGGCGTGCCGATGAAGGCGCACGTCGCGGGTATCGCGATGGGCCTGATCCTCGAAGGCAACAAGTTCGCGGTGCTGACCGACATCCTCGGCGACGAAGATCACCTCGGCGACATGGACTTCAAGGTCGCGGGCACCGAGCAGGGCGTGACCGCGCTGCAGATGGACATCAAGATCCAGGGCATCACGAAGGAAATCATGCAGGTCGCGCTCGCGCAGGCGAAGGAAGGCCGCATGCACATCCTCGGCAAGATGACGTCGGCGGTTTCGGGTGCGAGCACGCAACTGTCGGAATTCGCGCCGCGCATGATCACGATCAAGATCAACCCGGAAAAGATCCGCGACGTGATCGGCAAGGGCGGTTCGGTGATCCGCGCGCTGACGGAAGAAACGGGCACGACCATCGACATCTCGGACGACGGCGTCGTGACGATCGCGAGCACGAACAGCGACGGCATGGCCGAAGCGAAGAAGCGCATCGAGCAAATCACGGCCGAGATCGAAGTCGGCCAGGTGTACGAAGGCACGGTTCTGAAGCTGCTCGATTTCGGCGCGATCGTGAACCTGCTGCCGGGCAAGGATGGCCTGCTGCACATCTCGGAAATCGTCAACGAGCGTGTGAAGGACATCAACGACTACCTGAAGGAAGGCCAGCAAGTGAAGGTCAAGGTCATCCAGACGGACGAAAAGGGTCGCGTGCGCCTGTCGGCGAAGGCGCTGCTGAATGAAGCAGCGGCAGCTGCGCAGTCGGATACGCCGCCGCAGCAGTAAGCGGGCAGGCAGACGAACGGCCGGCAGTGCGAAAGCGTGCCGGCCGTTTTTTCTGTAGCATCGTTGTGCGGCGCAGCAGCGCCGGCAACGCGTCCGTGCCGCGTGCGGGCGCACCATCCGATTCCGATCCTGATCCCGGAGCGACCATCACCATGAAAGCCATCGAAATCACCGAATTCGGCGCCCCCGACGTGCTGAAGCTCGCGGAGCGCCCGCGCCCCGAACCGAAGCGCGGCGAAGTGCTGATCAAGGTGGCGGCTTCCGGCGTGAACCGGCCCGACGTGTTTCAGCGCAAGGGCGCGTATGCGCCGCCGCCGGGCGCGTCGGATCTGCCGGGCCTCGAGGTCGCGGGTGAGATCGTCGGCGGCGACCTGTCCGACGCGGCGCTGAACCCGTTCGGCCTGAAGCTGGGCGATCGCGTGTGTGCGCTGCTCGCGGGCGGCGGTTATGCCGAGTATGCGGTCGCGCCGCTGCTGCAATGCCTGCCGGTACCCGACGGGCTTACGGATATCGAGGCCGCGTCGCTGCCCGAAACGTTCTTCACCGTATGGAGCAACGTGTTCGACCGTGCGCAGCTCGGCGCGGGCGAGGGCGGCGAGCAGGAGACGCTGCTCGTGCAGGGCGGCTCGAGCGGCATCGGCGTGACGGCGATCCAGATCGCGCATGCGCTCGGCTTTCGCGTGTTCGCGACGGCCGGTACCGCCGACAAGTGCCGCGCGTGCGAGGCGCTCGGCGCCGAACGGGCGATCAACTACAAGACGGAAGACTTCGTCGAGGTCGTGAAGTCGCTGACGCACGATCGCGGCGTCGACGTGATCCTCGACATGGTGGCGGGCTCGTATGTGCCGCGCGAACTGTCCGCACTCGCGGATGGCGGCCGTCTCGTGCTGATCGCGCTGCTCGGCGGCGCGAAGGCCGACATCAACCTCGGCGAGATCCTGCGTCGCCGGCTGACGATCACGGGTTCGACGCTGCGCCCGCGTCCGGTCGAGTTCAAGGCGCAGATCGCCGCGCAACTGAAGGCGCGCGTGTGGCCGCTGATTGCCGATGGCCGTATCAAGCCGGTGATCTATCGTGTATTGCCGGCCGCGGATGCCGCGCAGGCGCATGCGCTGATGGAAAGCAGCGAGCACACCGGCAAGATCGTCCTGGATTGGGGGTCGAACGCCTGACGGCCCGTATGGCCGGGCTTGACATGCGCGGTTTGACCGGTTCAAGCCGTGCGCAGTAAAATCGCGGGTTTGCTTCGCCAGATCAAACCTGACGGCCGGTTTCCGGCACGTTAATGACCAAGCGGTGACGAGACAGACACGATGTCGAAACAGAGAACTAAGCGTGTGATCGGCAACTGGAAGATGCACGGCCGGCTGGCCGGCAACCAGGCGTTGCTGAACGAAGTGGTGCAGGGTGCGGGCGCGGTGGCGGCCGAAACATCGGTCGGCGTGTGCGTGCCGTTCCCGTATCTCGCGCAGGTTCAGGCGCAGCTCGACGGCGGCCGTGTCGCCTGGGGTGCGCAGGACGTGTCGGCGCACGAGCAGGGCGCGTTCACCGGCGAAGTGGCGGCCGCGATGGTCGCGGAGTTCGGCGCACGCTATGCGATCGTCGGTCATTCGGAGCGTCGCGCGTATCACGGCGAGCGCAACGAGACGGTCGCGGCGAAGACGCAGCGCGCGCTCGCGGCGGGGCTCACGCCGGTCGTGTGTGTCGGCGAGACGCTCGACGAGCGCGAGTCGGGGGCGACCGAGCAGGTGGTCGGTGCGCAGCTCGACGCAGTACTGGCCGTGCTGACGGCCGACGAGGCTGCGCGCATCGTCGTCGCGTACGAGCCGGTCTGGGCGATCGGCACGGGCAAGAGCGCGACGTCGGCGCAGGCACAGGACGTGCATGCGTTCCTGCGTGGGCGTCTCGCGGCAAAGGGTGCGGCGGACGTGTCCGTGTTGTACGGCGGCAGCGTGAAGCCGGACAACGCGGAAGAGCTGTTCGCGCAGCCGGACATCGACGGTGGCCTGATCGGCGGCGCGTCGCTGAAGGCGGAAGATTTCCTGGCGATCTGCCGGGCCGCGCGATAAGCGGTCCGGGATCGAATTGAACCATGAGGGCGGCCGGTCGTTCCGGTCGCCCGATCCAATCGGGTGGGTGTGATGCTGTTATTCAAGACGCTGATTATTGTGGTGCAGGTGCTGTCTGCACTCGGTGTGATTGGTCTCGTGCTGCTGCAGCACGGCAAGGGTGCCGACATGGGTGCTGCGTTTGGCAGCGGCGCGTCGGGCAGCCTGTTCGGTGCCACGGGGTCGGCAAACTTCCTGTCGCGTACGACGGGCATTCTCGCGACGATCTTCTTCGTCGCAACGCTGGCGCTGACGTATCTCGGTTCGTACAAGTCGACGCCGTCGGCCGGTGTGCTCGGCACGGCAGCGACCGCACCGGCATCGGCACCTGCAGCATCGGCGCCGGTAGTCGCGGCATCCGCCGCCGTTGCGGGTTCGGCTGCGAGCGCGCCGGGCCAGGATGTCCCGAAATAAAAAGTTAAAATTTTTGCGATTGTGCGTTGAACAATTCCGGGACTCGGGTTAGAATTTAATTCTTGAAGCGATTCGCGGGAAACAAGTAGTTACAACCCCGGTTGCATGCAGTGCCGACGTGGTGAAATTGGTAGACACGCTATCTTGAGGGGGTAGTGGCGAAAGCTGTGCGAGTTCGAGTCTCGCCGTCGGCACCAAAGTTACTCAATGCCAGCCGCTTCTAGTGGCTGGCATTTTTCATTTCTGGGGTGTGCTTGCGGTTGTCTTGCGATCGCGTGCACTCCGAAATGATTCCTTCCGCCGGAAGTGGTATTCTCCGGACGCTCAGAACCAACCGATAGAGGATTGCCTTGAACCTCGCAGCCTATTACCCCGTCTTGTTGTTCCTCCTCGTGGGCACTGGTTTAGGTATAGCGCTGGTCAGCATCGGCAAGCTTCTTGGTCCCAACAAGCCGGACGTCGAGAAGAACGCACCATACGAGTGCGGCTTCGAAGCCTTTGAAGACGCCCGGATGAAATTCGACGTCCGGTACTACCTCGTCGCCATCCTGTTCATCATCTTCGATCTCGAAACCGCATTCCTGTTTCCGTGGGGCGTCGCGCTCCGGGATATCGGCTGGCCGGGTTTCATCGCAATGATGATTTTTCTGCTCGAATTCCTGCTGGGCTTTGCCTATATCTGGAAGAAAGGCGGCCTCGACTGGGAGTGATGGGTTAATCGCCGGTTTGCATGGGCGGCCACGCTCGGTCGCTCGTCTGGAGTGGAAAGCAAATGAGTATCGAAGGGGTCTTGAAGGAAGGGTTTGTCACCACGACGGCTGACAAGCTGATCAACTGGACGCGTACCGGCTCGCTGTGGCCGATGACGTTCGGGCTCGCGTGTTGCGCCGTCGAAATGATGCATGCGGGCGCGGCCCGTTACGACCTGGACCGGTTCGGCGTCGTGTTCCGCCCGAGCCCGCGCCAGTCGGACGTGATGATCGTCGCCGGCACGCTCTGCAACAAGATGGCGCCCGCGCTGCGCCGCGTGTACGACCAGATGGCCGAGCCGCGCTGGGTGATCTCGATGGGATCGTGCGCGAACGGCGGTGGCTACTACCACTACTCGTACTCGGTGGTTCGCGGCTGCGACCGGATCGTACCGGTCGACGTCTACGTGCCGGGCTGTCCGCCCACGGCCGAGGCGCTGGTCTACGGCGTGATCCAGCTTCAGGCGAAGATCCGCCGCACCAATACCATCGCCCGTCAATAAAGCCCCGAGCGTCCCCTCAATATGGCAAGCAAAATCGAGACCCTCAAGGCAAACCTCGAAGCCGCGCTCGGCGCGCGCGTGGTGAGCCTCACCGAAGCGATCGGTGAACTGACGCTCGTCGTGAAGGCGAGTGATTACCTCGAAGTCGCAAAGACGCTGCGTGACGATCCGAAGCTCCGTTTCGAGCAGCTGATCGACCTGTGCGGCGTCGACTACCAGACCTTCGGCGACGGCGCCTACGACGGCCCGCGTTTCGCGGCCGTGTCGCACCTGCTGTCGGTCACGAACAACTGGCGTCTGCGCCTGCGCGCATTCGCGCCGGACGACGACCTGCCGATCGTGGCATCGCTGGTCGACATCTGGACTTCCGCGAACTGGTACGAGCGCGAAGCGTTCGACCTGTACGGTATCGTGTTCGAAGGCCACCCCGACCTGCGCCGCATCCTCACCGACTACGGCTTCATCGGCCACCCGTTCCGCAAGGACTTCCCGGTGTCGGGTTACGTCGAAATGCGTTACGACCCGGAAGAGAAGCGGGTCGTGTACCAGCCGGTGACGATCGAGCCGCGCGAAATCACGCCGCGCGTGATCCGCGAGGATCGCTATGGCGGTCTGAAACATTAAGGGGGCGTCATGGCAGAAATCAAGAACTACACGCTCAACTTCGGCCCGCAGCACCCGGCAGCGCACGGCGTGCTGCGCCTCGTGCTCGAGCTCGACGGCGAAGTCATTCAGCGTGCCGATCCGCACATCGGCCTGCTGCACCGCGCGACGGAAAAGCTCGCGGAATCCAAAACTTTCATCCAGTCCGTGCCGTACATGGACCGTCTCGACTATGTGTCGATGATGGTCAATGAGCACGGCTACGTGCTCGCGATCGAAAAGCTGCTCGGCATCGAAGTGCCTGAGCGCGCCCAGTACATCCGCGTGCTGTTCGACGAGATCACGCGCGTGCTGAACCACCTGATGTGGATCGGCGCGCACGCACTCGACGTCGGCGCGATGGCGGTGTTCCTGTACGCATTCCGCGAACGCGAAGACCTGATGGACGTGTACGAAGCGGTGTCCGGTGCCCGGATGCACGCGGCGTACTACCGTCCGGGCGGCGTCTACCGCGACCTGCCTGACGCAATGCCGCAATACAAGGCGTCGAAGATTCGCAACGAGAAGGCGCTCGCGAAGATGAACGAAGCGCGCAGCGGCTCGGTGCTCGACTTCATCGACGACTTCTTCACGCGCTTCCCGAAGTGCGTCGACGAATACGAAACGCTGCTCACCGACAACCGGATCTGGAAGCAGCGTCTGGTCGGGATTGGCGTGGTCAGCCCGGAACGTGCGCTGCAGATGGGCCTGACGGGCCCGATGCTGCGCGGCTCGGGCATCGCCTGGGACCTGCGCAAGAAGCAGCCGTACGAAGTGTACGATCGCATGGATTTCGACGTGCCGGTCGGCGTGAATGGCGATTGCTACGACCGCTACCTGGTTCGCGTCGAAGAAATGCGCCAGTCGATCCGTATCGCGAAACAGTGTATTGAGTGGCTCCGCAAGAATCCGGGCCCGGTGATGACCGACAATCACAAGGTTGCACCGCCGTCGCGCGTCGGCATGAAGACCAACATGGAAGACTTGATTCACCACTTCAAGCTCTTCACCGAAGGTTTCCATGTGCCGGAAGGCGAAGCGTACGCGGCGGTCGAGCATCCGAAGGGTGAGTTCGGCATCTACCTCGTGTCGGACGGCGCCAACAAGCCGTATCGCCTCAAGATTCGCGCACCGGGTTTCGCGCACCTGGCGTCGCTCGACGAAATGGCGCGCGGTCACATGATCGCCGACGCCGTCACGATCATCGGTACGCAGGACATCGTGTTCGGCGAAATCGATCGCTAATGGTTGCGCCGCCCGTTTGTCGCGGGCGGCGAGCGGTAAGTCACACGCGAAGTCACATGCTGCATGCGCTGAACCGGCGCGGCTTCGCAAGCTGTCAACAGAGTGAGCGCCAGGTCTGCCGTCCATGCACCCCAGTGTGCGGCAGGTTGTTCGTTCGGTAGGAATTGAAAGAGTCGTGTCTGAAAATGATCTCAGCTGAAGGCCTGAAGGAAATCGATCGAGCGTTGACGAAGTATCCCGCCGATCAGAAACAGTCCGCCGTGATGTCGGCGTTGGCCGTTGCTCAGGAAGAGCACGGCTGGCTGTCGCCCGAACTGATGCAGTTCGTTGCGGACTATCTCGGCATGCCGGCCGTTGCCGTGCAGGAAGTCGCGACGTTCTACACGATGTACGAGCTCAACCCGGTCGGCAAGCACAAGATCACGCTCTGTACGAACCTGCCGTGCCAGCTTGGCCCGCACGGCGGCGCGGAAGCGACTGCCGACTACCTGAAACAGAAGCTGGGCATAGGCTTCGGCGAAACCACGCCTGACGGCAAGTTCACGCTGAAGGAAGGCGAATGCATGGGCTCGTGCGGCGATGCGCCGGTGCTGCTGGTGAACAATCACAGAATGTGCAGCTTCATGAGCCGCGAGAAGATCGACCAGCTGCTTGAGGAGCTCTCGAAATGACGTCCCTCCACGACCGTCACATCAAACCGCTGATCCTCGCTGGTCTGAACGGCGAGAACTGGCATCTCGAAGATTACGTCGCGCGCGGCGGCTACAAGCAGCTGCGCCGCATTCTCGAAGAAAAGATTCCGCCCGAGCAGGTGATCGCCGACGTCAAGGCGTCGGGCCTGCGCGGCCGCGGCGGTGCGGGTTTTCCGACCGGCCTGAAGTGGAGCTTCATGCCGCGCCAGTTCCCGGGGCAGAAGTACCTCGTCTGCAACTCGGACGAAGGCGAGCCGGGTACGTTCAAGGATCGCGACATCCTGCGCTGGAACCCGCACGCGCTGATCGAAGGCATGGCCATCGGCGCGTACGCGATGGGCATTACCGTCGGCTACAACTACATCCACGGCGAAATCTTCGAAGTGTATCGACGCTTCGAGGCCGCGCTCGATGAAGCGCGTGCAGCGGGTTTCCTCGGCGACAACATCATGGGCTCGGAATTCTCGTTCCAGCTGCACGCGCACCACGGTTACGGCGCGTACATCTGCGGCGAGGAAACGGCGCTGCTCGAATCGCTCGAAGGCAAGAAGGGCCAGCCGCGCTTCAAGCCGCCGTTCCCGGCGAGCTTCGGCGTGTACGGCAAGCCGACCACGATCAACAACACCGAGACGTTCGCCGCGGTGCCGTTCCTGCTGTCCATCGGGCCGCAGAATTACCTCGAGATCGGCAAGCCGAACAACGGCGGCACGAAGATTTTCTCGGTGTCGGGCGACGTCGAGCGTCCGGGCAACTACGAAGTGCCGCTCGGCACGCCGTTCGCGACGCTGATGGAGCTCGCCGGCGGGATGCGCGGCGGCAAGAAGATCAAGGCCGTGATTCCGGGCGGGTCGTCGGCACCGGTGATCCCGGGCGACATCATGATGCAGACGGATCTCGACTACGATTCGATCGCGAAGGCGGGCTCGATGCTCGGTTCCGGCGCGGTGATCGTGATGGACGAGACGCGCTGCATGGTGCGCTCGCTGCTGCGCCTGTCGTACTTCTACTACGAGGAATCGTGCGGCCAGTGCACGCCGTGCCGTGAAGGCACCGGCTGGCTGTATCGCGTCGTGAACCGTATCGAGCACGGCGAAGGGCGCCAGGAAGATCTGGACCTGCTGAACTCGGTGGCCGAGAACATCATGGGCCGCACGATCTGTGCACTCGGCGATGCGGCGGCGATGCCGGTACGCGGGATGCTCAAGCACTACTGGGACGAATTCGCGTACCACGTCGAGCACAAGCACTGCATGGTCGGCGGCCACGCGCACGCGGCGGCGGCCTGAAGCGAACCCGGTTGCGGAATTTGAGCGCACGGTCGGGCGAAGGCGCGAACGGGCGGAAATAGGTTAAGGACCATTCACCATCATGGTTGAACTTGAAATAGACGGCAAGAAGGTCGAGGTGCCCGAAGGCAGCATGGTGATCCAGGCTGCGCACAAGGCGGATACGTACATTCCTCACTTCTGCTATCACAAGAAACTGTCGGTTGCGGCCAACTGCCGGATGTGTCTCGTCGAAGTCGAGAAGATGCCGAAGGCCGTGCCTGCCTGCGCGACTCCCGTGTCGGCCGGCATGATCGTCCATACGCAATCCGACAAGGCCGTGAAGGCGCAGCAGTCGGTGATGGAATTCCTCCTCATCAACCACCCGCTCGACTGCCCGATCTGCGATCAGGGCGGCGAATGCCAGCTGCAGGATCTGGCGGTCGGCTACGGCAAGTCGTCGTCGCGTTACTCGGAAGAAAAGCGCGTGGTGTTCCACAAGAACGTGGGCCCGCTGATCTCGATGGAAGAGATGTCGCGCTGCATCCACTGCACGCGCTGCGTCCGCTTCGGCCAGGAAATCGCCGGCGTGATGGAGTTCGGCATGCTGGGCCGCGGCGAGCACTCGGAAATCACGACGTTCGTCGGCAAGACGGTCGATTCCGAAATGTCGGGCAACATGATCGACCTGTGCCCGGTCGGCGCGCTGACCAGCAAGCCGTTCCGCTACAGCGCCCGTACGTGGGAACTGTCGCGCCGCAAGTCGGTGAGCCCGCACGATTCCGTCGGCGCGAACCTTGTCGTGCAGGTGAAGAACAACCGCGTGATGCGCGTGCTGCCGTTCGAGAACGAAGCGATCAACGAATGCTGGATCTCGGACAAGGACCGCTTCTCGTATGAAGGCCTCAACAGCGAAGAGCGCCTGACGAAGCCGATGCTGAAGCAGGGCGGCCAGTGGATCGAAACCGACTGGCAGACCGCCCTCGAATACGTCGCGAAGGGCCTGAAGGGCATCGCCGCGGATCACGGCGCGAACGCGCTGGCGATGCTCGCGAGCGCGCACAGCACCGCCGAAGAGCTGTTCCTCGTGAAGCAGCTCGCCAACGAACTGAAGACGCCGAACGTCGATTTCCGTCTGCGTCAGCAGGATTTCTCGGCGCCGGTCCAGGGCGCACCGTGGCTCGGCATGCCGATCGCCGACCTGTCGAACGTGGATGCCGCGTTCGTTGTCGGTTCGTTCCTGCGCCGCGACCACCCGCTGTTTGCCGCCCGCCTGCGTCAGGCCGCGAAGAACGGCGCGAAGCTGCACTTCCTGCACGCGACCAGTGACGATGCACTGATCCCGACCGCACAGCGCATCGTTGCCGCGCCGTCGGCATGGCTCGACCAGCTGGCCGGCATCGCTGCCGCGGTCGCGCAACTGCGCGGCGTCGCGCTGCCCGACGCGCTGGCTGGCGTCACCGCATCGCCGGCCGCGCAGGCTGTCGCCCAGTCGCTCGCGAACGGCGAACGCCGTGCGGTGCTGCTCGGCAACGTCGCGGTCCGCCATCCGGAATTCGCGAAGCTGCACGCCGTCGCCAAGTGGATCGCCGACAACACCGGCGCCACGTTCGGCTTCCTGACGGAAGCGGCGAACACGGTCGGCGCGCACGTCGTCGGCGCACTGCCGGGCGAAGGCGGCTTGAACGCACGTGAAGCGTTCGCGCAGCCGCGCAAGGGCTACGTGCTGCTGAACGTCGAGCCGGAATTCGACACCGCTGATCCGGCACAGGCGCTGGCCGCGCTGAACCAGGCGGAAATGGTCGTCGTGATGTCGCCGTTCAAGCACGGCCTCGACTACGCCGACGTGCTGCTGCCGGTCGCGCCGTTCACGGAAACGGCCGGCACGTACGTGAATGCGGAAGGCACCGTGCAGAGCTTCAACGGCGTCGTGCGCCCGCTCGGCGACACGCGTCCGGGCTGGAAGGTGCTGCGCGTGCTCGGCAGCCTGCTCGGCCTGCCGAACTTCGAATACGAGACCGCGGAAGAAGTGCGTCTCGCTGCGCTCGGCGACGCCGGCGTCGCGGGCCGCCTGTCGAACCAGACGTCGGTCGCGCCGGTGCGCGCCGCCGCGAATGTCGCGAACGGCGGCTTCGAGCGTCTGGCCGATGTGCCGATCTATCACGCCGACGCGCTCGTGCGCCGCGCAGGTGCGCTGCACCTGACGGCCGCCGCGAAGGCGGCGAATGCCGCAGCCCTGCCGGCCGCGCTGTTCGACAAGCTGGGCTTGAAGGAAGGCGACGCGGTGCGCGTGCGCCAGGGCGAGCGTGCGGTGCAGTTGCCGGCCGTGCGCGACGCGAATCTTGCGGAGACGGTCGTTCGCGTGTCGGCGGCAACGCCTGCCGGCGCAGCGCTCGGCAGCCTGTCCGGTGAACTGGTGGTGGAGAAGGCGTAAATGAGCTTGTTCGATACGATCAACGCGGGCGGGTCCCAGCTTCTCGGCTTCGCATGGCCGACGGTGTGGGCCGTCGTGCGCATCCTCGTCGTCTCCGTCGTCATCCTGCTGTGCGTCGCGTACCTGATTCTGTGGGAACGCAAGCTGATCGGCTGGATGCACGTGCGTCTCGGCCCGAACCGCGTCGGCCCCGGCGGCCTGCTGCAGCCGATCGCCGACGTGCTGAAGCTGCTGCTGAAGGAAGTCATTCAGCCGAGCGCCGCCAGCCGCTGGCTGTACCTGATCGCGCCGGTGATGACCGTCGTGCCGGCGTTCGCCGTGTGGGCCGTGATCCCGTTCCAGGCCGAAGCGGTCCTCGCGAACGTGAACGCGGGCCTGCTGTACGCGATGGCGATCTCGTCGATCGGCGTGTATGCGGTGATTCTCGCGGGCTGGGCGTCGAACTCGAAGTACGCGTTCCTCGGCGCGATGCGCGCCGCGGCACAGATGGTGTCGTACGAAATCTCGATGGGCTTCGCGCTGGTGCTGGT
The DNA here is from genome assembly GCF_040545135.1 of Burkholderia sp. 572. Classification (NCBI taxonomy): domain Bacteria; kingdom Pseudomonadati; phylum Pseudomonadota; class Betaproteobacteria; order Burkholderiales; family Burkholderiaceae; genus Burkholderia; species Burkholderia sp. 572. The sequence continues at coordinate 23,102 of NZ_JBEPLH010000010.1, read as the reverse complement.
GCTGATGACGGCCGGCAGCCTGAACCTGTCGGAAATCGTGGGTTCGCAACAGCACGGTTTCTTCGCCGGCCACGGCGTGAACTTCCTGTCGTGGAACTGGCTGCCGCTGCTGCCGGCGTTCGTCGTCTACTTCATTTCGGGCATCGCCGAAACGAACCGCCACCCGTTCGACGTGGTGGAAGGGGAGTCGGAAATCGTTGCCGGTCACATGATCGATTACTCGGGCATGGCGTTCGCGCTGTTCTTCCTCGCCGAGTACATCAACATGATCGTGATCTCGGCGCTGGCTGCGACGCTGTTCCTCGGTGGCTGGGACGCACCGTTCGAATTCCTGTCGTTCATCCCGGGCATCTTCTGGCTGGTGCTGAAGGTCTTCGCACTGCTGTCGGTGTTCATCTGGGTCCGCGCGACGTTCCCGCGCTACCGTTACGACCAGATCATGCGTCTGGGCTGGAAGGTGTTCCTGCCCGTCACGGTGATCTGGGTGGTCGTGGTCGGCTGCTGGATGATGTCGCCGCTGAACATCTGGGTGAAGTAAGGACGAAATCATGACGGCTATCCAACACTTCTTTAAGACTTTCTTCCTGACCGAGCTGCTGAAGGGGCTCGCGCTGACCGGTCGTTACACGTTCAAGCGCAAGTTCACCGTGCAGTTCCCGGAAGAGAAGACCCCGATTTCGCCGCGGTTCCGCGGGCTGCATGCGCTGCGCCGCTATGAAAACGGCGAAGAGCGCTGCATCGCGTGCAAGCTCTGCGAGGCCGTGTGCCCCGCGATGGCGATCACGATCGAATCGGAAACGCGCGCGGACAACACGCGCCGCACGACGCGCTACGACATCGACCTGACGAAGTGCATCTTCTGCGGTTTCTGCGAAGAGAGCTGCCCGGTCGATTCGATCGTCGAGACGCAGATTCTCGAGTACCACGGCGAAAAGCGCGGCGATCTGTATTTCACGAAGGAAATGCTGCTCGCGGTGGGCGATCGCTACGAGAAGGACATCGCCGCGGCGAAGGCTGCCGACGCGCCGTATCGTTGATTGTGTTTGCAGTGCCGGCCCGAAGCCTGGGCCGAGCCGCCGCGACGGGTGCGGGCGTCCCGCAAGCCGCGCCTGACTATGGCCTAACGATGAACCGGTAATCATGGAATTCACGACCGTACTGTTCTACATCTTCGCGCTGCTCCTGGTGGTATCAGGGCTGAAGGTGATCACTTCGCGCAACCCGGTGGCGTCTGCGCTTTTCCTTGTGCTGGCGTTCTTCAACGCCGCCGCGATCTGGATGCTGCTGGAAGCGGAGTTCCTCGCGATCCTGCTGGTGCTGGTCTACGTGGGCGCCGTGATGGTGCTGTTCCTGTTCGTCGTGATGATGCTGGACATCAACATCGACTACCTGCGCCGCGACTTCAAGCGATTCGTCCCGATGGCGACCGTGGTCGGCGCGATCATCGTGATCGAAACCGCGCTGATCCTGTGGCGCGGTTACGGCGACACGCAGACGGTGCACGCGATGGCGACGGGCGAAATGGCCAACTGGTCGAACACGCGACTGATCGGCAAGGTGATCTACACCGACTACATCTTCGCGTTTGAAATCGCCGGCCTCGTGCTGCTGGTCGCGATCATCGCCGCGATCGGGCTGACCGAGCGCAAGGGCAAGGACAGCAAGCGCCAGCGCGTGTCGGATCAGGTCAAGGTGCGCCGCAACGACCGTGTGCGCCTCGTGAAGATGGAAGCGGACAAGCCGCAGCCGGAAACGGCGCAGAGCGAAGCCGGTTCGGGCACCAACGGCTAAGCGGAGGAAAGGAAAACCATGCTGACTCTTGCTCATTACCTCGTGCTCGGCGCGATCCTCTTTGCGATCGCGATCGTCGGGATCTTCCTGAACCGCCGCAACGTCATCATCATCCTGATGTCGATCGAACTGATGCTGCTGGCGGTGAATACCAACTTCGTCGCGTTCTCGCACTACCTCGGCGATGTGCACGGCCAGATCTTCGTGTTCTTCGTGCTGACGGTCGCCGCAGCGGAAGCCGCGATCGGCCTCGCGATTCTGGTGACCCTGTTCCGTAAGCTCGACACGATCAATGTCGAGGATCTCGATCAGCTCAAAGGTTAATTTCAGGCAACGCTGTTATGTCAACGACACTCAATGAAAACCTGCTGCTGGCGATTCCGCTCGCTCCGCTGGCCGGCTCGCTGATTGCGGGGCTGTTCGGGAACGCAGTCGGGCGCAAGGGCGCACACCGGATCACGATCCTCGGCGTAATGATCGCGTTCCTCCTGTCGGCGAAAGTCTTCTTCGACGTGATGGGCGGCGCAAGCTTCAACGCGACCGTCTACGAATGGATGAACGTCGGCTCGCTGAAGCTCGAAGTCGGCTTCCTCGTCGATTCGCTGACCGCGATGATGATGGTCGTCGTGACCTTCGTCTCGCTGATGGTGCACGTGTACACGATCGGCTACATGGCGGAAGAAGACGGCTACCAGCGCTTCTTCTCGTACATCTCGCTGTTCACGTTCTCGATGCTGATGCTCGTGATGAGCAACAACTTCCTGCAGCTGTTCTTCGGCTGGGAAGCGGTGGGTCTGGTGTCGTACCTGCTGATCGGCTTCTACTTCACGCGTGAGAGCGCGATCTACGCGAACATGAAGGCGTTCCTCGTGAACCGCGTGGGCGACTTCGGCTTCCTGCTCGGCATCGGCCTGCTGCTCGCATTCGCCGGCTCGATGAACTACGGCGAAGTGTTCGCGAAGCGCGCGGAACTCGCGAGCCTGCACTTCCCGGGCACCGACTGGGGCCTGCTGACCGTGGCCTGTATCTGCCTGTTCATCGGCGCGATGGGTAAGTCGGCACAGTTCCCGCTGCACGTGTGGCTGCCGGACTCGATGGAAGGCCCGACCCCGATCTCGGCGCTGATTCACGCGGCGACGATGGTGACGGCCGGCATCTTCATGGTGTCGCGCATGTCGCCGCTGTTCGAGCTGTCGGATACCGCGCTGTCGTTCGTCACGGTGATCGGCGCGATCACGGCGCTGTTCATGGGCTTCCTCGGGATCATCCAGAACGACATCAAGCGGGTGGTCGCCTATTCGACGCTGTCGCAGCTCGGCTACATGACGGTCGCGCTGGGCGTGTCCGCGTACCCGGTCGCGCTGTTCCACCTGATGACGCACGCGTTCTTCAAGGCGCTGCTGTTCCTCGGCGCCGGCTCGGTCATCATGGGCATGCACCACGACCAGGACATCCGCAACATGGGCGGCCTGCGCAAGTACATGCCGATCACGTGGATCACGTCGCTCATCGGTTCGCTCGCGCTGATCGGTACGCCGTTCTTCTCGGGCTTCTACTCGAAGGACTCGATCATCGACGCGGTGAAGCTTTCGCACCTGCCGGGTTCGGGCTTCGCGTACTTTGCGGTCGTCGCGAGCGTGTTCGTCACGGCGCTGTACTCGTTCCGCATGTATTTCCTGGTGTTCCACGGTGAAGAGCGCTTCCGCAAGCCGAAGCATCCGGAATCGCCGATGGGCATGGCGGCCGCGCACGGCCACGACGACCACGGTCATGGCCATGGTCATGACGACCACGCGCACGAGCCGCACGAGACCCCGTGGGTCGTGTGGGTGCCGCTGGTCCTGCTGGCGATCCCGTCGGTGATCATCGGTGCGATCGCGGTCGGCCCGATGCTGTTCGGCGACTTCTTCCAGCACGGCGTTGCATTCGACAAGGTGATCTTCATCGGCGAAAACCACCCGGCGCTGGCCGAGATGGCCGAGGAGTTCCACGGCTGGGTGGGCATGGGCCTGCACTCGGTGTCGGGTCTGCCGGTCTGGCTCGCGCTCGCCGGTGTCGTTGTCGCCTGGTTCCTGTACCTGAAGCGTCCGGATCTGCCGGCGTCGATCCGCCGCGCGTTCGGCCCGATCTACACGCTGCTGGACAACAAGTACTACATGGACAAGATCAACGAAGTGGTGTTCGCCCGTGGTTCGGTGGCGATCGGCCGCGGCCTGTGGAAGGAAGGTGACGTCGTCGTGATCGACGGCCTCGTCAACGGCAGCGCCCGGTTCATCGGCTGGTTCGCCAGCGTGATCCGCTTCCTCCAATCCGGTTACATCTATCACTACGCGTTCGCCATGATCATCGGCATGCTGGGGCTCCTGACCCTGTTTGTAACGCTCGGCGGCAAATAAGGCGGGGGACAACTTAATGCACGCTTTTCCGATTCTCAGTACCGCGATCTGGCTGCCGATCGTTTTCGGCCTCCTCGTGCTTGCGGTGGGTAATGACAAAAATCCGGGGACGGCCCGCTGGATCGCGCTGATCGGTTCGCTGCTCGGCCTCGCGGTCACGATCCCGCTGATCACGGGCTTCGATTCGAGCACGGCTGCGCTGCAGTTCGTCGAGAAGTCGACCTGGATCGAGCGCTTTGACATCGCGTATCACCTCGGCGTCGACGGCATCTCGATGTGGTTCGTCGTGCTGACCGCGCTGATCACGGTGATCGTCGTGATCGCCGCATGGGAAGTCATCACCGAGAACGTCGCGCAGTACCTCGCGGCGTTCCTGATCCTGTCCGGGATCATGATCGGCGTCTTCTCGGCGGCCGACGGCCTGCTGTTCTACGTGTTCTTCGAAGCGACCCTGATCCCGATGTACATCATCATCGGCGTGTGGGGCGGCCCGAACCGCGTGTATGCGGCATTCAAGTTCTTCCTGTACACGCTGGCCGGCTCGCTGCTGATGCTGGTCGCGCTGATCTACCTGTACACGGAAACGCATTCGTTCGACCTCGCGACGTGGCAGAACGCCAAGATCGCGATGACGCCGCAGATCCTGCTGTTCGTCGCGTTCTTCCTCGCGTTCGCGGTGAAGGTGCCGATGTGGCCGGTGCACACGTGGCTGCCGGACGCGCACGTGGAAGCGCCGACGGGCGGCTCGGTCGTGCTGGCCGCGATCATGCTGAAGCTCGGCGCGTACGGTTTCCTGCGCTTCTCGCTGCCGATCACGCCTGACGCGAGCCACTTCCTGGCCCCCGTCGTGATCACGCTGTCGCTGATCGCGGTGATCTACATCGGCCTCGTCGCGATGGTGCAGGCCGACATGAAGAAGCTGGTCGCGTATTCGTCGATCGCGCACATGGGCTTCGTCACGCTCGGCTTCTTCATCTTCAACCAGCTCGGCGTCGAAGGCGCGATCATCCAGATGATCTCGCACGGCTTCGTGTCGGGCGCGATGTTCCTCTGCATCGGCGTGCTGTACGACCGCGTGCACTCGCGCCAGATCGCCGATTACGGTGGCGTCGTCAACGTGATGCCGAAGTTCGCGGCCTTCGCGATGCTGTTCTCGATGGCCAACTGCGGCCTGCCGGGCACGTCGGGTTTCGTCGGCGAGTTCATGGTGATTCTCGCGGCCGTCCAGTACAACTTCTGGATCGCATTCGGCGCGGCGTTCACGCTGATCCTCGGCGCTGCTTACACGCTGTGGATGTACAAGCGCGTGTACTTCGGCGCGGTGGCGAACGACCACGTTGCCAAGCTGAAGGACATCGGCCGTCGCGAATTCCTGATGCTGGCCGTGCTCGCCGCGTTCACGCTGCTGATGGGCCTGTATCCGAAGCCTTTCACCGACGTGATGCACGTTTCCGTGGAAAACCTCCTCTCCCATGTCGCGCAGTCCAAGCTGCCGCTGGCGCAGTAATCGCGAGCGGAGGAAATCAAGATCATGAACGCTCCTATGAATGTCCTGTTGCCTGACGCGCTGGTGATGGCCGCCATCGTCGTCGCATGGCTGAACGACACCTTTACCGGTGCTTCCGGCCGCCGCCTGACTTACCTGATCGCGGTTGTTTCGTCGGTCGTCGCCGGCGTGTGGTTCGCGGTGCAGGCACTCGACCCGCAGCAGTACTACTTCTTTTCGAAGATGGTCGTCGTCGACTCGTTCGCGAGCACGATGAAGGCCGTCGTGTCGTTCGGTTTCGCGGTCTCGCTCGTCTATTCGCGCAAGTACCTCGAGGATCGCGACATGTTCCGCGGCGACGTGTTCCTGCTCGGCATGTTCTCGCTGCTCGGCCAACTGGTCATGGTGTCGGGCAACAACTTCCTGACGCTGTACCTCGGTCTCGAACTGATGTCGCTGTCGCTGTACGCAGTCATCGCACTGCGCCGCGACGCCGCGCAGTCGAGCGAAGCCGCGATGAAGTACTACGTGCTGGGCGCGCTCGCATCGGGCTTCGTGCTGTACGGCATCTCGATGCTGTACGGCGCGACCGGCTCGCTCGAGCTGGGCGAGGTGTACAAGGCGGTCGGCGGCAACACCGACGCAGCCGTGCTGATGTTCGGCGTGGTCTTCATCGTCGCCGGTATCGCGTTCAAGCTCGGCGCCGTGCCGTTCCACATGTGGGTGCCGGACGTCTACCAGGGCGCACCGACCGCGATGACGCTGTTCGTCGGCGGCGGCCCGAAGGTTGCCGCGTTCGCGTGGGGCCTGCGCTTCCTGGTGATGGGCCTGCTGCCGCTCGCGCAGAACTGGCAGACCGCGCTCGTGATCCTCGCCGCGCTGTCGCTGATCGTCGGCAACATCACCGGTATCGTCCAGCGCAACATCAAGCGGATGCTCGCGTACTCGGCGATCTCGAACATGGGCTTCGTGCTGCTCGGCCTGCTCGCAGGCATCGTGAAGGGCGACGCGTCGGCGCCGGCGAATGCATACAGCTCGGCGATGTTCTACGCGATCGTCTACCTGATCACGACACTCGGCTCGTTCGGCGTGGTGATGCTGCTCGCACGCCGCGATTTCGAAGCCGACACGATCGACGACTTCAAGGGCCTCAACAAGCGCAGCCCGGTGTTCGCGTTCGTGATGATGGTCATGATGTTCTCGCTGGCAGGCATCCCGCCGACCGTCGGCTTCTACGCGAAGCTCGCCGTGCTCGAGGCGACCGTCAACGCGGGCCTCACGTGGCTGGCCGTGCTGGCCGTGATCACGTCGCTGTTCGGCGCGTTCTACTACCTGCGCATCGTGAAGCTGATGTACTTCGATGCACCGCAGGATGCAACGCCGATCACGGGTGATTTCTGCAAGCGCACGATCCTCGTGCTGAACGGCCTGGCGGTCGTCGTGCTCGGCCTGATCCCGAGCCCGCTGCTGACGGCCTGCCTGCAGGCAATTCGCCACACGCTGCCGCTGTAATGTCGGCAGCCGGCTGGTTTATCGTGCTGTTGGCGTTCGTCTGCGCCAACCTGCCGTTCCTGAACCAACGCCTCTTCGCCGTCGTGCCGTTCGGCGCGACGAAGAAGGGCGGGTGGGTGCGGATCGGCGAGCTGATCGTGCTGTACTTCATCGTTGGCGCGCTCGGCTTCTGGCTCGAGTCGCGCGCCGGCAACCGCTTCGAACAGGGCTGGCAGTTCTACGCGATCACGTTCAGTCTTTTCGTCGTGTTCGCGTTTCCCGGCTTCACGTTCCAGTATCTCGTCAAACGACGCTGACGGCTTCGGCCGTCGCGCTCATTTCCGGAGCCGCCGATGGCCGAACTACCCAATCACGACGCCGCACTGACCGAAACCTGCCTCGAGAGCGAGGCGATTTTCGACGGCGCGTTCCTCAAGCTCAAGCGCGATATCGTCCGCCTGCCGGATGGCAAGAAGGCCACGCGCGAATACGTCCAGCATCCGGGCGCGGTGATGGTGATCCCGCTGTTCGACGACGGCCGCGTGCTGATGGAAAACCAGTTTCGCTACCCGATCGGCAAGGTGATGGCCGAATTCCCGGCCGGCAAACTCGACCCGAACGAAGGCGCGCTCGCCTGCGCGGTGCGCGAACTGCGCGAGGAAACGGGTTACACCGCACGCGAGTACGTGTTCCTGACCCGCATTCATCCGATCATTTCCTACTCGACCGAATTCATCGACCTGTACCTGGCGCGCGGGCTGACGGCCGGCGAGCGCAAGCTCGATGAGGGCGAATTCCTCGAGACCTTCACCGCGACGCAGGCCGATTTGCAGGAATGGGTGCGCACGGGCCAGATTTCCGACGTGAAGACGATCATCGGTACGATGTGGCTCGACAAGGTGCTGTCCGGTACGTGGCCGCTCGGGCCGGTCCTGACGCCCTGAGTGCGGCGTCAGCGGCGGGTGGGGCGCCGCGTTACAATCCGGTGACGCGACGCCTCCACGTCGCGCGATCGGTAATTAGCACGGTCGTTCACAAAACCGCTTTTTGCGCTACACTCGCCACACGCCCTGATTCAGCATGAAGGTCCTCGATTTGCAGTGCCCGCACGGTCATCGGTTCGAAGGCTGGTTCGCTTCCGCCGATGAATTCGAAGCGCAGTTGTCCCGCAAGCTGGTCGAATGCCCGGTGTGCGGAACGACCGAGGTCAACCGTCTGCCGTCGGCGCCGCGCCTGAATCTGTCGGGTGCGACGCAGGCACAGCCGGCCGATCCGCGCGCAATGCAGGCGCAGGTGATGCGTGCACTGCGCGAGGTGCTGGAGAAAACCGAGAATGTGGGCGAGCGCTTCGCCGAGGAAGCGCGGCGCATCCATTACAACGAGGCGCCGGCACGCAGCATTCGCGGTGTCACGACGCCCGAAGATGCGCAATCCTTGGCCGAAGAAGGCATCGACGTGATGCCGCTGCCGATTCCTGCCGCGCTGAAAGAACCGCTGCAATGACGTATGCAGTGGGTCCTTGCCGGGCTGGACGGCCGCGGCCTGCGTCTGCATGGGACCTGAGTAAGTGTTGAAGCACTACCTCCGGTCGACAGGAGACACTGCGCATGGATCTGGATTATTCCCCCGCCGACGACGCGTTCCGCGTCGACGTTCGCGCCTGGCTCGAGGCCAACCTGCCTCACGCACTGCGCGCCAAAGTACTCGATCACAAACGACTCGACCGCGAGGATTTCGCGAGCTGGCACCGGATTCTCGGCCAGCGCGGCTGGTCCGCGCCCGCCTGGCCGGTTGAATACGGCGGGCCGGGCTGGAACGCGACGCAACGGCACATCTGGGACGAGGAGTGCGCGCGGATCGGTGCACCGACCGTGCTGCCGTTCGGCGTATCGATGGTCGCGCCGGTGTTGATGAAATACGGCAGCGAAGCGCAGAAGCGTCATTATCTGCCGCGGATTCTCGACGGCTCGGACTGGTGGTGCCAGGGCTATTCGGAGCCGGGGTCGGGATCCGACCTCGCCTCGTTGCGTACGCGCGCCGAGCGCCAAGGCGATCACTACGTCGTCAACGGCCAGAAGACCTGGACGACGCTCGGCCAGTACGCCGACATGATGTTCTGCCTCGTGCGCACCGATCCGGCCGCGAAGAAGCAGGAGGGCATCTCGTTCCTGCTGATCGACATGAAGACGCCCGGCATCACGGTGCGGCCGATCGTCATGCTCGACGAGGACCACGAGGTCAACGAGGTGTTCTTCGAGGATGTGAAGGTGCCGGTCGAGAATCTCGTCGGCGACGAGAATCGCGGCTGGACCTACGCGAAATACCTGCTTGGCCATGAGCGCACCGGCATCGCGCGCGTCGGCGCGTCGAAGCGCGAGCTCGCGTTCCTGAAGCGCGTGGCGTCGAACCAGCGCAAGAACGGCAAGCCGTTGCTTGCCGATCCCGTGTTCGCCGCCAAGGTCGCGGCGCTCGAGGTCGAACTGATGGCGCTCGAGGTGACGGTGCTGCGCGTCGTCAGCCGCGAGACGAGCGGGAAGGGGCCGGGCCCCGAGGCGTCCATGCTGAAGATCAAGGGCACGGAAGTGCAGCAGGCGCTCACCGAACTGATGGTCGACGCGATCGGCCCGCTCGCCGCACCGTTCGACGTTCCGTTCCTCGACGGCCAGCGCGAGCACAGCATCGCCGGCGACGACGACGCGGCGCCGCTGGCCGCGTACTACTTCAACTACCGGAAGACGTCGATCTACGGCGGTTCGAACGAGATCCAGAAGAACATCATCGCGCAGATGATTCTGGGGCTGTGATCAGGGAACGGAGACAACCATGGATTTCAGCTTTACCGATGAGCAGCAGCAGTTCGCCGACGCGCTGCGCCGGTATCTCGGCGAGCAATACGGCTTCGAAGCGCGCCAGGCCATCGTGCGCAGCGACGCGGGCGTGTCGAACACGCAATGGAGTGCGTTCGCCGAGCTGGGGTTGACCGCGCTGCCCGTGCCGGACGCACAGGGCGGTTTCGGCGGCGGCCCGGTCGACATGCTGGTCGTGATGCAGGAACTCGGCCGTGCGCTCGTGATCGAGCCGTACTGGGCAACGGCGGTGGGTGTCGAGGCCTTGCGCATCGCCGGCTCCGGCGCCGGTGAGGATGCCGCGCTGCTGGAGGCGGTCGCGCAGGGGCAGAAACGTGTGGCGGTTGCTTTCCACGAGCCGCATGCGCGCTACGACCTGTTCGAACTCGATACGCATGCGCGCGAGCAGGGCGGCACGTACCGCCTGACGGGCACGAAGTCGGTCGTTCAGCATGGCGCGCAGGCGCATGCGTGGATCGTGCCTGCGCGCGTCGACGACGGCGGCATCGGCCTGTTCGTCGTCGAACGGGATGCCGCGAATGCGAAGGTGGCCGACTACCGGACGATCGACGGCCAGCGTGCCGCGACGATCGGTTTCAATGAAACGCCGGCGCGACTGCTGACGGGCGGGGCGCGCGACGCCGCCGCCCTCGAGCAAGTTGCCGATTACGCGACGTTCCTGCTGTGCGCGGAGGCGGTCGGCGCGCTCGACGAACTGAACCGCGCCACGGTCGAATACACGAAGACGCGCGAACAGTTCGGCATGCCGATCGCGCGTTTCCAGGCACTGCAGCACCGGATGGTCGACATGCTGATCCATGCCGAGCAGGCACGTTCGCTGACCTACCTGGCAGCCGTGCGCTACGCGAGTAGCGATGCCGACGCGCGGCGCAAGGCGGTGTCGGCCGCGAAAGCGCGTGTCGGCGCCGCCGCGCGTTTCGTCGGCCAGCAGGCCGTTCAACTGCACGGCGGCATGGGCGTGACCAACGAGGTCGCCGCTGCGCACCTGTTCAAGCGGCTGACGATCATCGAGACGACACTCGGCGACACCGATCATCATCTTGCGCGCATCGCGGCACTGCCCGATTTCGCGCAGGCCGACGCGGCATGACGGCGACGCGCGAGCGCGCCAGACAAGGAGACATCTAGTGGGCATCAGTTACGAAGACCTGGTGGTCGGCAGCACCACCGAAGTGGGCCGTTACACGTTCGAACCCGACGACATCAAGACGTTCGCGCAACGCTACGATCCGCAGCCGTTCCATCTCGACGAAGAAGCCGGGAAGGCATCGCATTTCGGCGGGCTTGTCGCGAGCGGCTGGCATACGTGTTCGGTGTTCATGAGCCTGCTCGTCAAGAAGCTCGGCCCGGACTCGACCAGCATGGGCTCGCCGGGCATCGACTCGATCCGCTGGCTCAAGCCGGTGCGTGCGGGCGATACGATCACGATGTACCAGAAGGTCCACGACAAGCGCGTGTCGGAGAGCAAGCCCGACCGCGGCATCGTGTCGACGGAATGGGTCGGCGTGAACGAGGCCGGCGAGACGGTGATTACCGTGCACACGAAAGTGATCTTCGGGCTGCGCCATCCGGGAGGCGTGCAGGCATGACGGAGATGACGTTGCCGCTGATCGCGTCGGCGCAGGCGCTGCAGGCACGCGTCGGCGCGGAGCCGCTCGCGAGCGGCTGGATCGCGATCGACCAGCATCGCGTCGACGGGTTTGCCGACGCGACCGGCGATCATCAATGGATTCACGTCGATCCCGAGCGCGCGCGACGCGAATCGCCGTTCGGCGGGCCGATCGCCCACGGGTTCCTGACGCTGTCGCTGATTCCGGCGTTGATGACCGACGCGATGCGTTTCGAGCAGAAGATGGGCGTGAACTATGGACTGAACCGCGTGCGGTTCCTGAAGCCGGTGCCGGTCGGCGCGCGCGTGCGTGCGCTGTTTGCGGTAAAGGAAACCGCCGAGGCCGCGCGGAACGGCGTGCAGGTGACGTGGTCGGTGACGATGCAGGTCGAGCGTCCCGATGCGCCGCTGCCGGTTTGCGCGGCGGAATTCATCACGCTGCATTACTTCTGAAGCGGGGAGCGGCATGCATGGATGCCGCTCCGCCCGTCACTTGCGTGTCAGTGCTTCGCGTATTGCGTTGCGCCGAACAGCACCTCGCGTGCCTTGTCGTCCTGCAGCGCCTTGCGCATCGACGCGAGCACTTCGACACCGCGCTGCACGGCCGGTCGTGCGGCGATCGTGTCGTACCAGCGCTTCACGTTCGGCAATTCGTCGAGCACGATGCCCTGGTTCTGCCATGAGCGCGTCCACGGGAACGTCGCAATGTCCGCGATCGTGTACGTGTCGCCCGCGAGATATTCGGACTCGCCGAGTCGCTTGTCCATCACGTTGTACAGGCGCTTCGCTTCGTTTGTGTAGCGGTTGACCGCATACTCGATCTTCTCCGGCGCATACAGGCGGAAGTGATGCGCCTGCCCGAGCATCGGCCCGACGCCGCCCATCTGGAACATCAGCCATTCGAGCGTTGCATAGCGTGCGGCCGGATCGGTCGGCAGGAACTTGCCGGTCTTTTCCGCGAGGTAGATCAGGATCGCGCCCGATTCGAACAGCGCGATCGGCTTGCCGCCGGGGCCGTCCGGATCGACGATCGCGGGGATCTTGTTGTTCGGGCTGATCTTCAGGAATTCCGGCTTGAACTGGTCGCCTGCGCCGATATCGACCGGATGGACACGATAGGCGAGGCCCGTTTCCTCGAGCATGATGTGCACCTTGTGGCCGTTCGGGGTCGCCCAGCTATAGACGTCGATCATCGTGAACTCCTTTGTTGCGTGCGCGAAAACGGCGCTGGCAGCGCCGCGACAGGCGGTCATTAGAGCATGGATCGATGCGCGCTGCTGGCGACGCAAACGTGCGTGCCGATACGGGTACGCGGGCGAGCGAGCGCTCGCCGCCGACGTCGCGCGCGGCGCTTCGTGGCGGATGCGTTCAGGCAGGTGGAACGCGGGCGTGGCGGCTCAGCGCTTGTAGCGGGGCGGGCGCTTCTCGAGAAATGCGGTGATGCCCTCGAGCCCGTCCGCATGATGCAGCGACGCGACGAAATGATCGCGTTCGGTGCCGAGATGCGCGTCGAGCGGTTGCGTCGTTGCGTCGTCGAGCAGCGACTTGATGCGCGTGAGCGCGTTCGGCGAGATGCCGGCGAGTGCATCGGCCCATGCCAGCGCGTCGGTCAATGCCGCGCCCGGCACGGCGAGCCGGTTGACGACGCCGAGCGTGTGCAGACGTTCGGCTGCGACGGGTTTGCCTTCGAACAGGATCTCGGCCGCGAGCGCGCGCGGCAGTGCGCGGGCGATGAACCACGAACCGCCCCCGTCGGGTGTCAGGCCGACACGCGCGTATGACATCACGAATTTCGCATCGTGCGCGGCGACGATCAGGTCGCACGCGAGCGCGAGCGAAAAGCCCGCGCCGGCCGCCGCGCCTTCGACCGCCGCGATCACCGGCTTCGTCGAAGCGTGGATCGCCGTTACCCATGCGGCGAGCTGATCGATGCTGTCGGCCTGGTAGGACGGATCCTTCGAGCGGTTGTCGAGCAGCCGGTTCAGGTTGCCGCCCGCGCAGAAGAAGCGATCGGCGCCGGTGAGCACGACAGCGCGAATTCCGGGATCGCGCTCGGCGGTGGCGAGCGCCTCGACGCCGGCCGCGTACATGTCGGGATGCAGCGCATTGCGTGCGCCGGGATTGGATAGCGTGAGGACGAGCGTCGAGTCGCTCTCGGGCGGACGCGAGGCCAGCAGTTCAGCACTCATGCGAGCGTGTCTCCATCGGATGGCGGGGCTGCGGCGCCACGCGCGCCGCGCACGCGGATGCGGCCGATGCCGTAGCGGATGTAATGTTGTCGTGACGAACGCAATACTTGCTTTAGACTAGCACGAACGTGCTTTTCAGCGCGACGAATCTCGCTGCGGCCGGCACCGTTGCGGCCGCGTTCCAGCAACGAAGGAGACTCCGATGCTACAGCTGTGCGGTATTCCGTTGTCCAACTATTACAACAAGGTGAAGTTCGTCCTGCTCGAGCACGACATTCCGTTCGAGGAGTCGGTGTGCGGTTTGCCGATCAGCGATCCGGCCCGGCTCGCCGATTCGCCGCTCGGCAAGATTCCGTTCCTGAAGACCGAAGAAGGCGCATTGTTCGAGTCGCAGGTGATCATCGAATACCTGGCGGCGCGTTATCCCGAGAAAGGCATTTTCCCGGCGAGCCCGTTCGCGGCCGCGAAGGTGCGCGAACTGGTCGAGATGCTCGAGCTGTATCTCGAATGGATGGCGCGCGAGGTCTATACGGAAGCATTTTTCGGCGGCAAGGTCAGCGACGGGACGAAGGCGCACGTCGAGAAGCGCCTGCCGCGCGCGATCGATGCGTTCAAACAGATGACGCAATTTTCGCCGTATGTGCTCGGCGAGTCGTTCGGCCTTGCCGACATCGCCGCATGGGTCCATCTGCCCGTCATCGGGATGGCGACGAACGCCATTTTCGGACGCGATTTCCTGCTCGACGCGGGCATCGACTGGAAGGCGCACGCGAAGATCGTCGGCGAGCGTCCGGCCGCGCAGCGCGTGGCAGCCGAGCGCAAGGCGTATATCGAGGCGACGAGCGTCGCGCGTTCGTAAACGCGGTTCCAGCAGGGCGGCCTCTGGCGGCCCGTGCGGGACTTACAGGCGGGCGAGCCGTTCGAGCGCGGATGCGAGCGTGCTTTCCTGCTTCGCGAAGCAGAAGCGTACGACGCCCGATTCGTGCGGCTCGTGATAGAACGCCGACACCGGAATGGCGGCCACGCCGATCTCCGACGTGAGCCACTTCGAGAATTCCGCTTCCGGCAGGTCGCTGATCGCCGAATAATCGACGCACTGGAAGTACGTGCCCGTGCAGGGCAGCAGCTTGAAGCGCGTGCGCTCGAGGCCGGCCCGGAAGAAGTCGCGCTTCTTCTGGTAGAAGTCGGCAAGCGTCAGGTACGGTGCCGGGTCGCGCAGGTAGTCGGCGAGCCCGACCTGCATCGGCGTGTTCACCGTGAACACGTTGAACTGGTGGACCTTGCGGAATTCGGCGGTCAGCGCGGCAGGGGCTGCGACATAACCGACCTTCCAGCCCGTCACGTGATAGGTCTTGCCGAAGCTCGATACGATGAAGCTGCGCGCGGCGAGTTCAGGATAGCGCGCGACGCTCTCATGGCGCGCGCCGTCATAGACCATGTGCTCGTAGACCTCGTCGGACAGAATCAGCACGTTGGTGCCACGCACGATCTCTTCGAGCTTGCGCATGTCGGCCTCGCGCCACACGGTACCCGTCGGGTTATGCGGCGTGTTGATCAGGATCATGCGCGTTTTCGGCGTGATTGCAGCCGCCAGACGGTCGAACGGAATCGCGTAGTCGGGCGCCTCCAGCGTGACGAACACAGGTGTGCCGCCCGCGAGTTCGATCGACGGCAGGTAGCTGTCGTAGGTCGGCTCGACGACGATCACTTCATCACCCGGATGCACCGTGCACAGGATCGCGGTCAGGAGTGCCTGCGTCGCGCCGGCCGTGACGGTGATTTCGGTCGCCGGATCGTAACGCCGGCCGTAGACCTGCGCGATCTTGTCTGCGATCGCCTCGCGCAGCGGTGCGACACCGGCCATCGGCGGATACTGGTTGTGCCCGTTGCGCATCGCGGCGGCAACCGCATCGACGATGCGCGGATCGCAGTCGAAATCCGGAAAGCCCTGGCCGAGGTTCACGGCGCCTTTTTCTGCTGCAAGCGCGCTCATGACCGTGAAGATCGTCGTGCCGACGTTCGGCAGGCGCGAAGGGAAAACGGGAGTCGTTGGCATGTCTGAAGGAGCGTTCATCGATACGGTCGAAATCGGGTGGTGTTGCGGTGCGTCAAGCCGGCGTGGCGTCGAGCGCGCAGGCCTCGGCAAAGGGGGCAGGTTGCGCGATCCGGAAGCCGAAATCGCGCGCGGTGCGCTTCGCGAGCTTCAGCAGCGCGCGGTCTTTCGACACGAGCCAATCGGCCTGGGCGGCGCGGGCGAGTTCAAGAAACTTCTGGTCGTCGCGGTCCTTGCACTTCGGCAGCGGCGGCGCGTCGGCGTCGACGGCCAGCGGCTCGACGAGGCTCGCCAGGCGGGCGACGGTTGCGAGCGCGGCCGCCTTGTCGACGGCGCGCGCCTGGAACTGCGGATAATCGAGCACATACTCGAGTTCGGTCAGGCAGCGGCCGTCGATCACGGCGGCAAGCGTGCCGCGTTCGAGCGCGGCGCGGATCGGGCGCGTAGCGGGGTCGTCGAATACGAGGATGTCGATCCAGACGTTCGAGTCGAGCACGACGCGATGCGCGGCATGCGGGGCGGGAGAGCGGGTCATTCGTTACAATCGGTGGTTTTCGTCTGACCGCAAGGCACGGCGTGCCAGCGAGCCTCTATGATAATCGTTCTCTCTCCCGCCAAATCCCTCGACTACGATACGCCCGCGCACGTCCAGTCTTACACGAAGCCTGCATTCGTCGACGACGCGTCCGAGCTGATCGACGGCCTGCGCAAGCTTTCGCCGCAGGACATCGCGACGCTGATGGATATCTCCGATCCGCTTGCACGGCTGAATTTCCAGCGCTACGCGGACTGGTCGCCGACCTTTACGCCGGCCAACGCGAAGCAGGCCGTGCTCGCATTCAACGGCGACGTATATGAAGGATTCGACGCCAAATCGCTGTCGTCCGCCGATCTCGACTATGCGCAGCAGCACGTGCGCGTGCTGTCGGGGCTGTACGGGCTGCTGCGTCCGCTCGATCTGTTGCAGCCGTACCGTCTCGAGATGGGTACGCGTTTCGCGAACGCGCGCGGCAAGGATCTGTACGCGTTCTGGGGCGACCGCATCACGCGGGCGCTGAACGAGCAGCTCGAAACGCGCAGCGGCGCGGCGCGCGTGCTCGTCAACTGCGCATCGACCGAATACTTCAAGTCGGTCAAGCCGAAACTGCTGGCCGCGCCCGTCGTCACGCCGGTGTTCGAGGACTGGAAGGGCGGCCGCTACAAGATCATCAGCTTCCGTGCGAAGCGTGCGCGCGGCCTGATGGCGCGTTTTATCGTCGAGAACCGGATTGCCGACCCGAAGGCGCTGAAGGAATTCGCGACGGAAGGCTATGCGTTCGATGCGGCTGCGTCGAACGATTCGACTTACGTATATCGCCGGCGAGTCGGCGAATGACCCTGCCGGCCGTTCACGAGACGGCCGGTGCATGCATGAGGCCGGGCAAGCGCTACACCGCCTGTTCCGGTCGCCAGCTTTACATGGGACCGGTGTAAGCGCTAAAGCGCTAACTCCGGTCGACAAAGGAGAGACAGATGGCCCTTTCGATCACCAGCAATTTCGACGCAGGCGCAATCGACGTCGTGTCGTGCGACAGCCCCGATGCGATTCGGTTGCGCGTGCGCGGCGACAACCGCTCGGAATTCGCGCAATGGTTTTACTACCGCTTGACGGGCGCGCGCGGCGAGCGCTGTGTGATGACGTTCGAGAATGCTGCCGAATGCGCGTATCCGTCGGGCTGGCGC
Source organism: Burkholderia sp. 572 (assembly GCF_040545135.1). Taxonomy (NCBI): domain Bacteria; kingdom Pseudomonadati; phylum Pseudomonadota; class Betaproteobacteria; order Burkholderiales; family Burkholderiaceae; genus Burkholderia; species Burkholderia sp. 572. The sequence continues at coordinate 5,498 of NZ_JBEPLH010000010.1, read as the reverse complement.
AATTACAGCGCGGTGGCGAGCTATGACCGGGTCGACTGGTTCCGCGTGCCGACGACGTTCGACGGCAAGACGATGACCATCGACCATACGCCGGAATTCGACAGCATCTACTACGCATATTTCGAACCGTACTCGGAAGAGCGTCATGCGGCATTTCTCGGTGCGGTCCAGCAGTTGCCGCAGGCGAGCGTCGTCGAACTCGGTCGCACGGTCGAAGGTCGTCCGATGTCGCTGCTGACGCTCGGTACGCCGGAGACCGACGGCGCACCGAAGAAGAAGGTGTGGATCATCGCGCGCCAGCATCCCGGCGAGTCGATGGCCGAGTGGTTCGTCGAAGGCCTCGTCAAGCGGCTGGCCGGATGGGGCGACTGGGCCGGCGATCCGGTCGCGCGCAAGCTCTACGATCGCGTGACGTTCCACATCGTCCCGAACATGAATCCGGACGGCAGCGTGCATGGCAACCTGCGCACCAATGCGGCGGGCGCGAACCTGAACCGCGAGTGGATGGCGCCCGATGCCGAGCGCAGCCCCGAGGTGCTGGCCGCGCGCGATGCGATCCATGCGATCGGCTGCGACATGTTCTTCGATATCCACGGCGACGAGGATCTGCCGTACGTGTTCGTTGCCGGGTCGGAAATGCTGCCGAGCTTTACCGAGCAGCAGGGCAAGGAGCAGACCGCGTTCATCGAGGCGTTCAAGGTTGCGAGCCCGGACTTCCAGACTGAGCATGGCTATGCGGCGAGCAAGTACAAGGAGGACGCGCTCAAGCTCGCGTCGAAGTACATCGGCCACCAGTTCGGCTGCCTGTCGCTGACGCTCGAGATGCCGTTCAAGGACAACGCGAACCTGCCCGACGAGCGAGTCGGCTGGAACGGCGAGCGAAGCGCGGCGCTCGGCGCGGCGATGCTGGCTGCGATCCTGGTGCACGTCGACACGTTCGCGTAAGCGCAGCGTCGCCGTATGAAAAAAGCCGGAGCATCTCTGGATGCTCCGGCTTTTTTGCTTCTGTCGATGTCGCTTCGTCGAATCAGGACTTCTTCGCGCTCTTCTTCACGACCTTCTTCTGTCCGCTCGACTTTTTCGTTGCGGCGGCCTTCTTGCTGCCGGTGCGGCTCGATGCTTTCGCCTTGACCTTGCCTCGGTGCGACTTGCCCTTGAACTTCTTCGTCGAGGACGTGGAGCGCTCGACGCGCGGCTTCAGCGGCGGAACCGGGTCGTTCCAGCTGAAGGCGAGCATTTGCTGACCGACATAGCCGCATCGGAATTTCAGCGGCGTCGGGTCGCTGCCGTCGCTGTGGATGCCGAGCCCGTCGACCGTGACGATATTGTCGACCTTCACGCGCTGCTTGCCCTGGTCGAACGAGTCGTTCCATGGCGTGATTGTCGCGTTGCCGCTGTCGAATGTGTTCGGCGCGAAGTCGACGCGGTCGAACGCCGACGACGTGCTGGCGATGAAGCTGCCGTGCGCCGCACAATCGGCGGCGAGCGGATCGGCATGCATTTCGTTGACGAATTTGTTGATCAGTTCGGAGCGCTGGTCGAGCAGGTCGGCGAATGCCGGTGTCGGAAGCGCAAGCGACAGGCCCGCAATACAGGCTGCCAGCTTGCCGAGCGCCCGGATAATCCGGAGCGACGCAGGAGAGCTGTCCATCTGGTTATTGGTGAGGAGCGAATGAGACATCGGGCACGTATAGATGCCCGATGAAGAACCGGAGTTCAATCTTAGCGTAAAAAAGTTGTGCGGCAGTAAATGTCGCATTCTGCCGCACCGCGCGAGGCCCTGCCGGCGGGTGGTGGCGGTACCGCTGCCGGAGGGCGATTCAGGCGCGCGGGCCGCCGAGGCGATAGCGCCGGACGTCGAAGGTCGTGACCCACGCGGGACGATAGACCGCGATGAGTGCCGTTGCCATGCCGGTGAACCACGCTTCGCCGAGTGCGAGAAGCGCGGTGTTCAGCAGATAGCCGGCCGGAATCACGACAGGCACGCCGTCCGCCAGCGCGAGCTGGACCCCGGCCGCGGCAGCAGCGACTGCGATGATTGCGATGGCCGGCGACAGGAATCCCTGGCCGGTGATGAACGACGCGAGATTGTGCGGCAACCATGCGAGTGCGGCGCGCTGCAGCAATGCCGACACGGCGACCGGCAGCGCGCCGTAGATCAGATAGGTCAGGCCAATGCCCTGCCAGGGCGCGTCGAAAATGATCGCGGCAACCGCCGTGACGGCGCCCATCGCGATCAATGCGAGTGTCCAGTCGAACAGTGTGACGAGCAGCGTCGCGCCAAGCAGATGCATGACGATGCCGTCTTCGAGCCACGCATTCGAGGCCCAGAGGACCGTAATGGCGGTGACGAGCGCAAGCCACACGTGCTGGAGCGTGGCGTCCTGCAGGCGCACGAAGGGACGATTCCAGATCGCGAGCGCGAGCAGGGCCACGGCGGCGATCCAGCCACCGATGCCAACCCAGAGCGGAAGCGGTGTGAAGAGAAAACCCATTCGTCCATATTACTCGTTGAGCATCAAAGGTGGGAATCCACACACGCCGACCGTCGCAATATCGAGACTGTCTGGCTAGCGTTCGCGCCGGAACCGCGCTGGCGGTTCAGCGGCGATCGGCAAGTCCTGCGTGCTGTCGATCGAGGCTGGCAACGGGTACGGGCGGTCTTTCCGTTGCGTACGCAGCGGAACCGGGCCCTGTTCGCCGATGGGCGGCTTGCGCGTGCGGTTGCGATTCGCCAGCAGCACCTCGAGGTGGGGCGACAGCCAGCCGTTGTAGATCGCGACTGCGGCGGCGCGGTTGGCGGCACCGAGTTGCTGGAAGATGCTGGCGAGGTGGATCTTGACGGTGCCTTCGCTGATGCCGAGCGTACGGGCGATCATCTTGTTGGTGCTGCCCATATGGACGAAGCGCATGATCTGAGCTTGGCGTGGCGACAAGAGGCCGCTCGGCGGCCGGCGGGGAAGCGATCCGGCGAGCGTCTGGAAATGGGCATCGTAGCGCGCCGCAGCAGTGGAAGGCAGCAGACGGAGCGCGATCGGCGGGATGTAATGCCCGCCCAGCAGAACGATCTCGAGCGCACGCACGATCAGGTGTGGCCGGGTGGAATGCGGGATCACGCCGGAGACACCATAGTTGAAGAAGCGCTGGATGGCTTCCGGCGATGTTTCGTCGACCAGAACGGCGACGGGTGTCGGCGAGCACGCGCTGCAGATCGCCTGAAGCTCGCTGAGTCGGCCGACGTCGAGCCAGTCGATCGCGACGAGGTCGAAACGCTGGTTGCGCAGCAGCCTGCGCGCCTGAAAACTGTCGGGCGCATCGTTGATGCTGGCGTGACGGTCGATCTGTCGTAACAGAGCCTTCAGTCCGTCACGCCGCTCGGCGTCTGAATTGAGCATCAGGAACCGCATATTCAACCTCCTTAATGTGAGCCATTGATTTGCCGTCTGGCATGCCTTGGGTCTGATGATGACAAAGACCTTACACGATGTCTGCTTGGCTGAAAGGCTTAGGAAAAGTATGAAATTTCGGGCGGCAGGATGGCGGACAAGAAAAAAGCCGCTCCGGCGGGAACCGTGAGCGGCTTCGGACGGGCAGGCCGTCAGGGTATTGCTGTGTAGTTCAGTGAAAGTGCGGCTGGGCGGGTGACGCGTCTTCCGGCATTTCCGCGTGGACGATTTCGCCGAGCGGATCTGCGTAAAGCGGTACGCCGCAATCGTCGCAGTATTCGGGTTCGAAGCGGCCCGCGTGCCGCCGGACGTCGGTTACACCGCATTCCTTCAACAGGCTCACGATTTCCTCGAGCGGTCCTTCGATCGGCGCTTCGCCTTCGAGCGTCGCGCTGTCGATCGACACGTCGCCGTTTTCACGGCCGTAAAGCGGCCATACGACACCGTAGATTACGTCGTTGCTGGCACGCCGCGTGAAGCCGACACGATACTCGTCGATACGGCGTTCGCCGAAGCCGGCGACCACCGCGCGCAGCTCTTGCGGTGCCGCACCAAGTGTGTCGAAAAGATAACGAATGGCGGTTCGCACCGTGTGCGGACGCACCCGTTCGTCCGCATCCCGGCAAGCCGAATAGTACGCGTCCGGAAGCAGGCATTCGAACTCGCAGCCGGGCAGGGCGATCGACAGGTTCGGGCCGCCCTGGGCCGTCCATTGCTCGAGGCACTGGCCGCGCTCGATCCGGCTGCCGTTTTCCTCTTCCTGCCATCGGAACAGCGGCGCGCCGGCGGGTGCGGCGACGACGGCGAGCAGGAAGCGCGGGTCGGCCAGGATCGGCGAGGTTTCAGGCAGGTCGCCGAAGCTGAGCTTGGGGGTGTGCTGGGTGATCGCTGCATGAGCGAGCTGCTGGGCCAGCCGGTAGGTCTCGACGTGGTGCCGCGGCAACTGGTCAATGCTGTAAAGGAACGGTGCCAGGCCGACGAGGGTGCCGTTCGCAAGGACGTGTGCCTGCAGGTGCGTTCGCAGCGCGTCGGCAACGTCACTCTTGAGCGGGCCGGACGGAATCATGTAGCGCGTCCATGCGAGAACCGGGACGGCGACCAGCAGCGCGTCGAACGGTTGGCCGTCGTGCTCGATCACCATCGACTCGCTGTGCGTCTCGGCCATGTCGGCGAGCGCGCCATAGGCGTCGGGATGATTCTGCTGAAGATGGTCGAGCGCTGCGTCGAGCGTGGTCTGGTTGCCGTTGCGGACAATCTTGGCGAGCAGCGCGTCGAGCTTCGCTTCCCAGAAGCGATCCTCGATGCGGCTGCCCGACGCGAAGAGCGCAAGCGACAGACCGACCAGTTTGTCGGCATCGGGGGGGAGGCGTTTGGCGATTCGCTGGCGCATATTAAAGACGTATATAGAAAGAGGCGAAGAACCTCACATTCTAGTCCGTTCTTTGCACCATAAGCGGTCTCGTGCCAAGGCATGGCAGATCGGCCGGATTGCAGCCTTTGTAAAAAAGTTGCGTCAAACCCCTTGCGCAGTTGGAAGAGGGTGCTTAGAATCACGCCTCTTTCGCGCTAACGGAAACGCGGTGCGGAAGAGGAAGCAAAGCTGGTGGTGTGCTGCAGTGTCGGGCGCGCGGCTGGCCTGGAAGTTGAACCCCGCAGTCGCAACGATGTAGTGTAAAAAGTTGTTGACGAGCTGCGAAACACGGTTCATAATCTCGCTTCTCTGCTGCTGAAAACGCAGCGCTGCCGGGAAACACGAAGTTCCTCGCAGATTGCTCTTTAAAAATTAACAGCCGATAAGTGTGGGCGCTTGATGGAAGCGAGCTGATCTTCGGATCAGATAGCAAAAGTATCAAGAGTCTCACACTAAAGTAAGTCAGGTTTATGAAGTGATTCATATTCCTGTCAGCTTTGAGTGAGCGACCGGTTCTTAACCGAACCGAAAACAGTAACAGGTTTAAACTGAAGAGTTTGATCCTGGCTCAGATTGAACGCTGGCGGCATGCCTTACACATGCAAGTCGAACGGCAGCACGGGTGCTTGCACCTGGTGGCG